>NZ_DATMBZ010000013.1:0-8655 GCF_035558935.1 Gaiella sp. | reverse complement strand
TGCAGCAGGGTGACGAGGTCGCGCCATCCTCCAGTGCGCAGCGCGTAGAAAGCGGGCCGCTCAGCCGCCTCATTCATCGCGGATGCCCCACGTCACCACCCCACCGCCAAGGCTCATGAGCCGCTGGCGCACCCGCGAGATGCCGGCGTCCTGCCAGAGCTCGAGCTGGCGCCCGAGCGGCCACCGCTCGTACAGGCCCTCGATGCTCGGTCCCAGGAAGCGGCCCACCTCGTACCAGTTGCGACCGAACAGGCGACCCAGGCCCGGCAAGCCAACTCGGGTGTAGAGGCGCCAGAGCGGTAGCCAGAGCGGCGGCGCGGGGACTCCGAACTCGAGCGAGGCGATCCGCCCGCCCGGTTTCACCACGCGCGCCAGCTCCGCCAGCGTCGCCCCGGGATCGTCCACGTAGCGCAGCAGGTAGGTGAACGTGAGGTGGTCGAACGACGCGTCGTCGAACGGCAGCTCGTCGGCCGAGCCCTCGACCAGCTCGACGCGGTCACCGAAACGCTCGCGCGCGCAAGCGAGCATCTCGGGGCTCTGGTCGAGGCCCGTGACGCGGAACCCGCGGGCGAGCAGCGCCTGCGCCACCAGGCCCGTGCCGGTGGCCACGTCGAGGACCTGCCCGCCGTCTCGCGGGAGCCGGTCGACGAGGAACCGCCGCCAGCGCGGGTCCTGGCCGAACGAGAGCACCGCTCCCACCCGGTCGTACGTCGGGCCGAGCGGCGCGAAGAGGGCACGGGCGTGGCGGCGTCGCTCGGAGAGCATGCGGCCCTATCCTGGCACGGTGGCCCTCGCTGACGACCTCGAGCGCGCGGCGAGGGAGGCCGCGACGCAGGCCGACGGCGATCGGGTGAGCGGCGTCCTGCCTACCGAGGCCGCGGCCGGCCGTCGCGTCTACGTCTGCGCGTTCGAGGGGAGCGACGGCGAGCGGAGCTGGCTCGCGCTCGACGGGGAGGGCCACGCGCTCGACGACCGGCGCGACGTCCGCGACGCGGTCTCGATTGCCGCGTTGTGCGAGGTTGCGGAGGAGGCGGCGTTCCCGGGCGACCTCGACGAGCTGCGCGCGCAGCTCGTCGCGCTCCGGATCACCGAAGCGCCCGACGGGATCGAGGAGGCGGTGGCGGCAGCGCGCGACCTGCAGCACGTGCTCGGCACGCCGCCGCAGCTCGCGACGGCGCAGCGGCTGGACGAGATCGGCCAGGCCGCGCGCCGCCTCGAGACAGCCCTCGATCCGACGGCGTCCTCGCCCTTCAGCGCCGCCATGCGTAGCGCGGCCCAGGTAGCCGACGCCCTCTGGGCCGACGTCGAGCGCGCCTACCGGGGCCCGCTTCAGTAGCCTGGACGCATGGAAGGCGGAGGCTTCTTCCCGTTCGGCGGCGACCCGGAGGAGATCCTGCGCGGCCTGCGGGACTTCGCGGAGCAGCAGGCCGAGGGTGTCAAGGAGGCGCAGCGCGAGCAGTTCGCGACGCTCACGCTCTCCACGGCCGTCGAGCTGACCCAGGCCGCGCTCGCCCAGGTGTCGCCGTCGGGGACGGCCGCCGAGCAGGCGCTCCAGCTGCGCGACGCGATGCGCGTCCTGTTCCCCGAGGCGGTGGCGCTGGTCTCCGCCGCCCGCCAGGGCTTCATGCGCGAGTAACCCACCGCCCGAAGCCGCCGGGCGAACGCGGTGTTCCGACTACGATCCCCGCCCGTGAGGCTGTTCGACCACGCTGTCGCACGCGCGCTTCCGGTCGTGCCGCGGTCGATCGTGGGAAGGGTCGCGGCTCCGTACATCGCCGGCGCGACGCTCGAGGACGCCCGGCGCGTCGTCTCGGAGCTCAACGCGAACGGGATGAGCGCGACGGTCGACGTACTCGGCGAGGAGATCACACACCCCGAGTCCGCCGAGACGATCGCGGCCGCCTACCACGAGGCGCTCGCCGCGATCTCGACGGACGGGCTCGACGCGAACGTCTCCGTGAAGCTGACGGCACTGGGCCTCCACGTCGATCCCGAGCTCTGCCGCGCCCTGCTCACAGAGGTTCTGCGCGACGCGTCGGCCCGCAAGATCTTCGTCCGGATCGACATGGAGGACTCGAGCACGACCGACGCGACGCTCGAGCTCTACCGGTCGCTCCGCGAGGACGGTCAGGACGGCGTCGGGATCGTGCTCCAGGCCGCGCTGCGCCGCACGCTCGGCGACATCGAGGCGCTCTCCGACCTGCGGCCGAGCGTGCGCCTCTGCAAGGGGATCTACGTCGAGCCGTCCGCGATCGCGTTCCAGGAGCGGGAAGTGATCCGCAAGAGCTTCGTCGCGTGCCTCGACGCGCTCGTCGACGCCGGCTGCCGTGTCGCGGTCGCGACGCACGACGAGTGGCTCCTCGGCCAGACGCTCGACCGGATCCCGCGGCTCGAGGCGGCGGGGTACGAGCTGCAGATGCTGCTCGGCGTCCGTGTCCAGCGAGGCCGCGAGCTCGTCGCAGCGGGGCACCCCCTCCGCATCTACGTGCCCTACGGGCAGCAGTGGTACGAGTACTCGCTGCGGCGCCTCCAGGAGAATCCGGGCGTCGCCGGCCACGTCGCGAAGGACATGCTCGGGCGCCTCGTCCCAGGCCGCTGACCGCTACGGCTACGACGGGCCGACGACGACCCGGACGAGGAGGTGGACGCGGCGGAGCTCCGCGACGTCACGCGTCCCGGTGCAGTGCATCGCGACTCGAAGCTCCTCGAGCAGGCGCTCGAGGGCGGTGCAGACGGCGTCGGCCGACTCGAGGGCCGGTCGCAAGAGCGGTAGCGCGATCGCGACCGCGTCCGCACCCAGCGCGATCGCCTTCGCGACGTCGAGCCCGCTGCGGATGCCGCCCGACGCGATCAGCGTCAGCTCGGGAGCGTGGCAGCGCGCGCCGACGATCGCGTCCGCCGTCGGGATGCCCCACTCGGCGAGCTCCGGCTGGACGACCTCGCCGTGGCGGACGTACTGCTCGACGCGCGCCCACGAGGTGCCACCCGCGCCCGCGACGTCCAGGCCGGCGAGGCCGACGGCCGCCACGGCACGCACGGTGTCCGTGTCCAGCCCGTGGCCGACCTCCTTCAGGAGGAGCGGCGCACGGACGTCCGCGACGACCTCCTCCAGCCGGCGCACGAGACCGCGAAAGTCCCCGTCGCCGGCCTCCTGGACCGCCTCCTGCAGCGGATTCGCATGGAATGCGAGCCCATCGGCGCCGACCTCGTCGATCGCGCGCCGGACGTGGTCGGCGCCGTATCCGCGGTTGAGCTGGGCGACGCCGAGATTCCCGAGCAGCAGGATGTCGGGCGCGACGTCGCGCACCCGGAAGCTCGCCGCCGCCGCGGGCTCCTCGAGCATGATCCGCTGGGAGCCGAGCATCATCCCGAGCCCCAACTCCTGCGCGGCACGGGCGAGATTCCGGTTGATCGACGCCGACGCTCCGGCGCCGCCCGTCATCGCGCCGATCACGAGCGGCGCCCGCAGCCGGCGGCCGAAGAGCCGCACGTCGGTGCGAATCGCGGCGAGGTCGGTCTCGGGCAGCGCCCTGTAGGGCAGGTCGTACCGCTCGAGGCCGGTCGTGCGCGTCTGGAACTCCACCGGATGCTCGAGGCAGACTGCGATGTGCGCGCTCTTGCGCTCCGCGGCTTTGCACGGGCTCTGTACGGCGTGCGGCCGGCTGTGGAGAGGGGAGCTCAGACGACCCCCTGGTCGAGCATCGCGTCCGCGACCTTCACGAAGCCCGCGATGTTCGCGCCGTCGACGTAGTTTCCCTCCCGTCCGTACTCGGCCGCCGTCTCTCGGCACTGGGCGTGGATCGAGCGCATGATCTCGCGCAGCCGCGCGTCGACCTCGTCACGCGACCACTTGAGCCGCAGCGCACCCTGAGACAGCTCGAGCCCCGAGACGGCGACACCGCCGGCGTTCGCCGCCTTCCCGGGGCCGTAGAGGACGCCTGCGGCGAGGAACCGCTCGACGCCCTCCGGCGTCGTCGGCATGTTCGCGCCCTCGCAGACGACCGTCACGCCGTTCGCCACCAGCGCTGCCGCGTCCGCGCCCGAGATCTCGTTCTCGGTCGCGCAGGGAAACGCGCAGTCGGCCTGGACGGCCCACAACGGGTTGGCGTCGCCGCCGCCGGCCGGGACGAAGACCGCGCGCGGGAAGCGCTCCGCATACTCGCGGATCCGGCCGCGCCGCTCGTTCTTGAGCTCCAGCACGTATGCGAGCTTCTCGCGGTCGATCCCGTCGGGGTCGTGGACGAACCCGCCCGAGTCGGAGAGCGTGACCGGCTTCGCCCCCACCTCGATCAGCTTCTCCACCGCGTACTGCGCGACGTTGCCGCTTCCCGAGACGAGGCAGGCCTTGCCCTCGAGGGCGTCGCCGCGGGTCGCGAGCATCTCCTCGGCGAAGTACACGCACCCGTACCCGGTCGACTCCGGGCGGATCAGCGAGCCGCCCCAGGCCAGCCCCCGGCCGGTCAGGGCGCCGCTGAACTCGTTGCGGATCCGCTTGTACTGGCCGAAGAGGAACCCGATCTCGCGGCCCCCGACCCCGATGTCGCCGGCCGGGACGTCCGTGAACGGGCCGATGTGGCGTTGCAGCTCGGTCATGAACGACTGGCAGAACCGCATCACCTCCCCGTCGCTGCGTCCGTGGGGGTCGAAGTCCGAGCCGCCCTTCCCGCCGCCCATCGGCAGGGTCGTGAGCGCGTTCTTGAAGATCTGCTCGAAGGCGAGGAACTTGAGCAGCCCGATCGTGACGCTCGGATGGAAGCGGAGACCGCCCTTGTACGGGCCGATCGCACTCGACATCTCGACGCGGTAGCCGCGGTTGACCCGGATCTCGCCCCCGTCGTCCACCCACGCGACGCGGAACGAGACGACGCGCTCCGGCTCGACGAGCCGCTCGAGCACGCGCTCCGTCCGATAGTGCGGATGCCGCTCGACGACGGGCTCGAGCGAGCGCACGACCTCGGACACCGCCTGATGGAACTCGGGCTGGCCCGGGTCACGCGCCTTGACGGCGGTGAGCACGGAGCCCGCGTAGTCCTGCGGCCCGTTCCGGGTGTGGGCCATCGTCTCCTGGACGTCCATCGGGATCCTCCTCAGCTCCGGGCGGCCGCGCGCTCTCCGCCTGACGCTCTCTCGAGCTCGGTCGCGAGCCGCTCGAGCCCGCTCCGGATCGCTTCCTCGGACGCCGCGAGTGAGACGCGCACCATCCCCTCTGCGCCGTCGCCGAATGCGCTGCCGGGGACCACCGCAACGTGCCGCTCCCGCAGGAGGCGCAACGCGAACGCCTCCGAGGGCTCTGCCGCGCGGGCGACGTCGACCATGACGTAGAAGGCGCCCCGCGGACGTGCGTAGCCGACTCCCTCCTCGTCGAGGAGCGAGAGCGCGAGATCCCGGCGTCGCCGGTAGGCCGCGCACATCGCGTCGATCGGGTCGCGCGGCCCCAGGAGGGCGCCCTCGGCCGCCTTCTGGGAGACCGTCGACGCGCTCGACACCACGGGCTCCTGCGCCTTGACGATGGCGCGGACGACCTCCGGTGGGGCGACGACGTAGCCGACCCGCCACCCTGTCATCGCGTACGACTTCGAGAAGCTGAACACGCTCACGACGCGCTCGCGGTCGCCCAGAGCGGCCGGGCTCGTGTGCTCTCCCTCGAAGACGATGTCCTCGTAGCATTCGTCCGAGACGACCCAGAGCCCGTGGCGGCCCGCCAGCTCGAGCACGCCCTCGAGGGCAGCTCTCGTCGCGACCGCGCCCGTCGGGTTGCTCGGAGAGTTGACGAGGATCGCCCGTGTCCGAGGCCCGATGCGGTCCTCGACCGTGCCCGGGTCGAGCGCGAAGTCCGCTGTGCGGTCGAGCCGGTAGGGCACCGGCGTCACGCCGGCCGCGAGCGCCATGGGGACGACGGTCGTCCAGCCGGGATCGGGCACGAGCACCTCGTCGCCGGGATCGAGCAGCGCGAGGAACGTCGAGAAGAGCCCTCCGCAGGCGCCGGTCGTGACGGCGACCTCGTCGGGCGTGCAGACGAGGCCGTTGCGGCCCTGCACCTTCTCGGCGATCAGCTCGCGCAGGCTCCGGAGACCGACGCCGGGGGAGTAGTGCGTGAATCCGGCGCGCGCCGCCTCGGCGGCGGCATCGACGATGTGTGCGGGCGTCGCGAAGTCGGGATCGCCGATCTCGAGGCGCACGACGTCTTCGAGCTCGAGCGCGAGCTCCATGATCCCCCGGATGCCGGAACGAGGCAGCCGGCCGATCCGGTCGCTGATCGACGGCCCGCTCATCGAGGCTCCAGCTTGACAGCGACTTCGGCGGGCGGCAAGGTATCTTTACTATAAGACATCTCGCCGCGGGCAGCGCTACGACCGGCCCGGGGCGCCGCGACCCAGAACAGGGGTGGACGATGGAACGAGTCGGCTTCGCAACCGGGTACGACGCCAGCCTCACGAACAGGGACATGGCCATGTGGATGGCCGAGGCGGAGCGTCGTGGCTACGAGATCGGGTTCTTTTCCGAGACGATCGAGCTGAACCGCGACTCGCCGACGGCGCTCGCGACGTTCTCGCTCGCGACCTCGAAGCTGACGCTCGGCACGACCCAGATCGTGCGGCTGCGCAGCCCGCTCGTGATGGCGCAGACCCTGGCGTCGCTGGACGAGATGTCGGGCGGCAGGATCATGCTCGCGCCCGGCGCCTGCACGCAGACGCACTCCAAGCGCCACGGCCTCGAGCACATCAACTCGTCGGTCGCGCTGCGCGAGTACGTCGAGGCGATCCGCCTGATCTTGACCGGCGAGCGCGTCTCCTACCACGGCGAGGCGGTCAACTTCGACGACGTCGAGCTCGGCTTCGAGCCGCTGCGGAAGTACATCCCGATGTACCTGCCGGCGACGAGCAAGCCAGGCCTGCGCCTCGCCGGCAAGATCGCCGACGGCGTCCTCCTGAACGCGATCTGCTCGCCGGAGTACAGCGCCAACGCGCTCGCGATCGTCCGCGAGTCGGCCGAGGAGGCGGGCCGCGACTGGTCCGAGTTCAAGGTCGCGCAGCTGATCAACTGCTCGGTCGAGGACGACCACGACGCGGCCGTTCAGGCGATCAAGTGGGAGGTCGCGAGCAAGCTCGACCCGATCCAGCTGCCGTTCATCGCCGGGCCGAAGATGCGCGTCGGCGAGCCGTACATCCGCGAGGAGGACATCCCGGTCTTCGAGGAGGCGTGGAACCGCGGTGGTAAGGAGGCGCTGATCGCGGCCGTGCCGGACTCGTACGTGGAGGGCATGACCGCGAGCGGCACGCCCGACGAGGTGCTCGCCCGCGTCCAGAAGTTCCGCGACGTCGGCGTCCACCTGCCCATCCTCCGGCCGGCCGCCGCGCACCAGACCGAGCGGCTGCTCGACCTGTTCGCGCCCGCGAAGGTCACCGAGCCGGCTCCGGCCTGAGCCTACGTGCTCCGCGCCGGCGTCGACATCGGCGGGACGTTCACGGATCTCTGCGTCGTCGACCGCGACCACGTGGTCGCGGTCGGCAAGACGCTGACGACACCGAACGACCCCTCGCAGGGGGTCGAGACCGTGCTCGCAGAGACGCTCGAGCGGCTCGGACTCCCGTTCTCCGACCTGCAACTCGTCGTGCACGGGACGACGCTCGTCACGAACGCGATCATCGAGCGCAAGGGCTCGCCGACGGCGCTCCTCGCCACGCAGGGGTTCCGCGACGCGGTCGAGATCGGGCGCGAGCGGCGCTACGAGCTCTACGACCTGCTGATCGAGAATCCCCGCGCTCTCGTCCCGCGCCACCTCCGCTTCGACGTGCCCGAGAGGACGCTCGCGGACGGGTCGGTGGCGGTCGCGCTCGACGAGCCGTTCGTCGAGCGACTCGGACGCGAGCTCGGGGAGTCGGGCATCGAGGCGGTCGCCGTCTCCTTCCTCCACAGCTTCACCAACCCGGAGCACGAGCGTCGTGCCCGCGACGCCCTCCTGCGGGCGGCGCCCGCGCTCCGGGTCTCCCTCTCGTCCGAGGTCGTGCCGGAGATCCGCGAGTTCGAGCGGACGACGACCACCGTCGCCAACGTCTACGTGCAGGACCTCATGGCGCGCTACCTCACCGAGCTGGGCGACCGCCTCGTTCGGCGCGGCTTCGGCGGCCGGCTGTACGTGATGCTCTCGAGCGGCGGGATCGCGACGGTCGAGACCGCGAAGCGGTTCCCGATCCGGCTGCTCGAGTCGGGCCCCGCGGCAGGCGCGCTCGCAGCGGCGACCTACGGGCGAGCGGGAGGCCACCCCGATCTGGTCTCGTTCGACATGGGCGGCACGACGGCGAAGCTCTGCGTCGTCGAGGAGGGGCGCCCGCTCGTCGCCGACGAGTTCGAGGTCGACCGCAGGTACCGCCTCAAGCGGGGCTCGGGGACGCCGGTGCGCGTCCCGGTGATCGACATGATCGAGATCGGCGTCGGCGGCGGCTCGATCGCGCGCGTCAGCGCTCTCGGCACGATCGCCGTCGGCCCCGACTCGGCCGGGTCGGCGCCCGGGCCCGCCTGCTACGGCCTCGGCGGCACCGCGCCGACCGTCACCGACGCCGACCTCGTGCTCGGCTATCTCGATCCCGGCTACTTCCTCGGCGGCCGGATGACGCTCGACCTCGACGCCGCGCGGCGTGCCGTCGCGACGGTCGC
>NZ_DATMBZ010000012.1:0-38448 GCF_035558935.1 Gaiella sp. | reverse complement strand
CCGACGATTCTGCGTCCGTAGACGCGTGGGGGCGGCCACCGAAAGCGAGGGTCGACCCCGAAGTGCTCACGGTGCAGGTACGGCGCGAAGCCGCCTAAGGTCACGCGGGCGATGCCCGACCACTGGTTGGACAGGTTCACGGTCGACGAGATCCGCGAGCTCGCCGGCGCGATGTGGCCCGATCCCGGGGGTAGCACGGGGGGGGGTGGCACGAGGTGCGCAAACGGGGCATTTCCGGTCACGCCCGTGGAGGCCCTCTGACCGCACGAAACGCCTGCAAACAAACGCAAACCCCGCATCGCCGCCGGGTTTGCGAAACTTCCAGTGTGTGCCGGCTCATGCGCCCGGCAGGAATCGAACCTGCGACCTCGCGCTCCGGAGGCGCGCGCTCTATCCCCTGAGCTACGGGCGCCGGGGAGAGCGCAGTGTACCGCCGCCTTCCATACCTTTCTGGTTCGTCGTAGGCTCGACGCGTGCTGCTCGGCGACGTCAGCTCGACGTACTCGGACATCGTCGAGACTGTCTTCTCGTCGACGATCGCCGCGAAGGCCTGGTTCGCGACGGGTGCCGCCGCTCTCGCGATCGTGCAAGTGCTGACCGCGTCGCGGATGTGGGGGAAGCTCCGCCGCGTCGTCCCGCTTCCGTTCGCCACGGCGAAGCGGATCCACCGCTGGTCCGGACGGATCGCGGTTCTCCTCACGCTGCCCGTCTTTTTCCACTGCGTGACCATGCTCGGCTGGAAGACACCGGATGCGCGGGTGACCGCGCACGTCGTCGCGGGCTCGTTCGTCTACGGCGTCCTGGCGGCGAAGCTGCTCGTGATCCGCTGGAAGGCGTATCCGCACTGGGTGCTGCCCGTGCTCGGCGGCTCGCTCGCCGCGGTGCTCGCAACGCTCTGGCTCACCTCGGCGCTCTGGTACTTCACGAACGTGCGGTTCGGCTTCTGATGACGAAGAGACAGGTCGCGCCGCCGCTGCTGCTCGTCACCGTCACGCTGACGACATTCGGACTCGCCAAGTGGCATCCGTTCAGCCCAGCGGCGGCACCAGCCGCTTCCGTGGCCGGCGACCCCCTCAGGGGACGGCAGGTCTTCGTCGTGAACTGCTCCGGCTGCCACGGCATGGACGCGAGGGGCGGAATCGGGCCCTCGCTGCGCGGCGTCGGGCTGGAGCCGGCGGAGGTCGAGCAGATCGTCGCGTCGGGTCGCGGTGTCATGCCGGCCGGTGTGGTCGAGGGGCAGGAGGCCGCCGACGTGGCGGCGTACGTCGCAGGCATCTCCCAGTAGGCTCGCGCCGATGGAGGTGCGCGCCGAGATCGTCCGCCTGTACCTGGCGCAGACGTTCGTGATCAGCCGGGAGTCGCAGGACTGGGCTGACGTCGTCCACGTCACGGTGACGCACGACGGCGTCGAGGGACGCGGCGAGGCTGCGCCGATCGAGCGCTACGGTGAGACCGCGGAGTCGGCGCTCGCGTTCGTCGAGCGTCACGGCGAGCTGCTCGGGGACGACCCGTTCGCCCTCGAGGAGATCGGCGCGAGGCTCGGCGGGATCGACGGCGAGCAGGCTGCGAAGTCCGCGCTCGATGCGGCCCTCCACGACCTCCAGGGGAAGCTGCTCGGCCTGTCGGTCAACCGGCTGCTCGGCCACCCGAGAACCGGGCCGCCGACGTCCTGGACCGTGTGGCTCGGTGACCCGGACGACATGGCGCGCCGCGCCGAGGTCGCCGCGCCGCGGTTCCAAAGGTTGAAACTCAAGCTCGGCGGGGGTGACGGCCTCGACGTCGAGCGGGTCCGTGCCGTGCGGGGCGTCACCCGGTTGCCGCTCCAGGCGGACGTGAACGAATGGTGGACGGTCGACGAGGCGCTCGACGCCTGCGGGGAACTCGCGTCGTTGGGTGTCGAGTACGTCGAGCAGCCGCTGCGGGAGGGAGACGGCGGCGGCGCAGAGCTCCGGCGGCGGTCGCCGATCCCGATCTACGTCGACGAGGACTGTCACACGCTCACCGACGTCGCGGCCTGTCGCGAGGTCGCGCACGGCATCAACATCAAGCTTGCGAAATCGGGTGGGATTCGAGAGGCGATCAGGATGGCGCACGCCGCACGCGCTCTCGGGCTCGGCGTGATGCTCGGGTGCATGATCGAGTCCGGGCTGGGGATCGCAGCCGGCTGCGCCGTCGCGCCCCTGTGCGACCACGTCGACCTCGACGGCAATCTCTTGCTCGCCCACGACCCGGCACCCGGGCCGGCGTTCGTCGACGGCGTGCAGGTCCCGTCCGGGGAGGCGGGCCTTGGCTGCGGGTGAGCGCACGCTGATCCTCGCCGAGGGCTTCTCTGCCGACACGCACTACGGGAAGACGATGCACGGCGTGCTGCGCTATCGGCGCGCCGACGTCGTGGCGATCCTCGACTCGGCGCGGACCGGGGAGAGCGAAGCGGGTGTCCCGATCGTCGCCGACGTCGATACGGCGCTCGCGTACGACCCCCGGGTCGCGCTCGTCGGGGTGGCGACGCAGGGCGGCCGCTTCCCGCCCGCGTGGCGCGATCTGCTGCGCCGCTGTATCGAGCGGGGGCTCTCGATCGAGAACGGCCTCCACGAGATGCTGGCCGACGATCCGGAGCTCCGGCCGCTCGCGGATGACGCAGGCGTAGAGCTGCGCGACCTGCGCCGGCCGCCACCCGGCCTCGACTGCGCGACGGGCGCCAACCTCGACGTCGATGCACGGATCGTGCTCACGGTCGGCTCCGACTGTGCGATCGGGAAGATGACCGTCTCGCTCGAGCTCGATCGCGCCGCGCGCGAACGGGGAATCGCCTCTGTCTTCGTCCCGACGGGCCAGACCGGGATCGCGATCGCCGGGTGGGGGATCGCCGTGGACGCAGTCGTCTCGGACTTTCTCTCCGGCGCGGCGGAGCAGCTCGTGGTCGAGGGTCGAAGGCGCGGCGGCGAGCTCCTTCTCGTCGAGGGACAGGGGTCGCTCATCCACCCCGCCTACTCGGGAGTCACGCTCGGGCTGTACCACGGCTCCGTCCCGCACGTGCTCGTCCTCTGCCACCGCGCAGGCGCCACCGAGATCGAGGGCTCGCCGGGGCATCCCATCCCGTCGCTTCGAGAGCTCGTGCGGCTCCACGAGCGCATGGCGCTCCCGCGCCGCCCCGCACGCGTCGCGGGAATCGCCGTGAACACCGCCGGGCTCGACGAGCAAGGGGCCGCGGAGGCGGTTGCGGCGGCTGCGGAGGACGCGGGGCTCCCCGCGTGCGATCCCGTCCGGGACGGCGCCGACGCGCTCCTCGACGCCGTGCTCGACGCGTCCGCGTGATGCTGTAGGATCGCGAGCCGCTCCGGCGTGGAGCGGGCGGCGTCGTCATGGGGGTCTGCGGCAGTGGGGAAGAGGGGGCAGCGGGGCGTCCGGTCGCTCGCGGCCGCGGTCGTCGCGGCCTTGGCCTGGGCAGGGGTCGCGTCGGGGGCCGACGTCGGGGCGAACGACGACACCGGGAAGTTCGCACCCGATGCGGGAGCGGCGTTCTATGCCGACATGGCGGCGCTCGGGCTCCGCCAGACGGTCGTCACGGTGCGCTGGCAGCCGAGCGATCCGTTGGCGCTCGGGGAGCGGACGCTCCTCGACCTGACCGTCGCGGCAGCCCGGACGGCCGGCCTCTCGGTCGTCTTTGCGACCTATCCGTATCCTCCGCGCGAGATCGAGGCAGGTCTCGCCCGCCCGGAAGCCTTCGGCGCCTGGCTCGCGGAGCTCGCGCATCGCTACCCGGAGGTGCGCCAGTTCGTCGTCGGGAACGAGCCGAACCAGCCGGCCTTCTGGCGCCCGCAGTACGCGCGCGCGAGACAGCTCTCGGCCCGCTCGTTCGGGCCCTTCCTCGCGGCGGGATACGACGCGCTCAAGGGCGTCGACCCGACGATCAACGTGGTCGGCGTCGGGCTCTCGCCGCGCGGCAACGACCGCCCGACGGCGAAGAGCAACGTCTCGACCTCGCCCGTCAGGTTCCTCGCTGCGCTCGGTTCGTGGTATCGCGCGAGCGGTCGGGAGCGGCCGCTGATGGACGGCCTCAGCTTCCACCCGTATCCGAACGCGGCGACGGATCCGTTGAGCCGTGGCTACGCCTGGCCGAACGCCGGGTTCGTCAACCTCGACCGTCTCAAGCAGGCGCTCTGGGACGCCTTCGCGGGGACAGCGCAGCCGACGACCGTGGACGGCCTCCGGCTGTACCTCGACGAGGTCGGTTGGCAGGTGGACACGTCGGGCGTGGACGCATACGTCGGGACGGAGAACGTGCCGGTGACGACCGAGGCCGCGCAGGCGGCGATCTACGGTGAGCTCGTCCGCCGTGCGGGTTGCGACCCGGACATCGCCCAGGTGAACGTCTTCGGCTTCCGCGACGACGCGCTCCGGACCGGATTCCAGGCCGGCCTCTACCGGGCGGACGGCTCCATCCGTCCGGCCGCGGGCGAGGTTGCGGCCGCGATTGCCGACGGCAGGTGCCTCGGCGCCCCGGCGGCGTGGCGACCCGTGCGCGCGGTGCAGGGCGCCGCCCGACCGGTGACGCGCGTGAGCGGGGACGTCGTGGCGATCGACCTCACCGCCGCGGAAGCGGCGTCTGCTCGGGTCTGCCTGCTGCCCGGGGCGCAGACGCTTTCGAGCGCACGACGCGTGATGGCGGCGCGCGCGATCGGGGTGGCGTGCGCGACGGCGAGCGTGGCGCAGAACCGCCGCACGACCGTCGCGCTTCCCCGTCGCGGCGGGGCGGTGACGCTCGCCGTGCGTCTCGTGGCCGAGACGAACTCGGCCCGCACGACGACGGTCGTCCGGCAGCTTCGGTAGCTGGCTCTTTCGGCCGGTTGCTCTGGCTCTTGACAGCGAACACACGTTCTGTCATCATCGAACACATGTTCGCCACCGGCCTGATCGGACGCATCGCGCTCGTCGCGCTCGCCGTCCTCGTGCTCTGGGCGCTGTTCGCCGGCGAATCCGGCGCGAGCGGGCCCGAGCAGCGCTACCGCGTCCAGCCCGGCGACACGCTCTGGTCGATCGCGGTCGACCGCTTCGCGGGCGATCCGCGGGAAGGCGTGTGGGAGCTCCGCGAGCGCAACCGGCTCGCGTCGACCACGATCGTGCCCGGCCAGGTGCTCGTCGTCCCGTCCTGAGGGGAGGTGATGACCTAGCGAGTCACCGGCGTCCGGGTCTGGCCGCCGAAGCGGGTTACGATCGGCGCCCGTGGACCTCGATCTCGTCTTCCTCGGGACCTCGGCGTCCGCGCCGACCGCCGCGCGCGGGACGGCCGCGACGCTCCTTCGCCGCGGCGGAGACCGGGTGCTCGTCGACTGCGGCGAGGGGACGCAGCGACAGCTGCTCCGCTCGGACATCGGGCTCGTCGACCTCGAAGACGTCTTCCTCACGCACCTTCACGCGGACCACGTGCTCGGGCTGCCCGGGATGCTGAAGACCTTCGCGCTGCGGGGCCGTGAGGCGCCCGTCGCAGTGCACGGCCCGCGGGGCACGCGCGGACTGCTCCGCGCGCTGGGCGTCGTCGTCGGCAACGTGCCGTACGAGCTCGAGGTCGTCGAGCTCCGGCCGGGGGACGTCGTCGAGCGCGGCGGTTACCGCATCGAGGCCTTTGCGGTGATCCACGGAGGCGGGGCGATCGGGTACGCGCTCCGCGAAGACGGGCGACCCGGTCGCTTCGACGTCGAAGCGGCCGACGCGCTCGGCGTCCCCGACGGGCCGGCTCGGGGCGCACTCCAGCGCGGCGAGGCCGTCACACTCGAGGGCGGCCGGGTCGTCCGGCCGGACGAGGTGGTGGGGCTCGCCCGCCTCGGGAGGTCGGTTGTGCTGACCGGCGACACGGCACCCGCGAAGTCGGTCGTCGAAGCGGCCGACGGAGCGGACGTGCTCGTCCACGAGGCGACGTTTCTCGCGGACGAGCGGGCGCGGGCCCGCGAGACCGAGCACTCGACCGCCGCCGAGGCGGCGCTCGTCGCCCGCGAGGCGGGTGTCGGCTTGCTCGCGCTGACGCACCTCTCGGCTCGCTACTCGGTGTCCGAGGTCGCGGAGGAGGCCCGGGCACTGTTCCCGCAGACGGTCGTCCCGCGTGACTTCGACCTGCTCGAGGTTCCGCTGCCGGAGCGCGGGGCACCGAAGCTCGTGGCGCGCGGCGGCAGACGCGGCCCGCGAGAGGATGTAGGGTCCGCCGCATGAGCGAGCTCGTCCAGGTTGCGGTCGCAGGGAGCGTCGACGAGGCGGAGGAGTTGCAGGCCCTCCTGACCCGTGCGGGCATCGAGGCCGCTCTCGAGGGCGGGGTCGAGGAGGATCCGGAGGCGCATGGCGACGTCCCGGTGCGTGTCCTCGTCTCGGCGGACGCACTCGACGCCGCGCGCGACGCGATCGAGGCGCTGACCGAGCCGGACGACCAGCTGCCCGGCTGAGCGGGCGTCAGGACGGCGAGAACGCGATCGTCGTCGACCCGGCGTAACCGGGGTTGTCGAGCGCGAAGACGCAGGGTCGCGACCCGTCCGCGTACGGCGGGGTCGCGACGCGATGGGTCACGGCCGCGCCGGCCGGCGTCTCGAGCTGCGCCACCGCGATCCCGTCGATCCCGACCGCGACGGGGTCGCCGGTCTTGCCGAGGATCGTCAGGTCGAGCGTCCCCGGCCGGCAGCCGTACACGGTGACGAGCGCCCTCCCCGTGAAGTCGCCGTTCGGGAGGAACCCCTCGCGCCGCAGGACGACCCGCACCGGGCCGTTCGTCCGCCACGCGACGAAGCCCTGCGCCTCGCTGTCGCCCACCTGACGCTCGGCAATGCGGTCGCCCGCGAGCGTGAAGGTCGACGGCGCCACGACGACGTCACGGTCGAGCGGGGAGCCGTCGGCGGTCCGCAACACGCCGTCCGGACCGATGTCGACCGACGTCGTCAGCGGGGGAAACGGCGTCGTCTCCGGCGCGACGCGAATCGCCTCGTCGATCGCGCGGTTCCAGAAGATCGTGCGGGCGGTCGTGGTCCACAGCTGATCGCCCGTCAGGAGGAGCGTCGCGTCGCGCACGCCCGCGTCGTCGAGCCAGGAGGGCGGCTCCGACCCCAGCGCGACCCGTTGCTCGTGCGCCGAGGCGTCGGCGATGCGACGGCCCGAGTCGACGGAGAGGAGCGCCAGGCCGACGCCGACGGCGACCAGCGCCACCGACGCGAGGCGCTGCGGAAGCAGGGCGACGAGCGCCACGGCGGCGAGCGCCACGACGACGAGCGCTGCGCGGCCCCACCCGTTTCCGAGCGCGTCGAGCACGGCCGGCGTGGGGGTGTTCGGTAGCGTCGTCGGAGACGCCAGCTGGTCGATCGGGACGAGCGCTGCTCCCGCCACGATCGCGGCTCCCACGGCGGCGACGACCCAGACCGCGCGCGGAGCGCCGCGCGACACCCACACCGCGGTGCCGACGACGAGCGGCGGCCACGCGGTCATCAGGTACCGCTCGGCGACCGTGCCCACGAACACGGCAGAGAAGAGCCCTACCTGCACGACGAGCAGGCCGACATAGGCGAGGGTCGTCGAGACGAAGGCTCGTGTTGCCGGATCCCGGTCGCGGCCGGACAGCACGCGCCACGCCACCACGGCGGTCGCGATCGCGGTCGCCCCGAGCCCGAGGACCGCGATTGCGAAGGCATGCCACAGCACCTCCTGGAGCCGGCCGCCCGCGACGACGCCCGCCTCTCCCACCGGCGTGTAGGCGCCCAGCAGCCGTCGCGACGAGAGCTCGCCGCCGGTGGCCACGATCGCGATGCCGACGACGATGGCAGCGAAGGCCGCGAAAGCGCCGAACCAGAGGAGCGGCCGCAGCCGCGCCCGGTCGCGTGCCGCGAGCGAGTCGATCACCGCCGCGAGGAGGAACGCGGGGAGGAGGACGAGCGCCTGGAGACGGACGGCGGCCGCGGCGGTGGCCCAGGCGACGAAGACGCCGTAGCGCCACATCGACGGCTCCGCGATCGCGCGCGCGAGCATGTAGAGCGCCGCCGTCACGACGGTCAGCGTCAGCGGCTCCGTCATGAGGAAGCCCGCGTAGTGCAGCGCCGGCGTGGTGAGGACCAGCGCGGCGGCGGCGATCGCCCACCCGGTCGTGGCGACACGCCGCGTCCAGGCGAACGTCGGGACGGCGACGAGCGACATCGCGAGCGACTGCAGCAGGCGAGCCCACTGGATGCCCGTGTCCAGGTCGAACGCGGCGAGCGGGGCACCGACGAGCGCGGGCGTGAGGAGGCTGTAGTACGGCGACGGGAGCGAGCGGAGCGTCAGGGTGCCGTGGGTCCAGAGACCCTCCCCGATCATCCCGTAGACCATCTCGTCGGGCGCGATCCACGGCGTGGTGAACGCCTGCGCGGCCGCGAAGCGAGTCACGGTCGACGCGACGACCAGTCCGGCCACCGCGAGCGCCGCGTGCGGAACGCGGCGGGCCTGGGGGGCTCCCGCCGTCGCCGTCTCCGAGCCGGTCACGGAGGGATCCTTGCGGTCCGGGAGCTGCGCCGTGCGAGGTCGTCGTGCTGGAGGGAGTCCGGCAGACGGGCCCGCTAGACTCGCGCCGTCCCTTTAAGCCGGTCCGGTGAGGCCGGGAAGGAGCTCGACATGCACACCGATTCACCCGCGCGCGACGCCGCGCGCGAGATTCTCGACGCTGACGGCCTGGCGCGGACGCTGGCGCGGCTCGCGCACGAGCTCATCGAGCGCGCCGACGACCTGTCCGAGCTCGCGCTCGTCGGGATCCACACGCGCGGCGTCCCGCTCGCGCGGCGGCTCCAGTACCTCGTCGCCGAGCGGAGCGGCGTCGAGCCCGCGCTCGGAGCCGTCGACATCTCGTTCCACCGCGACGACGTCATGGTCCGTGGGCGCGCAGAGCCGCGTCACACGCATCCGGTCGTCCGCGGGACAGAGCTCGACTTCGCGCTCGAGGGCCGGACGTGCGTGCTCGTCGACGATGTGCTCTTCACCGGGCGGACGATCCGGGCGGCGATCGACGCGCTGCTCGACTTCGGGCGACCGGATCGTGTCCAGCTCGCGGTCCTCGTCGACCGAGGGCACCGTGAGCTGCCGATCCGGCCCGACTACGTCGGCAAGAACCTGCCCACGGCGCTCGGCGAGCGCGTGCGCGTCGAGCTCGTGGAGGTGGACGGGCGCGACCGCGTCCTGCTCGAGCCTGCTGGAGAGGAGGAGGGAGCATGACCGAGCGGAACAGGAGGCATCTCCTCGGCGTCGGCGACCTGACGCGGGACGACGCCGAACGGATCCTCGACACGGCCCGTGGCCTCGAGCGGTCGCTCGACCGCGAGCTCAAGAAGCTGCCGACCCTCCGCGGCAGGCTCGTCGTCAACCTTTTCTACGAGTCGTCGACGCGGACGCTGTCGAGCTTCGAGCTCGCGGCGAAGCGGCTCTCGGCCGACACGATGGTGCTCCGCGCCTCGGGCTCGTCCGTCGACAAGGGCGAGTCGCTGCGCGACACCGCGCTCACGCTCGCCGCGTACGACCCGGACGTGATCGTGATCCGCCATCCGCACATCGGCGCGCCCCATCTCGTCGCGGGCGCGACGGCGGCGCACGTCGTGAACGCCGGCGACGGCAAGCACCAGCATCCGACGCAGGCGCTGCTCGACCTCTACACGATCCGCGAGGCCCTCGGGCGCCTCGACGGCGTCAGCGTCGCGATCGTCGGGGACGTCCTCCATTCGCGGGTCGCCCGCTCCCTCGTCGAGGCGCTCGTGCTGGTCGGCGCGGACGCCGTCCTCGTTGCCCCGCCGACGCTGCTGCCGCGGGGCATCGAGGCCCTCGGCTGCTCGGTCAGCCACTCGATCGAGACGATCGCCGACGCGGACGTCGTCTACGTCCTCCGCATGCAGGCCGAGCGCATGGAGGCGGCGTACGTGCCGTCGCTCCGCGAGTACACGGCGCTCTACGGCGTCACGCCCGGGCGCGTGCGGCCCGGGCAGGTCGTCATGCATCCCGGCCCGATGAACCGGGGAGTCGAGATCGACCCGCGCGTGGCCGACTCGGACGCCTCGCTGGTCACGACCCAGGTGCGCTCGGGCCTCGTCGTGCGGATGGCGGTGCTCTACGACCTGTTGACGGCGCCCGGGCTCCCGAGCGCGGTCGCCGCATCCGTGCTGGAGGTCGCGTGATGCTCACCTGCCGCAACGGGCGGCTCGACTCGCTGACGATCCGCGCCCGCGCGATCGACCCTGTTGCGGGGCTCGAGGGGCCGGCGAAAGTGACCGTGGAGGACGGCATCGTGACAGCGGTCGAGAGCGTCTCCGCGGCCCCGGAGGGCCTCGTCCTCGCACCGGCGTTCGTCGACCCGCACGTTCATCTCCGCACGCCCGGCCGTGAGGACGAGGAGACGATCGCCTCGGGCACGGAGGCGGCGGCCGCGGGCGGGTACTGCGCGATCGTCGCGATGCCGAACACCGAGCCGGTCGTCGACACGGCGGCGGTGCTCCAGTCCCTCGTCGAGCGGGCGCACGAGGAGGCAGTGATCCCGACGGGCTTCACCGCCGCGATCTCGAAGGGTCAGCGCGGGGAGGAGCTGACGGAGATGGCGGAGCTCGCAGCGGCGGGCGCGATCGCGTTCACCGATGACGGAAGACCTGTCGTGTCGGCGGGCCTGATGCGCCGCGCGCTCGCATACAGCGCGGTCGCCGACCGGCCGCTCGCCTTGCACTGCGAGGAGCCGAGCCTCTCGAGCGGCGGCCAGATGCACGAGGGACGCATCTCGGCCGAGCTCGGGCTGACCGGCTGGCCGTCGGTCGCCGAGAGCCTGATGGTCGCGCGAGACCTCGCGCTCGCCGCGTACGAAGGCCGGCCGGTGCACCTGCAGCACCTCTCCGCGACCGAGTCGGTGGATGCCGTCCGGCGCGCACGAGCGGCCGGTGTCCGCGTGAGCGCCGAGGCGAGCCCCCACCACCTCTGCACGACCGACGAGGTGGTCCGTACGCTCGACGCGAACGTGAAGATGAACCCGCCGCTCCGCACCGAGGACGACCGCAGGGCGCTCGTCGAGGGCCTGCTCGACGGGACGATCGACTGCGTCGCGACCGACCACGCCCCTCATGCCCGACACGAGAAGGATGCACCCTTCGAGGAGGCGCCGTTCGGGGTGATCGGCCTCGAGACCGCCTTCGCCGCGCTCAACACCTTCCTCGTCCGGACGGGCGAGGTGCCCCTCGCGACGATCCTGGAGAGGATGTCGGCCGGGCCGGCGCGCGCGCTCGGCCTGCCCGTTCCCCGGATCGCCGTCGGCGAGCGCGCGAACCTCGTCCTGCTCGACCTCGACAGCGAGTGGACGGTTCGCGAGGACGGCTTCCGCTCGCGCTCTGCGAACTCGTGGCTCCTCGGTCGGACCTTGACGGGCGCCGTCGTCAAGACGGTGGCCGACGGCCGGGTGGTCTTCGCCGCGTGAGCACGCGCGCCGCCGGCTACCTCCTCCTCGAGGACGGCACGCTCTTCCCGGGGCGCTCCGTCGCGGCGGAGGGCGCGGCGTTCGGCGAGGTGGTCTTCACGACCGGCATGACCGGCTACCAGGAGACGGTGACCGACCCGAGCTACGCCGGCCAGCTCGTGTGCTTCACCGCGCCGATGGTCGGGAACTACGGTGTCGCCGACTGTCGGCTCGAGTCCGAGACGCCCCATGCGCGCGCCGTGCTGATGCGCCGCCTCGGCGGCGAGGACTGGGCGCTCTGGCTCGCGGAGCGCGGGATCGTCGCGCTCGACGAGATCGACACCCGCGGCCTGACCCTGCGCCTCCGCGAGGAGGGCGCGATGCGCGGGATGGCGGTCGCCGACGAGCGCACGCTCGTGCCCGCCGAAGCCCTCGAGCAGGTGCGAGCGCAGCCGAGGATGGAAGGATCGGCGCTCGTCGCCAACGTCTCGACACCCGCGCCGTACGTCGCCTCGGACGAGGGACAGGTGCGTGTCGCCGTGGTCGACTACGGCCTCAAGCGGTCGATCCTCCGGCGCCTCGCAGCCGCGGGCGCGGCCGTGACCGTGTACCCGCACGTCTGCGACCCGGACGACCTCGCCTCACACGACGGTGTCCTGCTCTCGAACGGCCCCGGCGACCCCGCGCCGCTCGTCGAGGAGACGCGCGTCGTCCGGGAGACGCTCGGACGCGTGCCGATGCTCGGCATCTGCCTCGGCCACCAGCTGATGGGGCTCGCGACCGATCACGAGACGACGAAGCTGCCGTTCGGCCACCGCGGCGCCAATCACCCGGTGCTCGACAAGCGCAGCGGCCGCGTGCTCGTCACGAGCCAGAACCACGGGTTTGCGGTCGTCCCGACGGAGGGCACCGAGGAGACCCACGTCTCGCTCTACGACGGCACGGTCGAGGGGTTCTCGTTTCCCGAGCTCCGTGCGCAGTCGGTGCAGTTCCACCCCGAGGCCGGGCCAGGCCCCCACGACGCCTGGCCGATCCTCGAACGCTGGGTGAAGGAGCTCGCAAGTGCCGGCTAGGCGCGACCTCCACTCGATCTGCGTGATCGGGTCGGGGCCGATCGTGATCGGTCAGGCATGCGAGTTCGACTACGCGGGGTGCCAGGCGCTGAAGGTGCTCCGGGAGGACGGCTACCGGACGATCGTCGTGAACTCGAACCCTGCGACGATCATGACCGACCCGGGGTTCGCCGACCGCACCTACATCGAGCCGCTCGACCTCGAGGGCGTCGCCGACGTGCTCCGCCGCGAGCGTCCGGACGCACTCCTCCCGACGCTCGGCGGGCAGACGGCGCTCAACCTCGCGATCGAGCTCGAGGCCGCCGGCGTCCTCGAGGAGCTGGGCGTCGAGCTGCTCGGCGCGCGCGTCGACGTGATCCGCCGCGCGGAGGACCGCCAGCTGTTCCGCGAAGCGGTGCAGGGCTGCGGCCTCGCCGTCCCCGAGTCGCGGATCGTCGAGTCGCTCGGCGACCTCGACGGCGCGCCGGTGCCCGCGGTCGTGCGACCGGCGTTCACCCTCGGCGGCCACGGGGGCGGCTTCGCCGACGACGAGGCCGCGCTGCGGCGTCAGGTCGAGCGCGGGCTCAGCGAGTCGCCGATCGGCCAGGTCCTGGTCGAGCAGTCGATCCGCGGCTGGGACGAGTTCGAGCTCGAGGTGATCCGCGACCGGGCGGACAACGTCGTGATCGTCTGCTCGATCGAGAACCTCGACCCGATGGGCGTGCACACAGGCGACTCCGTGACGGTGGCGCCGCAGATGACGCTCTCGGACGAGGCCTACCAGGAGCTCCGCGACGCGGCGGCCGCCGTGATCCGGGCGGTCGGCGTGGAGACGGGAGGCTCGAACATCCAGTTCGCGCGACACCGCGACACGGGCGAGCTGCGCGTGATCGAGATGAACCCGCGCGTCTCCCGGTCGTCGGCGCTCGCGTCGAAGGCGACGGGGTACCCGATCGCGAAGGTCGCCGCGAAGCTCGCGGTCGGCTACACGCTCGACGAGATCCCGAACGACCTCACGAAGACGACGCCCGCGAGCTTCGAGCCGACCCTCGACTACGTCGTCGTCAAGTTCCCGCGCTTCGCGTTCGAGAAGTTCCCGGGGGCCGACGTGACGCTCGGGACGCAGATGAAGTCGGTGGGCGAGGCGATGGGGATCGGCCGCACGTTCACCGAGGCCTTCCTCAAGGCGTTCGGCTCGCGGGAGCTCGAGCCCGGCTCGCGGACACCGTGGGCGACGATCGACGACCTGCCGGAGGGCCTCCACCCGTGGTTCGTGGGGCAGCTCGAGGCGGCGAAGCGGGAGCTGCGCACCGGCGACATCCGCCGCGCGAAGCGGGCGGGATGGGGGGACGACTCGATCGGCGCCGCCTGGGGGACCTCGGGCGAGGACGTGCGGCGGACCCGCTACGCGCGGGGAATCAAGCCGGCCTACCGCCGGGTCGACTCGTGCGGCGGCGAGGTCGAGGCGGCCTCGAACTACCTCTACTCGACCTGGGGCGAGGAGGACGAGGGCCCGCCCGCCGCGACAAAGCCGCGCGTCGTGATCCTCGGCTCGGGCCCCAACCGGATCGGGCAGGGAATCGAGTTCGACTACTGCTGCGTCCACGCAGTGCAGACGTTCCGCTCGCTCGGCTACGAGGCGGTGATGGTCAATTGCAACCCGGAGACGGTCTCGACGGACTACGACACCTCCGACCGTCTCTACTTCGAGCCGCTCTCGCCCGAGGAGGTGCTCGCCGTCCTCGACCGCGAGCGTCCCGTCGGGGTCGTCACGCAGTTCGGCGGCCAGACGCCGCTCCGGCTGGCGCGCCACATCGAGGCCGCCGGGTACCGGATCCTCGGCACCCCGCACGACGCCATCGACCTCGCCGAGGACCGCGAGCGCTTCGGCGCACTGGCGCGCGACCTCGGCGTCCGCTGCCCGCCGTGGTCGACCGTCGAGGGCGCCGACGAGGCGCTCGCCGCCGCAGGAGAGATCGGCTATCCCGTCCTCGTCCGCCCTTCCTACGTGCTCGGCGGCCGCGCGATGCGGATCTGCGACGGCGAGGACGATCTCCGTGCCGCCATGACCGCGGTGAGCGGGCCGGTGCTGATCGACCGGTTCGTCGAGAACGCGATCGAGATCGACGTCGACGCGCTCTGCGACGGGACGGACGTCCACATCGGCGCCGTGATGCAGCACGTCGAGGAGGCAGGCGTCCACTCGGGCGACTCCTCATGCGTCCTCCCCGCGCAGTCGCTGACGCTCGCCAACGCGCTCGAGGTCGAGCACGTCGTCAGGCGGCTGGGTCCCGCGCTCGGCGTGGTCGGGCTGCTCAACGTCCAGCTCGCGATCGCGGACTCGACCGTGTACGTCCTCGAGGCGAATCCACGCGCGTCGCGAACCGTCCCCTTCGCGAGCAAGGCGACCGGCGTCAACCTCGTCGAGGCCGCCTGCCGGCTGGCACACGGCGACAAGCTCGCCGACCTCGGGCTGGAGCCGCCGAGGCCGGCCGAGGTGAGCGTGAAGGCGGCCGTGCTGCCGTTCGCCCGCTTCTCCGGCGCCGACCCGGTGCTCGGGCCCGAGATGCGCTCGACGGGCGAGGTGATGGCGACCGCATCCGACCTGCCGACCGCATTTGCAAAGGCCGAGCGGGCCGCCGGCCGGCCGCTGCCGACGTCCGGGACAGCGTTCCTCTCCGTGCGCGACGCCGACAAGGCGAGCATCGCGCCCATCGCGGCCGCGCTCGCCGGCCTCGGCTTCGAGCTCGTCGCGACGGAGGGAACCGCGCGCACGCTCCGCGCCGCAGGTCTCGAGGTCGAGGAGGTGGGGAAGGTGGCCGAGGCGGGGCCCGGCGACCCGACGGTGGTCGACCTGATCCGCGAGCACCGCTGCAACGTCGTCGTGAACACGCCTCAGGGGTCCGGGGCCCGCGCCGACGGCTACCTGATCCGCGAGGCGGCGCTCGTGGCGCGCGTCCCGTGCATCACCACCGTCGCAGGCGCCGCCGCCGCCGTCCACGCGATCGCGAATGCCCGTGCCGAGGCGACGATGTCCCTGCAGGAGCGCCTGGTTTCCGTCTCTGCCGGAAACCATCAGTAGAGCGTGCGTAGCGAACGGCTCACGGTACGTGGCAGCGAGGCGGTCGGCCCATACAGCCTCGTTCGCCTGGGGCGTGGCCAGCTCGAGGCCGGCACGCCCGGGCAGTTCTTCATGCTCGAGGCTCCCGGCCGCGTGCTGCCGCGTCCGTTCTCGCTCTGCATCGCGCCGAAGGGCGAGCTCGGATTCCTCGTCGACCCGATCGGGCCGGGGACGATCGCGATCGCGCGGCTCGAGCGCGGCGACACGATCCGTGTCACCGGCCCGCTCGGGAACGGCTTCGACCTCACCGTCCCCCGACCGCTGCTCGTCGGCGGGGGCATCGGGATCGCGCCGTTTCCCTACCTCTCGGAGCGCCTCGGCGGGCCGCCGGCGCTGCTTGGCTTCCGGACGGCGCACCACGCGGAGGCCGCAGCACTCGTCCCGAACGCAGAGGTGGTGCTCGACCCGACTTTCGTCACGGACGCGCTGCCGGACGATCCGGGCGACGTGCTCGCGTGCGGCCCCGAGCCGATGCTGGACGCGCTGGAGCGACTGGCGCCTGCGTCGCAACTCGCCCGCGAGGCGCCGATGGCGTGCGGCTACGGCGCCTGCTACGGGTGCGTCGTCGAGCTCGACGGCGCCTACCGCAGGCTGTGCATCGAGGGACCGGTACTGAGGGCTGTCGCATGACCGTCCCGATCCTCAACGCCTCGGGCTGCCTCGACGCGCTCGTCGCTCCCGACGTCGCGCGGTCGCTCGACGTGTTCGTCACGAAGACGATCACCCCCGAGCCCCGGCGCGGGAACCCACCCGTACGCATCGCCGAGACCGACCACGGGATGCTCAACTCCATCGGCCTCCAGGGGCCTGGAATCGACACGTTCGTCGCCGAGCACCTGCCGCGGCTCGCGGAGCTCGGCACCACGCTGTGGGTCTCGGTCGGAGGCTTCTCCGCGGAGGACTTCCGCCGTTGCTGCGACGAGCTGGAGGGCGACGAGCGGGTCGCCGCGATCGAGCTCAACCTCTCGTGTCCCAACGTCGAGGAAGCGCCCGAGACGGCTGCCGAGCTCGTCGCAGCGGCGCGCGCCACGACCTCCAAGACCCTCTACGCGAAGCTCTCGCCCGCGCAGTGGGACGTCGCAGCCGCCGCGCGCGCCGTCGTGGACGCCGGGGCGGACGGCCTGTCGCTCGTCAACACGATCCGGGGGCTCGCGCTCGACCCGGCCACGATGACGCCGCGGCTCGGCCTCCAGCTCGGCGGGTACTCCGGTCCGGCGCTCAAGCCCGTCGCTCTTGCCTGCGTCCACGCCTGCGCGGCGGCCGTCGACGTCCCGATCGTGGGGATGGGCGGTGTCAGGTCGGGGCTCGACGCCCTCGAGCTCGTCGCCGCAGGCGCGAGCGCCGTCGCGCTCGGAACCGTCCTCTTCGCGGACCCGTTCGCGCCCGCCCGTGTCCGCGCAGAGCTCGGGGCCGAAGTGGCCGCCCGCCGCCACGCGATTCCGTCGACGGCGCTGAAGACGCCGTTGTCAAGGTAGAAAAGAGCCTGCAAAGAGCCGAAAACGGTACTGCTTGCTTCGACTCCGGACAGTGCTAGACTCGGCGCCTCACATGGTCACGTCGAAGACGCACGCCCAGGCCCCGGCCCGGTCGCTCGATCAGCGGATGGAAGCCCTCCAGCGTGCGAACGACATCCGCGTGCGGCGCGCCCAGCTCAAGAAGGACCTGAAGGACGGCAGCGTCCAGATCGAGTCGATCCTGCTGGATCCGCCCGACTACGTGTCGACCGCGAAGGTCTTCGACATGCTGATGGCGGTCCCGAAGTTCGGTCGCGTGAAGGCGGCGCGGCTCCTGAACCAGTGTCGCATCAGTCAGTCGAAGACGGTCGGCGGCCTCTCCGAGCGGCAGCGGGCCGAGCTCGTCAATCTGTTCAACCAGAGGTGAGCCCCGGCCACGGCGGCCGGGCCCCGGCGGTGCGGCCGGTCTTCGTCGTCACAGGGCCGTCCGGCGCGGGCAAGGGCACGCTGATTCGGCTGCTGGTCGAGCGGCTGCCCGAGCTCGAGGTCGCGATCTCCGCGACGACGCGGCCCATCCGCGCAGGCGAGGAGAACGGCCGCGAGTACTGGTTCCTCGGCGAGGACGACTTCGCGACGCGTGTCGGGCACGGGGAGTTCCTCGAATGGGTGGAGTACGTGTCGCGCAAGCGCTACGGAACGCTGCGCTCGGAGATCGAGCGGATCGCCGACAACGGCCATGTCTGTGTCCTGGAGCTCGAGCTCGACGGGGCGCTGCACGTCCAGGAGGAGGTGCCGGGCGCCTGCACGATCTTCATCTCCGCCGATGTCGAGGAGCTCGAGCGGCGCCTGCGCGAACGCGCGACGGAGTCGACGGGCGAGATCGAGGACCGCATCACGCTCGCCCGCTACCAGCTCGAGCAGGCCCATCGGTTCCGCTACATGGTCCGCAACGACGACGTCACGCGCGCGGCCGAAGTGCTGTCCGCGATCGTGGAACGAGAGCTCGCTCTCTCGTCGGTCGCGGGCGGTTCCCGGGCGGAGCAGGCGTAACCCGTGAACACGCGGCCGCCGGTCGCAGGTAGCATGGCGCACCGATGATCGAGCCACGCATCGACGAGCTCCTGCCCCACACGGCCACCGAGACGGATCCGCCGTCGCGGTACGCGCTCGTGATCATGGCCGCGAAGCGGGCCCGTCAGATCAACAACTACCACCACCAGCTCGGCGAGGGCCTCGGGCTGGAGGACGCGCCCCCGCCGCTCGTCGAGTCTCGCTCCAAGAACTACCTGACGATGTCCATGGAGGAGATCGCCCGGGGCAAGCTGAAGTTCGCGTACGACGCGTCCGCGTCGTAGGCAGCGGCTTCGCGGTTGCGGCCGCGCGAGCGGACCCCCTCAGGGATCTGCCCCGCTGAAGGCGGGGATCCGAGCGGCGGGAATCCGCTTGGCGGATTTCTGCCTGCGAACGCGAGAGAGTATGCGTGTCGCGACCAGGGGGTTGCGGCCGCGCGAGCGGACGCCTTCAGGGATCTGCCCCGCTGAAGGCGGGGATCCGAGCGGCGGAAGTCCGCGGACTTCCGCCTGCGAACGAACAACAGCCACAATGTGCCCGTGGCGCGGATCGTCGTCGGGGTGACGGGTGGCATCGCTGCCTACAAGGCGTGCGAGCTCGTGCGGCTTCTCGTTCGCGCGGGGCACGACGTCACGCCCGTGCTCACTCGGGGTGCCGAGCGATTCGTCGCGGCGGAGACCTTCTGGGCGCTGGCGCGGCGGTCGCCCCCGGCCGACCCGTACCCGCACCTGCAGGCTGCAGACGCGCTCGTCGTCGCGCCGCTCACCGCGAACACGCTCGCTCGGCTCGCGCACGGTTTAGCGGACGACCTCCTGACGGAGACGGCGCTCGCGCACCGCGGCCCGCTCGTCGTCGCGCCGGCGATGAACACCGCGATGTGGGAGCACCCGGCAACGCGGGCGAACGTCGCGTTGCTCGTCGAGCGCGGCGCGGTCGTCGTCGGGCCGGATGAAGGCGAGCTCGCGGAGGGCCTCGTCGGCATGGGTCGCATGGCGGAGCCGGAAGAGATCGTCCGTCGGGTGGACGAGGTGCTCGGGCGCGTCGGTGGCGTCGGCTCTCTCGCGGGCCGCCACGTGCTCGTGACGGCCGGTGGCACGCGGGAGCCGCTCGACGGCGTCCGGTTTCTCGGAAACCGCTCGTCCGGGAGGATGGGCGTCGCGCTGGCGGACGCGGCACGCGAGCGGGGCGCGCGAGTCACCCTGCTCGGCGCAAATCTCCAGGTTCCGGTGCCGAGGGGCGTCGAGCTCGTGCCGACGCCGACTGCCTCGGACCTGCGCCGCGAGGCCCTCGCACGCGCCGATGCGGACGTGATCCTGATGGCCGCCGCGGTGGCCGACTACCGGCCCGCTGAGGCGTACGCCGGCAAGCGCCCGAAGGGCTCGGAACCGTGGACGGTCGACCTCGTGCCCACGGCCTACGTCGCGCGCGCGCTCGGCGCCTCGAGGCGCGATGGTCAGGTTCTCGTTGCGTTCGGGGCCGAAAGCGGGGAGGAGGGCCTCGCCCGAAAACGGGGCATGCTCACGGACAAGAACGTCGATCTCGTCGTCTACAACGACGTGGGCCGCGCCGATATCGGCTTCGACAGCGACGAGAACGAGGTCGTGCTCGTGACGCGAGACGTCGAGCGGGCGGTCGCAAAGGCGCCGAAGGACGCAATCGCGCGTGCGATCCTCGACGAGGTCGAGCGGCTGCTCGACGGTGACCGATGAGCGAGAACGCGGAGCTTCGGCCCGATGCGGCGGGCGACGCCGCGGCCGCCCTCGCCGAGCGCGTGGTCGCGAACCTCGGGTCGGCCGTCCACGCATCGCAGGAGACGCTCCGGCTGCCGTTCCTCTGCCTGCTCGCCGAGGGCCACGTCCTCGTCGAGGACGTCCCGGGCGTCGGGAAGACAGTGCTCGCCAAAGCGCTCGCCCGCTCGCTCGAGCTCGGCTTCCATCGCGTGCAGTTCACGCCCGACCTGCTGCCGGCGGACGTTACGGGGGTCAACGTCTTCGACCGCCGAAGCGGCGTCTTCCGCTTCCGTCCCGGCCCGCTGTTCGCAAACGTCGTCCTCGTCGACGAGATCAACCGCGCGTCGCCGAAGACGCAGTCGGCGCTCCTCGAGGCGATGCAGGAGACGCAGGTGACCGTGGACGGTGCCACGCACGCCCTCGAGCGGCCGTTCCTCGTGATCGCGACGCAGAACCCGATCGAATACGAGGGCACGTACCCGCTGCCCGAGGCTCAGCTCGACCGCTTCGCGGTGCGGATGACGATCGGCTACCCACCCCATGCGGACGAGGCGCGCATGCTCGCCGAGCAGACCACCGAGCCGCCGCTCGACAACCTCGAGCCGGTCGCGACCCGTGCCGAGCTCGCGGCCGGGATCGAGGCCGCCCGCGGCGTGCACGTGGACGAGTCGCTCAACCGCTACGTCGTCGCGCTGCTCCGTCACACGCGCGCGAACGACCGCATCGCGCTGGGCGGCAGCCCGCGGTCAGGGATCGCGCTGCTCAGCCTCGCCAAGGCGCGTGCCCTCGTCGAGGGCCGCGACTACGTCGTCCCCGAGGACGTTCGCGCGCTGGCCGTCTCGGTTCTCGCCCATCGGCTGATCCTCGCTCCCGAGGCACGCGCGACGGGTGTGACGGTCGAGCAGGTCGTGCTCGACGCGGTCGCGGCCACGCCCGCTCCGGTATGAGCCGCTCGGGCGGCGCGGGAATCCTCGCGCTCTGCGTGCTTGCGGCCGCCTGGTTGCTCGGCTCGACCGCGCTCGTGATCCTGGGCTTCGGGCTGGGGCTCGCGACACTTGCTGCGAGCTTCTGGGCACGACTGGTCACGAACGGGCTGACCGTCGAGCGCCGGCCGGTGGAAGGCCCTCCCGTCGAGGGCGATCCCCTGCTGCTCGAGGCCCAGCTCGACGGGCGCCGCCGGCTGGCGTCTCGCGTCGAGTGGCGGGACCGTCTCGGGACGCTCGGCGAGGCCGACGCACTGGTCGGACCGGACGGCCGCGCGCGGATCCGACTCGAGAGCGTGCCACGCGGGCGCCACCGGCTCGGCCCCGGCCGGCTCCGCGTCACCGACCCGCTCGGACTGACGCGCGTCGAGATCCTTGTCGACCGCGAGTCGACCGTCACGGTGCGGCCGCGCGTCCCGCAGCTGGACACCCTGTTCACCGAGACGGGCGCGTGGGGCGAGGGAGGCCGGCGGGCGCTCGTGAGGCGGCCGAGCGGGCTCGAGCCGCACGGCGTCCGCGAGTACCAGGAAGGGGAGCCGCTCCGAGCCGTGCACTGGCCCACGTCGGCCAGGCGCGGCGAGCTGATGGTGCGGGAACTCGAGGACGCGCCGCGCGACAGCATCGCAGTCGTCCTCGACGTGGAGGCCGGCGCGGTGGCGGGCGTCCGGGGCGACTCGAGCCTCGACGACAGCATCCGGGCCGCTGCCGGAATCGTGCGCACGCATGCCCTTCGCTCTCGCCGCGCGCTGCTCGTGATCGGCGCGCCGCAGCCGGGAGTGCACAGCGTCCGGAGCGCCGGCCGCGACTGGGACGAGGCGGTCGACGCCCTCGCGGCGGTCGAGCCCGCCGCGGCCACGCCCCTCCGCGATCTCGTGGCCGCGCGCGGCCCGCTCGGCTCCGTCCCCGAGCTCGTCGTCATCACGGCGCGTCCCGAGGTGGTCGCCGACGCACTCGTCGCGCGCACAGCCGTCGGCCGCTCGAGTGCGCTCGTCGCCGTCGATGCGCCGACCTATGCGGGGCGTCCGCCGGCCGGCCCGTCGGCCGTGATGCTGCGACTCGACGCGGCCGGGGTGGCACTCGCCGTGCTGCGCCATGGGACCCCGCTGGAGGAGGCCCTCGGCGGCCTGAGGGCGAGGGCCGTTGGCTGACCTCATCTCATTGCGGACGTCCGTCGCGGCTGCGCCCGCCGTCGCGGTGGTCATGGCCTCGTGGGCGATGCTCGAGGAGCCTGTCTCGACCACGCGGTTCGTCGCCGCAGCGGCGCTCGCCGTCCTCCTCGCCGCATTGCGCGACGTGCGGTGGCGCCTCGCTGGGTGCGTGGTCGCGGCCGCAGCGGGGCTCGCGGTCGCGTTCGCGACGTGGCCGCATCGCGCCCTCGTGAGCGCCTGGGATGCGCTCCGCGACGCCCCGGTGGTGCAGGCGCCGTTCGACCCGGCAGCGTTCGCCTCGCTCCACGGCCTCGTCGTCGTCGCCGCGCTCGGGCTTGCGCTCGTCGCGTCGCTCGGCGTGGCGGCGCGCCGCCCGGCAGTGGTCGCGGGCGCGCTCGCTGCGGGCGTCGGCTTCCCCGAGCTCCTCCTCGAGGGCCGGCATGCCGTGCTCCTCGGCGGGCTCGCGCTCGGCAGCCTGCTATGGGCGACGGTCGTCCAGAACGTGGACGGGGCGCGGCGCACGCTCGTCGGCGCCGGGCTCGCCGCGGCGCTCGTCGCGGCTTCGGGCGGAGCGGCCGTCGCGGGGCTCGGGCCCGGCGCCTCCCACGTCGACTGGCGAGGCTGGGATCCCTTCGCGCCCGGCGGGGGGACGACCGACGTCCGCTTCCTGTGGGACGCGAGCTACTCCGGGATCGACTTCCCCGTGCGGCCGACGGTGGTGCTCCGTGTGCGTGCTCCGGCGCGGGCGGAGTACTGGCGCATGTCGACGCTCGAGACCTTCTCGGACGATCGCTGGATCGAGAACCTCTTCCCGACCGACATCGGCGATGCACGCCGCCGCTTGCCCGCCGATCCCCTCGTCGGACGACGCGATGCCCGCCCCGGCGCCTGGCTCGAGCAGAAGGTCACGATCGAAGGGCTCGAGGACACCCGCGTTCCCGCCGCCGCCGAGCCTGCGCGCATCGACGGCCCGGAGCTCGGCGACGTCTCGTTCCTCGAAGGCGGCGTGATCCTCGCCCACCGACCGCTTCGCCGCGGGACCCGGTACACGGTCTGGAGCTACGCGCCGCGACCGACGCCGCGCGCGCTGGCAGCTTCGCCGCCCCGCTATCCGGCCGCGGCCGGGCGCTATCTGGAGATGGGAAGGGCACGCTTTCCGGGCTACGGCTCGAGGGGCCGGGTCGCAAGGGTCGACCGCGTGTTCCGGGACGAGCTGTACCAGCCGCTCTGGGCCTATCGGCCGCTCTGGCAGGACGCGGCCCGGCTGACCGCGAAGGCGCGCTCGCCCTACGAGGCGACGCTCGTCCTGGAGCGCTGGTTCCGCAGCGGCGGCGGGTTCCGCTACGAAGAGCACCCGCCGGTGAGCAGCACGAACCCGCCGCTGGTCGATTTCGTCGAGGTCACGCGGGCCGGCTACTGCCAGCACTACGCGGGCGCGATGGCGGTGATGCTCCGCATGCTCGGCATCCCGTCGCGCGTCGCCGTCGGCTTCACGGCGGGGACGTGGAAGGCGGGCGTCTGGACGGTGACCGACCAGCAAGCCCACGCGTGGGTCGAAGCGTGGTTCGCGGGGTTTGGCTGGCTCGCGTTCGACCCGACGCCGGGCCGCGGGACGCTCTCCGCTGTCTACACGCTCGCGTCGGACTCCGCGGACGCCGTTCGTGCGCTCGGCACCGGACGCTTCCTCGACTTCGACGCGACACCGTCCGGAAGGTCGGCACCGCCGCCGGTCAACGTCGTCCCGCCCGACTCCGGGAAGAGCTTCCCCCTGTGGATCCTGCTCGTCGTGGGGCTGCCCACGTGCGCGGCGGCGGTCATCGTCGGGGCGAAGCGGGCGCGTCGGACGATGCGCCTCCGACCCGATGATCCAAGGCGGCTCGCGGCGGGGGTGCGCGCAGAGCTCGTCTCCGCGCTCCTCGACCGGGGCGCCACGATCCGGCGCGACGCCACGCCCGCCGAGCTGCGGCAATCCGCCGAACGCATCCTGGCGACGCCCGCCGGCGCGCTCGCAGAGGCCCTTGCGGAGGCCCGGTACGGCCCGCCGTCGCGCGCGCGAGCGGCGGCCGCGCGCGCCCGCGGGGAGCTCGCCCGGGTCCTCGCGGCCGCCGCCGAACGAGAGACGCCGGGCGACCACGTCCGCGCCATCTTCTCCCTCCGCTCCCTGCGACCCGGCTCGACGGCCCGCTCGGGATGAGCGCGGCGTACGACCTCTTCCAGCAGGGGCGGAACCACCTGCGGAGCGGCATGCCGGCGCAAGCCACCGTTGCGCTCGAGAAGGCGAAGCGTCTCGAGCCGGAGAAGGCCTCGATCCGCGAGGCGCTCGGGATCGCCTACTTCCGGATCAAGCGCTGGCCGGAGGCGGAGGCCGAGTTCCGCAAGGTGCTCGAGCTGGCGCCGGCCGACGACTACGCGCACTATGCCCTCGGCCGGACGCTCCGCAACCAGGGGCGTCACGACGAGGCCCGGACGCATCTGAAGCTCGCCCGCTCGCTGCGCCCGCGCCCTCCATCCGATCCGCTCGGCCTCGAAGACGAGGGGGAGTGAGCTACCCCTCCAGGTCCGCGACCAGGGACGCGTACCGCCGGAAGCGGCGGGAGGCGCCCGTCGCAAACGACCGTCGGTACGCGTCGACGGTGTCGTCGGGCAGCGTGGCGGCGTAGGCCTCGCGGAGGTCGAGCAGCCGGTCCGCGATCGCGTCGACCACCAGCTGGTAGTCGCCGTACCTCTCCTCGGCCTCCTCGCGGCTCGAGCCCACCCAGTCCGACTCGGCGTCGACGGCCTCCTGCAGCAGCTCCGCCTCGTCCTCGGCGAACAGCATGAGCTGACGAGCCACGAGGTCGTCGAACGGATCTCGGCGTCGCAGCCTCACACGAGCTCCCCGTACAGGTCGAGATGTGCGGCCGCGGCGGCGTCCCAGGTGAGCGTCTCACGCGCACGGCGCGCCCCTTCGCGTGCCGCGGCGAGCGCAGCGCGATCGTCGAGCAGCTCGCGAAGCGCGGCCGCGAGGCCGTCGACATCGCCGGCTGCCACGACGCGTCCCGCCTCGAACCCCCGCACGACCTCACCGAGGCCGCCGACGTCGTAGACGACCGCGGGGACACCGGCTCCGAGCGTCCGGAGGAGCGCGCCGGACTGATCGAGCTCGGCGCGGTACGGGAACACCGCCACCGTCGCCTCCGACAGCGCGCGCTCGAGCTCCGCGTCGGTCAGGTACCCGAGCCGCCACTCCGCACGCTCACCCGCCGCGCGGCGGAGGTCGTCGAGGGGAATTCGGGCGTCTCCCGCGACGAGCAGCCGCGCGCGCTCGACGGCCAGCGCGGCGCTCACGGCGTCCGCGAGCCCCTTGTACGGGCGGATCACTCCCGGGGCGAGAATCGTCCGGCCGTCGTCGGCGCGAGGAGGGTCGCTGCGGAAGACGGGATGCGGGACGACACGAAGCTTCGTCGGGTCGACACCGAACGCCGCGAGCGTGCTCCGTCCGCGCTCTGAATGGACGACCACGCGGTCGAAGCGCCCGAACAGGCGGCGCCAGAGACGCGCGCGCCGCGCCGTGCGGCGTGGCAGCAGGTCGTGGGCGGTGAAGACGAGCGGCTTGCGCGAGCGCAGAAGCAGCAGGTCGAGCTCGGGGGCGTCGAGCCACTGGAAGTGGACGACGTCTCCCGGCCGGCCGAGGACGCGTCGTAGCCCGAGTGGGTGCTCGAGCGCCCTCGCCGTGAGACGGAGCGCCCGGCGATCGATCGTCCCTGCGCGACGGTAGAACGACTCCTCGAGGTCGTAGCCGTCCGGTGCCGGACGGGTGCCGAAGCGGAAAGGCGACGTGACGAGCTCGACCTCGGCCCCCGCACGCGCCAGCGCCGCGGCGAGCTCGTGGTCGTACGGCGGCGTGAAAGCTGGGGGATCGGCGAGAACGACGTGCATCGGCGCGGCCGGAACGACGGTACCCGTAGCCTCGGCGGCGATGGAGCTCCTCGTCCGCACGTGGAATGTCTTCCACGGGAACGCACATCCCCCACGGAGGAGCGGTCACTTGCGGCAGATGATCGAGCTCGTCGCAGCGGACGGACCCGACGTCGTCTGCCTGCAGGAAGTCCCCGTCTGGGCGCTGCCTCGACTCGACGACTGGTCGGGAATGCGCCGGTTCGACGTGATCACCCGGCCGCCGCTGTGGCCGGGGCCGTTCTCGAAGTGGGTCACCCGCGCACACCAGGGCTTCTTCCGCTCAGGGCTCGCGGGCCAGGCGAACGCGATCCTCGTCGCTCCGCGCCACGCGGCGACGGATCTCGGGCACGAGCGGATCTCCGAGCACGGACGCGAGCGGCGGCTCGTCCACGCGGTCCGGATCGCGGGGACGGACGGGGTGACCGTCGCAAACCTCCATGCGTCGAACGACCATGCCCACCCCGACGTGCCCCGTGCAGAGACCGAGCGCGCTGCGGCGTTCGCCGAGCGCGCCGCGACCCCGGGGGACGTTGTGGTGCTCGCGGGGGACTTCAACGTCGTCGACCCACAGCTCCGCGCGTACTCGGCTCCGAGCGACGGCATCGATCACGTGCTCGTGCGCGGCGCCGTGCCCGACTCGGTCGCACCCTGGCCCCTCGAGCGACGCGTGCAGAATGGCGTCGTGCTCTCCGACCATCCCGTCGTCGAGGCACGCCTCCGGATCGGTGGTGCATGACCTTCGCGGACGCGCGCAAGCTCTTTCCCGTCCTCGAGACGATCGCATACCTGAACGCGGGCACCTTCGGCCCCCTTGCGGAGCCCGTCGCGCGCGCGCAGGCGGAGTCGCTCGAGCACGACCTCGTTCGCGGCCGGAGCGGGCTGGACTACTTCGAGGAGACGATGGCGCTCAGGGCGGAGCTACGTGGTGCGTTCGCGTCACTCGTCGGCGCGGACGTCGAGCAGGTCGCGTTGACCGGTTCGACGAGCGACGGCTGCGCCATCGTGCTCCGCGGGCTCGGGCTCGAGCCCGGCGACGAGATCGTCACGACGACGGACGAGCACTTCGGCCTACTCGGGCCGGTCGGCGCCTCGGGCGTCACCGTCGTCGTGGTCGAGCCCGACCCGGAGGCGATCCTCGCGGCCGTCAGCCCTCGGACGCGGTTGATCGCGACGTCGCAGGTGCTCTGGACGACGGGTGCCGTCCTCCCACTCGCCGAGGTGCGCGAGCGCAGCGGCGTTCCGGTGCTCGCCGACGGGGCACAGTCGGTCGGGGCGGTTCCGTCGACCTCTGCCGGTGTCGACTTCCTCACGATCTCGGGCCAGAAGTGGCTCTGCGGCCCGGACGCCACGGGCGCGCTCGTCGTCACGGATCCCGCGCGCCTCGCCGTCACGTCGCCGTCGTACTTCGCGCAGGCGAGCCATCGGCCCGACGGGACGTACGAGCCGCAGGACGGCGCGCGTCGGTTCGAGGCCGGCTGGTGGTCGCAGGCCTCGCTGCGAGGGATGCTGGCGGCCCTCGAGTTGCGACCAGCCTGGTGGTTCGAGCGCGCCTGGGACGCCGCCGAGCGCTGCCGGGAGCTGCTGCTGCCGCGGGTCGAGGTTCTCACGCCTCCGGTCCGCTCGACGCTCGTCGCCTTCCGGCCCGGGGACGAGGAGCCGGCGGCCCTCGTATCCCGACTCTTCGCTGCGGGAGTCCACGTCCGCGAGCTGCCGGGCCGCGGGCTCGTCCGCGTCTCGTGCGGCTGGTGGACGAGCGACGAGGACCTCGACCGCCTCGCCGCCGCGCTCGACGGCTGACGCCGACGCCCAGCCGGCGGCGAGGACCGCGTTGGCTCAGGCCGCGTCGGCGGCGGTGCGGAGACCGAGCTCCGGGGCGATCGGCTGGAGCGCGGCGACGACGTTCGCGATGTGCTCGTCGAGCTCGAGCCCGAGGAGCTCTGCGCCGGCGTAGACCTCGTCACGGTGCACGCCTGCCGCGAAGGACGGCTGCTTCAGCTTCTTCCGCACGGACTTCGGCTCGAGCCCGTCGAGCCCGGCCGGCCGGACGAGCCCGCAGGCGTGGATGAATCCCGACAGCTCGTCGCAGGCGAAGAGCGTCTTCTCGAGCAGCGTCTCGCGCGGCAACGCGAGGTGCTCGGCATGGGAGAGCACGGCTCGGATCACGACCTCGGGATAGCCCTCCTCACGCAGGATCGGCGCGCCGTTCTGCGGATGCTCGTCGAGCGTGGGGTGGATCTCGTAGTCGAAATCGTGCAACAGCGCGACGGCCGACCAGAGCTCCTCGTCCTCGCCGAAGCGCTGCGCATAGCTGCGAACGGAGGCCTCGACGGCCAGGGCATGACGCAGGAGCGACTCGCTCTTCGTGTAGCGCGTCAGGGTCTCCCAGGCGTTGTCACGGGTGACCTCCACGGAGCCGGGTACGATACCGCCCCGCTATGCAGTCGTTCGTGATCGAGGGCGGACGTCCGCTGACGGGAACCATTCGCACGGCGGGCAACAAGAACGGCGCGCTGCCGATCCTGGCGGCGACCGTGCTCGCCTCGGGCCCCGTCGTGCTCACGAACGTCCCGAGGATCAGGGACGTCGAGACGATGGTCGACATCCTCGTCGATCTCGGCGCGAAGGCCGCATGGAGCGGCGCCAACGAGGTGACGGTCGATCCGACGTCCGTCACGAAGACGGCGCTCGACCCGGTCCTCGGCCGAGAGATCCGCGCGTCGTTCCTGCTCGCAGGCCCGCTCCTCGCCCGCTTCGGCCGTGCGACGGTGCCGCCGCCGGGAGGAGACGTGATCGGCCGGCGGCGCCTGGACACGCACATCCACGCGTTCATGGAGCTCGGTGTCGAGGTCGAGCTGAACGGCGCTTACGACTTGCGCACCAACGGGCTCAAGGGCAAGCGGATGTTCCTCGACGAGGCGTCGGTGATGGCGACCGAGAACGCCGTCATGGCCTCCGTCCTCGCGGAGGGCGAGACGATCGTCGGTCACGCTGCCTGCGAGCCGCACATCCAGGACCTTTGCCATTTCCTCGTCTCGCTCGGCGCCCAGATCGAGGGCATCGGCTCGAACATCCTCCGCGTCACGGGCGTCGACGAGCTCGCGGGCGGCAGCTACCGCATCCGCCCGGAGCACGTCGAGGTGGCGAGCTTCGCAGCGCTCGCCGCCACCACGGGTGGCGACGTCACGATCGAGGACGTCGAGCCCGACGACCTGATCTCCATCGTCCCGGCGTTCCGCAAGCTGGGAATCGCGCTCGAGGTGGGGGAGCGCTCGCTGCGCGTCCCGCCGCGCCAGGAGCTCCAGGTCGTCGACGACCTCGGTGACCAGATCCCCAAGATCGAGAGCGGCATCTGGCCCGCCTTTCCGGCCGACCTCACCTCGATCGCCGTTGTCGCGGCGACGCAGGCCAGAGGCACCGTCCTCGTGTTCGAGAAGATGTTCGAGAGCCGTCTGTTCTTCGTCGACAAGCTCGTCTCGATGGGCGCGAGGATCATCCTCTGCGACCCGCACCGCGTCGTCGTGACCGGGCCCGCGAAGCTCTACGGTCAGCGGCTCGAGAGTCCCGACATCCGCGCCGGAATGGCGATGGTGATCGCCGCGCTGTGCGCGGAGGGGAGGTCGAGCATCGGCAACATCGGCCAGATCGATCGGGGCTACGAGCGGATCGACGAACGGCTGCGGGGGTTGGGGGCGTCGATCGAGCGCGCCGAGCTGTGAGCGGGGCACGCGTCGTCGACGGGACCGGCGTGGCGAACGTCGCCACGGGCGTCCCCGTGCTCGACCACCTCCTCGGCGAGCTCGCGCGCGCGGCACGCTTCGACCTCGCTCTCGAGATCGACCCCGACGACCCCGAGGCGGAGGTCGACGCGGCCGGCACGGCGTTGGGACGCGCGATCGAGCCTCGGCTGTCCGTCGGGGCGCACGGCGAGGCGACGGTCCCCGCCGACGAGGCGCTCGCGATGGTCGTCGTGGAGCGCGTCGACCGCCCGCTCGTCGCGTCGAACGCCGACCTGACGGGCGCCGGCGGCCTCGGAACGGATCTTGCCGCGCGCTTCCTGGGCCGGCTTGCGGAGGAGGCGGGGCTCACGATCCACGTGCGCCTCATGGAGGGCGAGGACACCGGGCACGCGCTCGCGGCGATCTTCAAGGCGCTCGGCGTGGCGCTCGCCCGCGCGAGCCGCGTCGACATCTGAGGGAAGGAGAGGCATGGACAAGACCGTGATCCGCACCGAGGCAGCTCCCGCGCCGTTCCAGGGCGCGCCCTACAACCAGGCGATCGTCGCGGGCGATTTCGTCTTCGTCGCCGGCCAGCTCGGCCTCGCGCCGGGCGCCACCGAGATCTCCGGTGACATCGCAGCGCAGACGGGCCAGGCGCTCGCAAATCTCTCCGCCATTCTCGAGGCGGCAGGCAGCTCGCTGGAGAACCTCGTCAAGACGAGCGTCTTCCTCGTCGACCTCGCCGACTTCCAGGCGATGAACGAGGTCTACGCGAGCCGCGTGGGCGATCGTCCGCCGGCTCGATCGACGTTCCAGGTCGCGAAGCTGCCCTCCGGGGCGCTCGTGGAGATCGAGGCAATCGCGCATCTGTAGGACGCCGCCGCGGGAGCGGCGAGAATGCGCGCGTGTCGACCGCGACCCGCCGCTACATCAGCTCGCTCGGGCTCGACGCCTACGTCGTGGGCGGCGCGGTGCGTGACGAGCTGCTCGGGATCGAGCACTCCGACGAGGACTTCCTCGTCCCCGGCGTCGACCAGGCCGGGCTGCGCGCCGCCCTCGCGCCCCACGGGCGCGTCGAGGACATGGAGGTGCACGGCCAGCTCGTGGGTGTGCGCTTCTTCCCGCGCGACCGGACGATCCGCGAGCTGGCACCGGCGGGAATCGAGATCACGCCACCGAGGCGCGAGTCGAGCGTCGGCCCGGGTCATCGCGACTTCGAGATCGTCACCGACTCGTCCGTGTCGATCGCCGACGACATGGCGCGGAGAGACTTCACCGTGAACGCGATGGCGCGTCGGTTGGCGACCGATGAGCTCGTCGACCCGTTCGGGGGGCGCGCCCACCTCGAGCGGCGCGAGCTCCACACGGTCAGCCCGGAGAGCTTCCGCGAGGATCCGCTTCGGATCCTCCGCGGCCTGCGGCTTCTTTCACAGCTGTCGTTCACGCTGACGACCGACACGCTGGCGCAGATGCGCGCGGAGGCGCCCGGCCTTCGGCACGTCTCCGGCGAGCGCATCGGTGGCGGGGTCGACGCCGACGGCATGGGTGAGCTTTCGAAGCTCTTGCTCGGCAGGCGACCCGCCGACGCGCTGCGGCTCGCGCGCGACACGGGTGCGCTCGTGGAGTTCCTCCCCGAGTTCGCCGTGGTGATCGGGCACGACCTCGGCTCGGCCCGCCAGCCCGGCCCGCTCGAGGAGCACCTGTTCGAGGTCGTCCAGCGGACGGCCGAGCTCGACGCGGCGCTCGAGGTGCGCCTCTGCGCGCTGCTGCACGACGTCGGCAAGCCCGAGGCCGACCGCACCGGCGCCGACCACGCGCACCTGGGCGCCCGGATCGCAGGCGGGGTGCTCCGGCGGCTGCGCTATCCGAACGTCGTGCGCGAAGAGGTTCAGCGGCTCGTGGCGGGGCACGCGTTCTGGCTGGACGGCCCGATCGACGGTGTCTTCGCGCGCCGCTTCCTCGCCTCCCACGGCATCGACCGCGCGCGCCGGCTCCTGCTCCACAAACACGCCGACCTCGCTACGAAGCGCGTCGAGCCGTGGGAGCTCGAGCACCTCGCGGCTCTCGAGCGGCGCGTCGAGGAGGAGCGCGAGCGACCGCACCGGCTCTCGGACCTCGCAGTCGACGGCAACGATCTGCTCGCGGCCGGGTACCGCGAGGGGCCGGCGCTCGGCGCCGCGCTGGCGCGGCTGCTCGACCTCGTGATCGACGACCCTGCGGCCAACGCGCGGGAACGGCTGCTCGCGGAGGCGGCATCGTGGCTCTCCTGAACGCGACGGACGTCCGCGAGCGCTACCTCCGGCTGCGCGACGAGGCCGGCCCCGAGGTGACCGTGGTCGCGGCGACGAAGTACGTCCCGCTCGAGCAGCTCGGCGTCCTCGCCGAGGCCGGGGTCGAGGTGGTGGGTGAGAACCGCGCGCAGGATCTCGCCGCGAAGCACGCGCGTTACGGAGATGCGTTTCGCTGGCACTTCATCGGCCACCTCCAGTCGAACAAGGTGAGGGTCGTGAACCCGCTCTGCGAGCTCGTCCACTCGCTCGACTCGGAATCGGCGGCGCGGAAGCTGACCGTGCCCGCGCTGCTCGAGGTGAACCTCTCGGGCGAGGCATCGAAGTCCGGCGTCGCGCCCGAATCGGTCGGGTCATGGCTCGAGCGGTTCCCCGGAATCCGCGGCCTGATGACGATGCCCCCGCTCGCGGACGACCCCGAGGCCTCGCGGCCCGGATTCCGGCGACTCGCCGAGCTCGCGCGCGCGCACGGGCTCGCCGAGCTCTCGATGGGCACGTCGCAGGACTGGCGCGTCGCGGTCGAGGAGGGGGCGACGCTGATCCGGGTCGGCTCGACGCTGTTCGGCTGAGAGCCGGCGCTCGGGAGGGGTGTCGTCGTCGGGACGAGGGGCTACGATCCCGCCTGACATGGGGCTCGGCGACGTATGGAACCGAACGCTCGTCTACTTCGGGATCGCCGAGGACGAGGACTGGGACGAGGAGGTCACGACGACGAGCGAGGACCTCGAGCGCAACTACCGCCGCCGCGAGCGAGCCAACGTCCGCCGGCTCCCGCGGAGACGCGAGAACGAGTGGTCGGAGCCCGACAGCGTGTCCGAGGCCGACTCGGGCGCGGTGCCCGAGCGGTCGTCGACGTCGTCGCGCCGCTCGCGGCTCCGCGGCGTCGACAGCGCGTCGTCCCAGGCGCGCGTCCACCTCGTGCTGCCGCGCAGCTTCAACGACGCGCAGCAGATCGCCGACCGCTTCAAGGACTCCGTCCCGGTGATCCTGAACCTCCAGTCCGCGGACACCGAGCTTTCGAAGCGCCTCATCGACTTCGCGAGCGGTCTCACCTACGCACTCGACGGCAGCATGCAGCGCGTCGCGGACAAGGTTTTCCTCCTGACGCCGAAGAACGTCGAGGTCTCGGCCGAGGAGCGCGCCCGGGCGCTCGACCCGGCGGGCGGCTTCTTCAACCAGGCGTAGTTCTTCGACCCACACAGCGCAGAACCACCTCGGCGCGAAGGAACCACCCGAAAAGGGGAGAATGCAGGGCCGTGGGCGACGCGGGCGTCGGCTCGTTGCTGCTGGCCGACGTGGGAACGTCGGTCCAACGGTTCGTGTCCGTCTTCGTCGGCGTCTACGTCCTCTTGATCTTTGCCTACATCATCGCGTCGTGGATCCCCGGAGGAGGCTCGCCGACGCTCGAGCGCATCCGGCAGTTCCTCTACGACGTCTGCGAGCCGTACCTGCGGCTCTTCCGGCGCGTCATCCCGCCGCTCGGCCCGCTCGACCTGTCGCCGATCGCCGCCGTGTTCGCGCTCTACCTGCTGGGAATGCTCGTGAACGCTCTCATCGGCCGAGTTCTCTGAGGAAGGAGGGAAAGGATGTCCCTGACACCGGTGGAGGTTCGACATCTGGATCTGCGACGGGGGCTCTTCGGCTATCGCCGCTCGAGCGTCGAGCGGGCGATCGAGGACGTCGCCGACAGCTTTGAGACCGTCTGGCGCGAGCGCGCCGACCTGGGCGAGCGCGTCCACGTGCTCGAGGGCGAGGTCGCGCGTCACGTCGAGCTGGAGACGCTGCTTCGCTCGACGCTCGTCTCGGCAGAGAGAGCCGCCCAGGACATGAAGGAACAGGCGCGCCGGGAAGCCGACGTGATCGTCCAGGAGGCGAACGCGGAGAGCCGCCGCTTGCTGCGCGACGCGATCGCGGAGAAGGAGCAGCTGCTCGCGGAGACGCATCGCATCCGCACGATGATGCGGGCGGCGCTCGAGATCGTGTCCGACGGCCGTTCCGCGGAGGACGCGGCCGTCGAGCGCGAGGAGCCGGGCCCCGCCGAGCCCGCCGAGGCACGGATCGAGCGCCTCGCCGGATAGCCGACCACCCGCGCAACTATCCTTCCGGCGTGGGCCCGACCGCTTCCGTCCGGAACGCCACGGCGCGCGCGCGCGGCGCGACCAGACTTCGTATCCGCGTCGCGACCGGCGCGAGCTCGTCGGCGGTTGTTGGACGGCTCGGGGAGGCCTGGAAGGTGCGCGTCCGCTCCGCTCCCGAGCGCGGCCGGGCGAACGCCGAGGTCACGCGTGTGCTGGCGGACGCCCTCGGCCTCGCGCCGCGCGACGTCCGGGTCGTCGCCGGGCAGGCGTCTCGCGACAAGGTCGTCGAGGTCGACGGGATCTCGCTCGAGGACGCAGAGCGCAGGCTCGCCTCGCGAGAGGACCGCGCGTGACCGGCACGTACGACGATCGTCGGGCGGAGCTCCTCGCAATGCGGGGGCGCATCCTCGGCGCCGCGCACGACATCGTTCAGGACGACACCGACGACAGCGAGCTCTCGAGTGCCGCGGGCGACCAGCACCTCGCGGATCATGCGAGTGAGATGTTCGACCGCGAGGTCGACGAGTCGCTCGAGGAGAACGCCGAGGCGATCGTCCAGGAGATCGACGCGGCGCTGGGCCGGATCGATGACGGTACGTATGGGACGTGCCTCCGCTGCGGGAACCCGATCCCCGAGGAGCGGCTCCTAGCCGTGCCGTACGCGGTTCTGTGCGTGACGTGCAAGCGGGACGAGGAGCGCGCATGAGCAACGCTCGCCTTCGGCTCGCGTTCGTGCGGGAAACAGCGTGGGGAAACTCCCGGTTCGCCACACCGCTCCCCGCTCATCGGCCAACCGAGGTCGACCTATGAGCGAGCCGGCACGCGCCGAGCCGCCCCGCGCGCAGCTCGAGGTCCGTGTCGGCTCCGCGACGAACGCCTTGCAGCCGATCCCGGGCGCCTCGCGGTCACTTGCCGCGGGCAGCGTCCAGTGGATCGAGCTCGCGCTCGTCGCAGTCGCCGCGGCGTGCGCGGATCAGCTCACGAAAGCGCTCGTGTCGGGCCGTCTCGGGCTCGGAAACGCCGTGGACGTGCTCGGTCCCTTCACCATCCATCACGTCCGGAACACGGGCATCGCGTTCGGGCTGTTCGCCGACTCGACCTCGATCGTGATCGTCCTCACCGCGGTCGCGATCGGCACGCTCATCGTCTTCTTCGCGCGCTCGGGACGGCGGCATCCGCTCCTGCCCGTCGCCGTCGGCCTCGTGCTCGGCGGCAGCGCCTCGAACCTCGTCGACCGGCTCCGGCTCGGCTACGTGACGGACTTTCTCGACCTCGACTACTGGCCCGCGTTCAATCTCGCGGACACGTTCATCGTCGTCGGGGTCGGGCTGCTGTTCCTCTCGTTCGTGGCGGCCGACCGCTCGAGCGCCGCCGTTGGCACCTCACCGCTCTCGCGTTCCTGAGTCGGACGCGGGCAGGCGCCTCGACTCGGTCGTCGCCGAGGTCCCGGGAGTCGGGACACGAGCGCTCGCCGAGCGGCTCGTGAGCGCCGGCGCCGTCCTCGTCGACGGGCGGCCGCGACCGAAGAGCCATCGGCTCGCCGGGGGTGAGGAGCTGACCGTCGAGCTCCCGGAGGCGCGCGAGCTCCAGGCGGTGGAGCTCTCGCTCACGATCGTCCACGAGGACGAGCACCTGATCGTCGTCGACAAGCCTGCGGGCCTCGTCGTCCATCCCGCCGGGCCCGACGAGCGCCCGACGTTGGCGCACGGGCTGCTCGCGCTCGGCGCCGCCGGCGGCGACCCGGATCGGCCGGGCATCGTGCACCGCCTCGACCGCGACACCTCCGGACTGCTCGTCGTCGCACGCTCCGAAGAGGCGCACGAGAGCCTCACCCGGGCGATCCGCGACCGCGAGGTCGAGCGGCGCTACCTGGCGCTCGTCGTCGGCGAGCCCCGCTCCCGCACCGGGAGGATCACGGCGCCCATCGGCCGCGACCGGCGTGACCGGACGCGTCGCTCCCTCGACACGGAGACCCCGCGCGACGCCGTCACGTGGTTCGAGCTTCGCGAGCGCCTCGGCCGGAGGACGCTGCTCGAGGTACGGCTCGAGACCGGAAGAACCCATCAGATCCGCGTCCATCTCGAGGCGATCGGCCTGCCCGTCTCCGGCGACCCGGTCTACGGCGTTGCCGGGGACCTCGACCTCGGGCGCCAGTTCCTGCATGCGCACCGCCTGCGCTTCACGCACCCTCTCACCGGCGAGGACCTCGATCTCTCTGCGCCGCTGCCGGTGGATCTCGAGGCCGCGCTCGACCGGGCGCGCACGGCCTAACCGCTACCATTTCGCGCTCGGACCCGCCTACCCGGCGACGCCTCCGGACGGGGGTGCCGGCGCTCTCGAGCCCGGTTCCGTCCGCGCCCGCCGGTGCACCACTCCACAACCGAAAGGACGAGATCGTGGCAGTCGTCTCCATGAAGGAGCTGCTGGAGGCCGGAGTGCACTTCGGTCACCAGACGCGCCGCTGGAACCCGAAGATGAAGCGCTTCATCTTCGACGAGCGCGGCGGCATCTACATCATCGACCTCCAGCAGACGCAGGCGCTGCTGCAGGAGGCACACGACTTCGCACGCAACGTCGCCGAGCGCGGGGGGACGATCCTCTTCGTCGGCACGAAGAAGCAGGCGCAGGAGGCAATCGTGCGCGAGGCGACGCGCGTCGGCCAGCCGTACGTCGCGCACCGCTGGCTCGGCGGCCTTTTGACGAACTGGCGGACGATCGCCGACCGCATCTCCTACCTCCAGGAGCTCCGCCGCTTGAAGGAAGAGGGGCAGCTCGACCTGCTCCCCGCGAAGGAGCGCATCGCGATGGGCGGCGAGCTCGAGAAGCTGGAGGCGAACCTCGGCGGCGTCTCGACGATGAAGCGCCAGCCCGACGCCGTCTTCATCGTCGACCTGCGCAAGGAGCAGCTCGCTCTGCGCGAGGCACAGCGGCTCGGCCTGCCGGTGATCGCGCTCGTCGACACGAACTGCGATCCCGACGAGGTCACCTACGTCGTCCCGGGGAACGACGACGCGATCCGCTCGTGCTCCCTCGTGATCAAGGCGATCGCAGACGGGATCGCGGCCGCGAAGACGAAGGTGACCGAGGCGGAGCTCAGCGCGGCCGCTGCCGCGGCCCTCGCAGAAGGCGCCGCCGAGACAGCTCCGGCGCCCGACGCCGGCGAGGCGCCTGCAGCCGCCGACGATGCCGCCCCGGCCGCGGACACGGCGGAGAGCGCCGAGACCGCCGGCGAGGCGGTCGAGCCGGTCGGTGCGGAGAAGGGGGCGCAGCCATGACCGGCGTGACGGAGATCAGCGCCGGCCTCGTCAAGGAGCTCCGCGACCAGACGGGCGCCGGGATGATGGCCTGCAAGCAGGCGCTGCAGGAGACCGGCGGGGACCTCGAGGCTGCCCGCACGCTCCTGCGCGAGCGCGGGATGGCGGCAGCGGGCAAGCGCGCCGACCGCGCCACGACCGAGGGGCTCGTCGGCGTGATCGCCGGCGCGGATACGGCCTCGATCGTCGGCGTCGGCTGCGAGACGGAGCCCGTGTCGCGGAACGACGCGTTCCAGGCCTTTGCGGAGCGGATCCTCCGCGCCGTTCACGCGGACGGGCCCGCCGCGGTCGACGCGTTCGAGGGCGAGCGCACCGAGCTCATCGCGCAGCTCGGCGAGAACATCGTGATCGCAGGCGCTGACCGGCTCGAGGGCGGAACGCTTGCTGCCTACGTCCACCCACCAGCGAACAAGATCGGCGTCGTCGTGAAGCTGGAGGGCGGTTCGCCGGAGCTTGCGCGCCAGGTGGCGATGCACATCTCGTTCGCGGCGCCCCAGTACACCTCGCGCGACGACGTGCCGGCAGACGTGCTCGCCGCCGAGCGCCAGATCTACCTGAACTCGGACGAGGTGCAGTCGAAGCCGGAGCAGGCACGTGAGAAGATCGTCGACGGCATGCTGGCGAAGCGCTTCTTCGCGGCCGCTCCGGGCGGCGCCCTGCTCGAGCAGGCGTGGATCCACGACGCTTCCAAGACGGTCGGCGCCGCGGTCGAGGAGGCCGGGGCGAAGATCGTCGCGTTCGCGCGGGTCTCGGTCGCCGGCTCGTGAGCACCCGGTCGGAGGAGCTCGCGGAGCACCCGCCGCGGGTCGCTCCGGCGTTCCGCCGGGCGCTGCTCAAGCTGTCCGGAGAGAGCCTGATGGGCGATCGCGAATACGGCGTCGACCCGAAGACCGTGGCCTCGGTCGCCCGCGAGGTGCTCGCCGTGCAGGCGGCGGGCACAGAGATCGCGGTCGTCGTCGGCGGCGGAAACTTCTACCGCGGCATGAGCGCAGCGGCGGAGGGGATGGATCGCGCGACCGCCGACTACGCGGGCATGCTCGCCACGGTCCTTAATGCCCTCGCGCTCCAGGATGGTCTCGAGCGCCTGGGCGCACAGACGCGCGTCCAGTCCGCCGTCACGGTCTCGGAGGTCGCCGAGCCG
>NZ_DATMBZ010000011.1:0-25704 GCF_035558935.1 Gaiella sp. | reverse complement strand
CGCCGGGTCGGTGAGCAGCACGGCGATCGCCTCGGCGAGCTCGGGCCGGTACGAGAGGCTGATGCGCCCGTCGTCGCCCGGTCCCGTGATCCGCCCGTCGCGATCGAACCACGTGGCGATCTCGTCCGCGTACATGCCGTTTCGCACGGCGGCGAAGGGAATGCCGGAATCGGCCAGCATCGCCTCGGTCGCCCCGTGCGAGCGCGCGTGCACGAACGCTGCGTCCGGGCTCGCACCGACGAACGACAGGTAGACGATCCGGGCGACGTGCCTCCGGGCCGCGACGGCGATGAAGCCGCGGTGAAGGACGATGCGACGGTCCGGCGGCTCGTGCATCGAGACCATGAACACGCGGTCTCCGGGCTCGAGCGCGTCGAGCAGCGCGTCCGGCTCGTCGTAGCCCGCGAGCGCGACCTCGGCGCCGCCGAGGTCGGGAAGGCGCTCGACGTTTCGCGTCACCGCGCGGAAGGGGACGCCGTGACGGGCGAGCTCTTGCGCCACGAGGCCGCCGACCCGGCCGCTCGCACCGGTGACGACGATCACGGGCTCATCGGATCAGAAGATCTCCGGGCTCCACGGAGCCGGGGCGCTGCGGAACGCGGCGTCCACACGTCCGAGGCCTCCGCGGGCCGACTCCTCGACCAGCCCCACCGCGGCGAGCTGGGCGAACGAGTGCCCTCCGAGATACGCCGCTCCCAGAGCCTCGACGGGAAGCCGCACGTCCGGGCGCCGGCGCGCCGGCCGCACCCTGCCGTTCTCGATCGTCCACGTCCCGACGTTGTCCGGGAAGTGTGGATCGGAAACCACCTCCACCGTGACGCGTCCGTCCGAGGCGTACGTCCGCCCCGCGAGGGCCGCGGGGACGTCGACGAGGCGGATCCAGAGCGCGTCCCAGAGCGTGAGCCGGAGCTTGTTGATCCTGTCGACGAGCAGCGGCAGAGGATGGTCGAGGGGAAGGTGGTAGGCGGCGACCCGGTCGGTCCAGTCGATCTCGAAGAGGAAGCGCCATACGTCGCGCGTCGCGGCGTCGTCGAGGCCGAACGCCTCGAGCACGCGGACGGTCTTCGTCCAGCTCTCCGGCGAGGAGCCTTCCTGCACGAGCCGGTAGAGCGCGTACCCGACGGAACGGCCCTCGCGCTCGAGGAGCGCCCGCACCAGCGGGCCCCCTCCCCGGCGGCGCTCCGGCGCGTCGTCGAGGCGACGCGACGCCCACCACTCTCGCGTGCGGACGATCATCGCAGGTCTCGTCCGGGCCACGCGGTCGTAGACGCGGGGGAAGGTCTTCAACGCCTCCTCGTGCGACACGAGCCGTATGGACGCATGTGGCCCTGAGCCACGCACGATCGATACCGCGCTGCGGTCGGCGTCGAGGTTGAGCGACGTCGACGCGAGCCCGTAGCCGAAGCGGCCGTAGATCGTCTCCTCCGACGCCCAGAGCGCCGCAATCGGCTCGCCGCGCGCGCGGATGTCGCGCAGCTGGGCGTCCATCATGCGCCGCAGCAGGCCGCGGCGTCGATGCGTCGGCAAGACGCCGACGACCGTGACTCCCGCACACGGCAGCTCCCCTCCCGGCACCGTCAGCCCGAACGGGAAGACGCCCGCGCCCGCCACGACCACGCCGTCGTCCCACACGGCGTGCATCCGATCGAGTGGAAGCAGCTTTGCGAAGCGGGCAGCGTCCTCCTCGGTCGGCTGCCAACCGAAGTAGTGCCCGATCGCGGACGCGGCGGCGGCCCACTCGTCCAGGTCGCGTGTGGTGCGGACGCGATACGCCATCCGCCGATCCTATGCCGCCGGGGCCGCGCTCAGACCTTCTCGAGCGGCGCGTAGTCGAGCATCAGCCGCCGCTCGCTGCCGTCCGCCGCGAAGCGCACGGTGACGACGCCGTCGGGCTCGATCCGCGTGACGACGCCCTCGCCCAGGGAGCCGTGTCGCACCGAGTCGCCCGTCGAGAGCGCCGGGACTGCGCGCTCGTCGCGCGGCGTGACCTGCCGGGGCGACTGCGCGTAGCCGGACCACGAGGCCGGCTGGAGGCGCTCCCGCTCGACGGACGCCGGCAGCTCGTCGAGGAAGCGGGACGGCAGGTTGTACTCGCGGCGGCCGTAGAGCGAGCGGGCGGTCGCGTGCGTCAGCGTCAGCCGCTCCATCGCGCGTGTCATGCCGACGTACGCAAGCCGGCGCTCCTCCTCGACCTCGTTCTCCTCGAGCGAGCGCGCGTGCGGGAAGATTCCTTCCTCCATCCCGATCAGGAACACAACGCGGTACTCGAGACCCTTGGCGTTGTGGATCGTCATCAGCGTCACCTGGGCCTCGTCTTCGGCGAGGGTGTCCTGGTCGGACTGGAGCTGCACCTCCTCGAGGAAGCCGGAGAGCGTCGGCTCCTCGGTGCGGGCGCGGTACTCCTGCGCCGAGCCCACGAGCTCGGAGAGGTTCTCTATCCGGCCGCGGGCCTCGATCGTCCGCTCGGCCTCGTAGGCCTCCACCGTCCCCGACCGTTCGAGCACGGCCTCGACGAGCTCGTCGATCTCGAGCTCCTGCGCCGCTGACATGAGCGACTCCATCATCGTGCGGAAGCCACGGATCGCACGCGCGCTCGCGGTTGCGACGCCCGCCGCCTCGGGGTCGGCGGTCGCATCCCAGAGGGAGATCCCGAGCGCCGTCGCATGCGCGACCATCCGCTGGATCGACGTGTCCCCGATTCCCCGCCGCGGGCGGTTCGCGATCCGCATCAGCGCCACGGCGTCGTCCGTGTTGTCCAGGACCGAGAGGTACGCGACCACGTCCTTGATCTCGGCGCGCTCGTAGAAGCGCGGCCCGCCGATCACCTGGTACGGGACGCCTTGCCGCACGAGCACGTCCTCGAGCACGCGGGACTGCGCGTTGGTGCGGTAGAAGACGGCGATCTCGGACGCCGAGTAGCCAGACTCCACCTGTCGCGCGATCTCCGCGGCGACAAAGCGGGCCTCGGCATGCTCGTCCTCGACCTCGACCACCTCCACGGGGTCGCCCTGGCCGAGCTCCGACCAGAGCCGCTTCGGCTTGCGGTCGCGGTTGTTGTCGATGACCGAGTTGGCCGCCTCGAGAATTGCGTTCGTCGAGCGGTAGTTCTGCTCGAGCGCGATGGTGTCCGCCCCGCCGAAGTCCTTCTCGAAGTCGAGGATGTTGCGGATGTCCGCGCCGCGAAAGGCATAGATCGACTGATCGGGGTCGCCCACGGCGAACACGTTGCGGTGCTTCGCGGCGAGGAGCTGGAGCAGGCGGTACTGGGCGTGGTTCGTGTCCTGGTACTCGTCGACGAGGACGTGGTGAAACGTCGACTGCCAGCGCTCGAGCGCCTCCGGGAAGCGCTCCAGGACGTCGACGGTGAGCATCAGCATGTCGTCGAAGTCGACGGCGTTCGAGGCGAAGAGCCGGCGCTGGTAGAGCTCGTATACCTCGGCGACGGTCTGGTCCCAGAAGGACGCGACGCGCGACGTGTACTCCTCCGGGCCGATGAGCTGGTTCTTCGCGTTCGAGATCTGCGCGTGGATGCCGCGCGGCGTGAACCGTTTCGGGTCCTTCCCGAGCTCCTCGAGGCACGCCTTCACGAGGCGCACCTGGTCGGCCTGGTCGTAGATCGTGAACGACGAGCGGTAGCCGAGCCGCTCGGCCTCCCGGCGCAGGATGCGACCGCAGGCGGCGTGGAAGGTGAGGATCCAGATCGCGCGGGCGGTGCGGCCGAGGATCCGCTCGAGACGCTCCCGCATCTCGGTCGCGGCCTTGTTCGTGAACGTGATCGCGAGGATCTCGTTCGGCTTCACGCCGTGCGCGCGAATCAGGTGTGCGACCCGATGCGTGAGGACGCGCGTCTTGCCCGAGCCCGCGCCGGCCACGACGAGAAGCGGCCCGTCGACGTGGAGCACGGCTTCCCGCTGGGCCGGATTGAGCCCTGCGAGGAGCTCCTCGTGGGGAGTCACGGTCACGGATCGATGCTAGCCGCGCGTTCTCTCAGCCCATGCCGAGCGAGATGATGCCGCGGTCGATCAGCCCCTGCGTGAAGGCGGGGACGGGCATCAGCTTGACGCCGTAGGCATCGCGCAGGAACCACTCGAAGTACACGAACGCGCTCGAGCGCACCGTTCCGAGACGCTCGAGCCGGTCGAGATCGCAGACGGCGAGCCTCGAGCGCAGCTCCGGCCGGTCGAGGAAGAGGGTGACGAGGCCGTCGAGATCGCGCTCGACGTCGCCGAGGAGCATCGTCGGGGTGCTCGTCGCGAGGCGGTCGACACCGAGGAAGCCGTTGCGGAGCTCGAAGCGGCTTTCCTCGGCTCTCCAGCGGACGCTCAGGCGGGTGTCCTCGTCGCTCGAGACCTCGACGTCGTCGAGCTCGTCGCGGCAATGGCCTGCGAAGCCGGCGAGCACCTCCCCTTGCGTGGTCGTGAGGGCGCCCCACTGGACCGGCCGCCCTGCGGCCCGACCCTCGAGCACGCCCACGACCTCCTCGCGCCGTGCGGGCTCGAGCAGCCCTTCGGCCTCGAGCTCCTCGACGAGCCCTTCCGGGGCCGCGCCGTCGGGGAGCGCGCCGATCCGCTGATCGGTCAGCGCCTCGAGGACCTCCGCCTGCTCCTGCGTGAGCACGGACACGTTCTACGCGCTCTCCCTGATGACACCGAGGAAGACGTCGGGCGAGACCTCGGTGATCGGCAGGTGGAGGCCTCCCGAGGCATCCGCCAGCGCCGGCCCGCAGCTCTCGCCGGCCCGCTCGGGCGAAACGGCGTCGACCACGACGCAGCCGACGCGGCCACGGCGGATGAGGCGGCCCTCTGCGAGGACGTCGGCCAGCGGGTCGCCGCCGCGGCGCAGCGGCACGTTGGGCAGGCCGTCCGTGACACAGACGACGAGCGGTCGCGCGTTCGGGCGCTTCTGCAGCTCCTGGCGGACGACGCGCCGCGCCAGTTCGAGCGCCCCGGCGAGCGGCGTCCGGCCGCTCAGCGGGATTCGGGTCAGTGAGTCCGCGGCCAGCCTCAGGCTGCGCGTGGGTCGCAGCACGAGCGCCGCCTCTGGAACCCCGCTCTTGAAGGCGACCACCGAGACTCGGTCGCCCCGCGCCGACGCGTCCTCGAGCAGCCGGAAGACCAGCCCCTTCACCTGCTCGACCAGCCGGTCGGCGTGGAGCGAGTACGAGTTGTCGACGACGAAACACACCTCCAGGGGCACAGGGTGCTCGCGCACCTTCCGGCGGAGGTCCTCGGCCGAGACGGCGAAAGGCTGTGCGCGTCGACCGGCTCTCCCCGCGGCCGCCCGGACGGTCGCGTCGAATGCGACGTCGTGGTCGCGTCGTCCGGCGATCCGCGGCCTCGAGTACTTCCCCCGGCGCAACGCCACGAGCGACCGGTCGCGGCGGCCGATCGCCCCGCGCTCCAGGCGGTCGGGCGGCCCGGGCCGGTCGAGCACGCGGCGAGGGTCCGCCTCGAGCTCCGCGATACCGGGCCGGCCCTCCAGCTCGTCTAGTGCAGTGTCCGTCCCGGCCTCACCGGGACCGCCGCTTTTTTTTCGCTCGTCTCCGCGTCGAGTGCGTCCTCGAGGATGCGGCGAAGGAGCCGGTCGTCCAGCCCGGAGGCGGGCTCGAACGGATCGACCGGGACGCGGTGACCGAGCGCGAGCCCCGCAGCGTCGAGGAGGTTGGCCGGCTCGACCGCGTCGTGCCCGTCGAGCGCCGCAAGGGCCTTGGCGCACTGCAGGATCGTGACGTCGGCGCGATGGCTCGCGACGCCAGCGCCGGTGACGAGCCGGGCGATGGCCCGGTACAGGTCCGGTGCGACGGCGACGGCTCCGACGCGGTCGCGTGCGGACTGGATCGCCGCGGCGAGCTTCGACTGCTCGTCCGACCAGCCGGCGGCGAAACCGGAGGGGTCGGCGGTGAACGCCTCGCGTCGGCGCAGGATCTCCGCCCTGCGTCCGGGATCGGAGAGCGCGTCGACGCCGACGCGTAGCCCGATCCGGTCGGCGAGCTGCGGCCGCAGCTCCCCCTCCTCGGGGTTCATGGTCCCGACGAGCAGGAAGCGAGCCGGGTGGGACACCGAGACGCCCTCCCGCTCGACGACGTTGACGCCGAGCGCGGCGGCGTCGAGCAGCACGTCGCAGATGTGGTCGTCGAGGAGATTGATCTCGTCGACGTAGATGATCCCGCGGTTCGCCTCCGCGAGCAGGCCGGGCTCGAGCGCCATGACGCCCTCGCGGAGCGCCCGGGCGATGTCGACCGAACCGGCCACGCGGTCTTCGGTGGCGTTGAGCGGCAGGTCGACCACGCGCACGCGGCGGAGATGGGAACCGAGGTGCTCGCCGCGCGCGACCCGCTCGCGGCACGAGCTGCACGGGTCGGCCGGGTCGCACGAGAACGGGCAGTCCGCGACGACCTCGATCTCCGGCAGGAGCTCGGCGAGGCCGCGCACGGCCGTGGACTTCCCCGTGCCGCTCGGCCCCTCGACGAGAACGCCCCCGACCGCGGGGTTGACGGCGTTGACCAGGAGCGCCTGCACGAGGCGCTCCTGGTCGACGATCGCCGTGAACGGGTACAGGCTCACGTGAGGACGAGCGGCTTCCCGAACGTCGGCTCGGCCTGCGGGATCGGCGCGAAGTGCCACGTCCCGATGAGCGGCACGGCCGTGTCGCGGTTGACCTTGACGTCGATCACGTAGGGCGTCCCGGCCGCGAGCGCGGTCTCGAACGCCGACCCGAGGTCGGCCGGGTCCTCCACCGAGATCCCTCCGGCGCCCATCGCCTCCGCCATCTTCGCGAAGTCGGGGTTCCAGAACTCGCCGGTCGAGTGCTTGACGAAGCTGGTGCCGATCTCGCGTCCGTCCATGTAGAACCGCTGCAGGTCGCGGATCACGCCGATCGTGTAGTTGTTGAGGATCACCCAGACGGCGGGGATCCCGTACTCGGTTGCCGTCGCGACGGCGCCGGGGAACATCATGAAGCTGCCGTCACTCGTGACGCAGACGGCGGGCTGCTCCGGCCGCGCGAGCTTGAGCCCGAGCACGCCGTACGTGCCGAAGCCCATGCCTGCGAAGCCGCCGGGCGTGAAGACCGTCTGCGGCCCGTAGACGTCCCAGTACTGCTCGACCCACGTCTGGTGGTTCCCCGTGTCGGTGATCATCAGCGTGTCGTCGGGCGCGGCGGCCCGGAGCTCCTTGATCGCGCGCCGCGGGTCGATCGGCACGGCGTCGGAGGCCTTTTCCTGCTCGATGAAGTTCGACCACTCCTCCTTGTAGGCCTCGACCTGGCCGTGCCACGGCGAGCGGTCGCGCTTCGGCCCTTGCTGCTCGGCGAGCGAGAGGAGCTGCTTCAGCACCTCGCGGACGTCGCCGACGATGCCGAGCTCGGTCGGGTAGTTCCGGCCGATCTCCTGCGGGTCGATGTCCACGTGGATCAGCTTCGTCGGCGGGATGTTGTACGTGTAGCCCGGCAGCCACGAGGAGCTGTGGATGTCCGAGAACCGGCAGCCGAGCGCGAGGATCACATCCGCGTTCCGGGCTGCCTCCTGCGCCGGGTACTCGCCCCAGCAGCCCGCGATCCCGAGATGCAGCGGATGCCGGGCCGAGAGAGCGCCCTTGCCCATGAACGTCGTGTAGACCGGGACGTTCACGTGCTCCGCGAACGCGGCGAGCTGCTCGCTCGCCTCCGAGCAGATCACGCCTCCGCCCGCGAGAATCAGCGGCCGGCGCGCGCCGAGGAGCAGCTCGAGCGCCTTTGCCACCGCCTCGGGAGAGCCGGGGGTGCGCCAGTTGAGCTGCAGCGAGCGCTCGGCGGGGTCCGGCACCTCGACGTCGGCCTTCGTCACCCAGAGGTCGTACGGCACGTCGAGGTGGACGGGCCCGGGCCGTCCCTCACGTGCGAGCTTGAACGCCTTCGGCAGGAACTTCCCGAGATCAGAGACCGAATGGGCCTGGAAGCTCCGCTTCGTCATCACCTTCGCGATGCTCGGGTAGTCGGCCTGGAAGTAGCGGTACTCCTCCTGGAGGGCGCCGGAGTCGTACTGGGTGGTCGCCACCTGGCCCGTGATCGCGATCATCGCGGAGGAGTCGTAGAAGGCGTTCGCGACGCCGGCCGTGAGCAACATCGGCCCCGGCCCGGTCGACGTGTAGACGGGAATCACCTCGTGGCTCACGCGGTAGTACGCGTCGGCCATGTAGGCCGCGCCGGTCTCGATGCGGGGGAAGACGACCGAGATCTCGTCCTGGCGGTCGAAGACACCGTCCAGAAGGCCGACAGCGCCATGGCCCGCGTACCCGAACAGGTACGGCACCTTCTCCCGGATCAGGTACTCGACGACGAGGTCGGCGCCGCGCATCTCGCTCATGCTGGCTCCCTTCACACTCGATAATCGATGACCGATCGATCTTACGCAGATCGCCGCGCGGCCCATCCGGACAAACCCGCAGCTACGGTCCGGCGGTGCTTCGGGAGGGAACGCTCGACGACATCGCGCGCGCTGCGGCGTTGCGCCAGCGCGCCTGGCCCGAGTCGATCGTCACCGAGGAGGGCATGCGGCACTGGCTCGCGGGTATTCCGTCGCGGGCGGGGCACACGCTCCTCGCGTGGGAGGACGCCGGCGAGCTCCTCGGCTGGGCGCACGCGGGCCGATCCTGGTGGCACGCGGATCCAGCCGCCGGAATGCTCTCGCTCACGGTCGATCCGTCGCGGCGCGGCGAGGGCATCGGCACTGCCCTGGCCGAGGCAGCCGACGAGCACCTCGCCCGGCTCGGCGTGGGGACGACGCGGGCCGGTTCGCTCGACGAGCCAGCAGCCCGGGCGCTTGCGTCGAGGCGCGGGTTCACCGAGATCGCGGCGGCGACCGTGTCCGGCGTCGATCCCCGGACGGTCGAGCCACGCCCGGTGCCAGCGGGCATCGAGCTCGTACCCCTCGCCGAGCTCGACGACCCGAAGCCGATCTACGAGCTCGACCTCGAGCTCTCGCAGGACATCCCGAACGAGGACTTCGACGCGATCGAGCTCGAGGACTGGAGGGCCCAGTTCTGGAGGAGCCCGCTGATCGACGACGACGCGAGCCTCGTCGCGCTGGTCGACGGCGAGCTCGCCGGCATGACGATGATCCGGGTCGACCGGCCGAGCGGGCGCGCGCAGAACAACCTCTGCGGCGTCCGCCGACCACACCGCGGCCGGGGACTCGCGCTGCTCCTCAAGTCGCACAGCCTCCGTCGCGCGGCGGAGCTCGGCGCGACGATCGTCCTCACCGACAACGACGAGACGAACGCGCCGATGCTCGCGGTGAACACGAGGCTCGGCTACCGGCCCTACGCGCGCCGGCTCGAGTGGGAGCGCGCGGCGGGCGCCGCTACCAGCGCACCGTGAGCTCGACGTGCGTGCCGAAGCCCGACGGGCGCCGGACGCGGAAGGTGTAGGTCCCGGCCGGGAGCGGCTCGAAGGCGCCCTTGCAGTAGTACGACCCGGCTGCGCCGTCGCAGTGCATGGTCGCCGTGTCGAGCAGCGGGCCACCGTGCGGCGCGTGCTTCCCGAGCAGGACGAGCTGCGTTCGGCCGACGGTCCGCGTGCGCAGGAGCACCGAGAACGACGCGGGCTTGCGGACGACGACGCTGACCTGCACCGACCCGCCCGTCGTGACGAACTGCTCGAGATGCACCGTCGCGGCGTCGGCGGCGACGGGGAGGCTCAGCGCGGCGGCCGATACAAGGGCGAGGACGACGTGGCGGCGCACTCTACGAGCCCCTCGACGGAAGCACGGCGATCCGGTCGTCGAGCGTCACGACGCGCACGGAGGCACCATAGTGCTCTGCGAGCGCCGACTCCGTGAGCACGTCGGCGGGAGCTCCGTCGGCGACGATCCGTCCCTCGGCCAGGAGGAGCACACGGTCGGCGTACTGCGCGGCGAGCGTGAGGTCGTGCATCGCCGCCACGAGCGTCAGCCCGTCCGCCGAGCGGAGCGCGTCGAGCAGCTCGAGCGCCTGTTGCTGATGGCCGATGTCGAGGGCAGCAGTCGGCTCGTCGAGGAGGACGATCGGCGCCTCCTGCGCGAGGGCGCGGGCGACGACGACGCGCTGGCGCTCGCCGCCGGAGAGCGTCCCGAGCGCCCGCTCGGCGAAGGGCTCCAGCCCGAGCCGGTCGAGCGCGCGCGCGGCCGCATCGCGGTCGGCGGCTCCTTCACGCGCGAGCGGCCCGAGATGCGGAGTCCGGCCCATCAGCGCGTACTCCGCGACCGTCAGCCAGGGGGGTGTCTGGGGCTCCTGCGGTACGACGGCGAGCAGCCGCGCCCGCTCGCGCCGCTCGAGGTCGGCGGCCGGCCGCTCGAAGAGCGACACGTGCCCCTCGTACGGGAGGAGCCCCGCGATCGCGCGGAGGAGCGTCGTCTTGCCGGCACCGTTCGGGCCGATGAGCGCCACCCACTCGCCGCATTCCACCTGTGCCGTCACCTCCCGCACGACCGGACGACCGCCCAGCCTCACCGTCACGCCGTCGAGTGCGATGGCGCTCATGCGCGGCCTCCCCGCGTCCGGAGGACGAACGCGAAGAACGGCGCGCCGAAGAGCGCGGTGATCACGCCGATCGGGACCTCCGCCGGGGCGAGTGCCGTCCGGGCGACGACGTCCGCGAGGATCAGGAACCCCGCACCGACGACGAAGGAGAGCGGAAGCAGCCCGCGGTACGACGTGCCGACCACGAGCCGGATCGCGTGCGGGACGATGATCCCGACGAAGGCGATCAGGCCGCACACCGCCACCGCAGCGGCCGTGCCGACGGTCGCGGCGACGACCAGCGCGAGCCGCGTGCGCCGCACGTCGACGCCGAGGCTCGCAGCCTCGAGGTCACCGAGGCTCAGGACGTCGACGACGCGTCGCATGGCGACGATCACCGCCGTCGCGAGCAGGACGTACGGTGCGAGGACGGCCACGTCGCTCCACCCCGTGTTCGGCAGGCTCCCGAGGATCCACGAGGTGACCTCCTGGAGCGTCTCCGTGTTCTGCTGCTGCACGAACGTCTGCAGCGCGGTGAAGAAGCTCGCGACCGTCACGCCGGCGAGGACGAGGGTCGCGGAGTCGCGCTCCCGGCCGGCGGCGCGGCCGATCCCGTAGGCGAGCACGACGGCGACGGCCGCACCGGCAAACGCCGCGAACGGCAGCACCTGCCGTCCCTCGAGCGCGTGCGGGAGGTACGCGATCGCAAGCGTCGCGCCGAGGCCCGCGCCCGCGGCGACCCCGAGCAGGTAGGGGTCGGCGAGCGGGTTGTGGAACACGCCCTGGTAGGTCGCACCCGCGACCGCGAGCATCCCGCCCACGAGCGCCGCGAGGAGAACGCGCGGCACGCGCAGGTCCCAGAGGATCGACTCGTGGGTCGCGTCGAGCGGCGACGTGACGCCGGGGATGCCGAGCTTCTCGCCCAGCGAGCGCAGCACGTCGCCGACCCCGATGTCGACGGGGCCGGCGACGACGCCGACGACGAACGCGACGGCGAGAAACGCGAGCGCGCCGAGCGCCCACCCGGGCGTGACCCCGCGAACGCGGATCGTGCGCACCGGTGCGGCGGCGGCCTCCACCCGACGCTACTGGCGCCCGAGCCGCTGGAGCGCGGTGCCGACCGCACGCACCAGGTTCACGAGACGCGGCCCCCACCGCGAGGCGATCGAGTCGTCGAGGCGGACCACCGAGCCGGTCCGCACGGCCGCGATCCGCGACCAGCCCGGCCGCGCGGCGACCGTCCGCACGCTCTGCTCGCAGCAGACGGTGTCGGCCAGCACGATCAGCCCGGGGTTCGCGGCGACCACGTACTCGGGCGAGAGCTGCGGGTACTCGGTGCCGCCCTTCGCCGCGTCCGCGATGTTCCGCAGCCCGAACATGGCGTAGACCCGGCCGACGAACGTGTTCGACGTGAGGCTGAACAGCGTCGGGTCGAGCTCGTGGTAGACGGTCACTCCGGTCGCCTTCGCTCGGTTCCTGGCGACGATCGCCGCGATCCGCTGCTTCATGCTCGTCACGAGCCGGGTCGCCTCGACGGTGTGCCCCGTCACCTTCCCGAGCTGGCGGATCTGCTGGTACGCGCCGCGCAGCGTCGCGGCCGCGTCCTGGTGGACGACCGGAATGCCGAGTCTGCCGAGCGCCTCGGAGAGCCCCTTCGGGTCGTACGAGATCACGACGAGGTCGGGTCGGTACGCGGCGATCGCCTCGACGTTCGGCGTGAAGCCCGAGAGCGTCGTGCGCGGCGCCGCCGCCGGGTAGTCCGAGCGCTCGTCGACGGCGATCACCTGCCTGGCGGCGCCGATCGCGAACAGCGTCTCGGTGGCGGTGGCGGAGAGCGAGACGATCCGGGTCGGTCGCTTCGCGACCGTCACCTTCCCGTTGAAGACGGTGATGGTGGCCGGGAACGCTGCCGGTGTGGCAGAGGAGGTGGCCGAAGCCGCGGGAACGAGGACGAGCGCGAGGGCGCTCAGCGCCGCCGCGAGGGCGAAACGTGCCATGGGTGCATCTCCTTCTCCCTTCCGCGAGGGGGTCGAGGCGTCGGGAGAGCGGCAGGTCTTCTGACTCGGGGCCCCCTCCCCCGCCGCCTTCCCGGCCCGTGGGCCAGTGGCGTCGTGGCGGGAGAGCGTCTCCCCTCACAGCGGCGGGACCGTCCCGGACTCGCACCGGGTTCCCTCACCGCGCTCCTCTCTGGTGGCGCGAGCCTACCACTCCTCGCGGTGGCTCACGTCGGCGCAGCGTGGCCAAGCGCCTTCTTCGGACGTCGGGGAGGGCGGTATGGCGCCGCCCTCCCATGGTCGTCAGTCACGAGACGGCCGGGCCCGCCGATCTGTGCGCGCGCACGCCCAGGCCCAGGGCACCGAGACCGAGGAGGGCCACGGCCCCGGTCGCAGCGAGCGCTCCGATCGCGGCGTCGAGCCAGTCGAACGCGCCCGCGGCCTGCCGCGCTTGCTCGAGCTCCGCCTGTCGGTAGTACTGGGCGGCCGCCACCCAGCGAGACCCGAGCGCCTCGAGTGCCTGCGGGGGTAGACCCGTCGCCGTTCCCGTGTCAGACGACCCTCCGTAGTGCTCCGCCATCACCTGGTAGCGCTCCCCCATCGCCTGAATCGCCTCGCGCGGAAGCGACGAGCTCGTCCCGTAGTGCTCGGCCATGGCCTGGTAGCGCTCGCCCAGCGCGCGGATCGCCTGTGGCGTCAGTGGCTCCGACGCAGCGACGGCCGCCGTCGTGAGCAGCATCGCCGCAAACACCGCACCTGCGATGAGACCGACGGCACGCTGTCCGTTCATGTCGCTCCTCCTTCTGTGTGCTGACACTGCGAACGTACGCCCGCAGCGGTCGCGCGAAAATCGGCGCAGCGGCCGGTCTTTCGCCGGAGAGAGCTACTCGGGAACCGGCGGAACGGCTGGGCTTTGACCGTCGCCGTCAGGCGCCGATCCTGCGCTGCCGCCTTGCTGGGCGAGCGTGGCCGCGAGCTCCCCGCGTGAGCGAATGCCGAGCTTGCGGTAGATCTTCGAGAGGTTCCACTGCACGGTCTTGGGGCTGATGAAGAGCTCGTCGGCCACCTCGCGATACGTGCGTCCGGCGGCGACGAGGCTCGCGACCCGCTCTTCGGTCGGCGTCAGAGCTCCAGGTCCCGGCGCTCGGCCGCCGATTCGCGTCAGCTCCGCGCGCGCCTTGTCCGACCACAGCCTCGCGCCGAGCGAATCGAACACCGCGAGCGCAGCCTGGAGTGACTCGCGGGCGGCCCGCTTCTTCCGGGCCCGACGCTGGATCGTTCCCCTGACGAGAAGCGTGCGTGCGCGCTCGAAGGGCTCCCCGAGGCGCTCGTGGAGCTCGAGTGCGTGCTCGAGCTCGGTGTCGGCCCGCTCGATCTCACCGGTGGCCGCGCGCAACAGTGCGCGGCAGCGGCTCGCGATCGTCAACGCCCAGACGCGCTCGAGGGCTCTGCCCCTCTCCTCGAGCTCGTCGAGAAGCGCGGCCGCCTCCTCGATGCGACCGAGCGCGAGGAGCGTCTCGACCGCGTCGCCGTGGAAGCGGAAGAACGTCGGCTCGCCAAAGCCCGCCTCCCTGACGCCGTCGGGCAGCGGGCCGAGAAAGCGATGCGCCTCCGCCGCGCTACCCAGCGACAGCTCGAGGAAGCCGCGGACGGCGAGCAGCTCGAAGTACGCCGGCATGACTCCCATCCGAAGCGCCAGCTGTAAGCCTTCGTCCGTCGCCGAGCGGGTCGGCTCGACCAGGCCGAGGTGGGAGTCGACGCGCGCCCTGCCCGTCAGAGCGTAGGGCCGCTCGCTCTCGCCGGTCTGCGACACCGCCTCGTAGCCGGCCTCGGCATAGCGGGCGGCGACGGGCCAGTTGCCTGCCAGGCACTCGGTGCGCGCCAGTTGGTCCAGGACGATCGCCAGCGAGTGCTCGTCGCCCTGGGCGAGTACGTCTCGGCGGAGCGCCTCGAGTACGACTCGCGACCCGTCGAGGTTTCCGGCCCACTGGAGCAGCATCCCGTGGACCCAGCGCGGGCGGCTGAGGATCGGGTGCCAACCGACCTCGCTCTCGAGGGCCAGGGCGCGCTCGATCGTCGCGAACGCGATGCCGTCGCCGCGGACCGACTCGTGCACGGCCACGTCGGCCAGCGCACTCGCCAGCACTCCTGTCTCGCCGAGCTGCTCGGCCAGGTCGAGCGCATGGCGTGCGCGATCGTTCGCAGCGGCGACGTTGCCCACCTGGTGAATGCTCCACGCAAGTCCCCGCTCGGTCTCGATCTGCAGGCGAACGTCATCGCCGACCTCGGCGAGGGCCGCCTCGAAGAGCTCGGCACCGACGTGGTAGCCCTCCCTGAAGGCGCGGACCCACGCCAGCCGGTTGAGAGCCCGGGCACGATCGCTCCCGGGCGGCGAGGCGGCGACGATCTCCTCGAGCAGCGCGCGCGCACGCTCCGTCTCGCCCGCCTCGAAGAGACACTCGGCGGCCTCGATCCCCCGTCGGCCCGCCTCGCCGGCGACGTTGCTCGGCGTGAAGCGGCGGGCGTGCTCCCACAGCGCCGCCGCTGCGTCGGGGGCTCCGCGGGAGCGGGCTCGGCCGGCGGCTTCGTCGAGCTCGGCTGCCAGCTTCGCATCGGGCCCGGCAGCGGAGAGCGCGAGATGCCCGGCGCGCTCCTCGGGATCCTCGAGCACCGTCGCAAGGCGGGCGTGGAGCTCGCGACGCTCTGCGCCCGTTGCACCCGCGTACAGAACGGATGCCAGGAGCGGATGCGTAAAGCGCACGCGTTCGCCGTCGACCTCGAGCACACCCGTATCAACCGCCTCGTCGAGAGCGTCGTCGGTGCCGGATGTCCCTGCAGCGGCACGCACGAGGTCGACCGTCGCCCGCCGCAGCACCGCGACGACGAGGCCGACGGCACGGGCCGGTGACGAGAGGCCGGAAAGGCGCTCGACGACGAGCGCGCGCAGGTTGTCCGGAACCGGGAGCGGCGCACCGGGCGTCCACGGCCGCTCGAGCTGGTCGATGCTCCTTGCGATCTCGAGCGCAAAGAAGGGATTGCCGCCCGATGCGGCGTGGAGCTCTTCGAGTGTCGGGCGGTTGAGCTGGACGTCGGCGCGGTCGCGGAGCAGTCGATCGAGCGTGTCCAGGTCGAGAGGCCCGACGGCCAGCCGCTCGAAGCGATCGTCCGGCAGCGCCAGTTCGGTCAGTCCGGGCATGTTCCCAGCCTCCAGCCGGCGGGCGACCAGCAGTCCGATCGGCCCTTCTCTGAGACGGCGGGCGACGAACTCGAGCGCACTCGCCGACGGTCGGTCGAGCCACTGGACATCGTCGACCGCCAGGAGGACGGGTCTGCTCTCGGTCAGCGACCGCACGACGCCGAGGAGGCCCAGCGCGACCGCGCGCGGAAGCGGCGCAGGGCCTTCGGCCTCCCTGCGCAGCAGTGCCACCTCGAGCGCGCGCCTCTGCGGCTCGGGGAGACCCGACATCGCTTCGGTCGGGACGTCCTCCAGCAGGTCGCCCAGCGCGGCGAAGGCGAGCTGTGTCTCCGAATCGACCGGCCGGCTGACGAGCACGTGATACGACCGCGTCCGGGCGCCGGCGACGACGCGCTTCCACAGTGTGGTCTTGCCGATCCCCGCCTCGCCTTCGAGAAGGAGCCCGGCCGGGTGCTCCGCGGCGGCGTCGAGAAACCGAGCCAGCGAGTCGAGCTCGCGCTCTCGTCCGACCACCGCTTCGGATTGCGAGGACATCGCGACTCCTCAGGCGCTTGGATCCTATCCCCCCGTCGGCAAGATCACGGCGCGCGTGCGACGCGACCACGCATCTGTGTTTCGCGCCGTCGAAGGTAGCCCATCGTAACGAGCTGCGATCGCGCCCCATGGGCTCGCCAAACGGCTCGCACCGGCTCGTGAACCGCATGGTTGAGCCACGCTTCGCGCGCTGCCGGCGTGCCTACCATTCGGCGATGTCCACGTCGGCCCTGACAACGCCACGCTCCGCGTGGGCGGCATGGCTGCCCGTGCTCGCCTGGGCCGCGGTGATCTTCGCGTTCTCCTCGATTCCGAGCCTCTCGAGCGGCCTCGGCGGCTGGGATCTCCTGCTGCGGAAGCTCGCGCACGTCACCGAGTACGCGATCCTCGGCGCGCTGCTCCTGCGCGCGACGCGGCGGCCGGGTATCGCGCTCGGTCTCGCTGCGCTCTACGCGATCTCGGACGAGGTGCACCAGCACTTCGTCGAGGGACGGCACGCGGCGGCGCTCGACGTGCTCATCGACGCGACCGGTGCGCTCGTCGGCGTCCTCGCGTGGGGCTGGCTCTCACGGCGGCGCGAGGCTCGCTGACAGCGGTCCGTAGAATCGTCTCGATGGAGCGGAAGGACGTCCCCGACCGGCAGCTCGACGCGCTGCTCGAACGGCTCGACAGGATCGCCGCGCAGCTCGAGCGGATCGACGCCCGGCTCGAGGCGAGCGAGGGGCTGCTCCAGGTGAGCCGCGAGCTGCGTGCGCTCAACGACTCGCTGAACGCCGTCGCCTACGCGGCGCTCGGGCAGTCGCCGCAGGTGCGGCGGCGCGCCGGCTGACGGCCCCGTCGAGGCCGGGGTCAACGCGCGAAGCGGTAGATCGTCCCGGCGCCGGACACGGCGTAGAGCGTCGCCCCGTTCAGGCTCTCCCCGAAGGACGTCAGCTGCGGGACGTTGACCGGCTCGCGCCGGAGCGCGCCGCCCTTCGTCCCGATGCTCCAGATCTTTCCGCTGCAGTAGTCGCCGAAGACGTAGCGCCCGGCGAGGCGCGGGACCGCCTTGCCGCGGTAGACGTAACCGCCCGTGACCGAGCAGCCGTCCGCGTGCGTGTACTGCGCCACCGGCTGGATCAGACGGCCGGGGCCGAGCGTGTCGTCGCCGAACCTGCTCCGTCCCTCGAAGACGTTCCAGCCGAAGTTGACGAGGCCGGTCGTACCGTGGGGTAGGCGGTCGATCTCCTCGATGGCGTTCTGGCCGACGTCGCCGATCCAGAGGTCGCCGGTGCGGCGGTCGAAGCTGTAGCGCCACGGGTTGCGCAGCCCGATCGCCACGAGCTCCGGTGTCGGCTGCGCCTTCGCGACGTCGAGGCGGAACATCTTGCCGAGCAGCGTGTCGGGGTTCTGGGCACGGTCTTCGGGATCGCCCCCGGAGCCACCGTCGCCGAGGCCGACCCAGAGGCTCCCGTCGGGCCCGAACACGAGATTGCCCCCGTTGTGGTTCGAGTACGGCTGCTCGACGCGCAGGATCTCCCGGGCGCTGCCGGGAAGCGCGCGCCCGTTCGCGGCGCGGTAGCGCACGACCCTCGTCGAGCCGTCGCCGCGCGCGGTGTAGTTCACGTAGAACGTCCTGTTGCGCGCGTACCCCGGCGAGAACGCCAGCCCGAGCAGGCCCTGCTCGCCCCCCGCGACGACGAGCGAGCGGACGTCGAGGAACGGCCTCGGCCGCGCGCGCCCGCGCTCGACCACACGGATGAGACCGCCCTGCTCGACCACGTACAGCCGGCCCGGCTCCCCGGGCGCCTGCGTCACGAGCACCGGCGCCGAGAGGCCACGCACGACCACGGCGAGCCGCGGGGACGCGGTCGGGGCTGCGTCCGAGCCCCAGGCGGCGACGGCGAGACCGCCGACGACGACGAGTGCGAACAGGAGAGCGCGCACGTTTGTCGAGGGTACCGGCGAAGGCGCATCGGTCGGGGTAGGCTCCGCCGCCGTGAAGATCGTCGTCGTCGGGGCGGGTCAGGTCGGGTCGACCATCGTCGAGGCGCTGCACGGCGAGCACGACCTGACGGTGATCGACACCGTCAGGGACCGGCTCGAGCCGCTGGCCTACCGCTACGACCTGCGGACGATCGAGGCGAACGGAGCAAGTCGCCGCGCGATCCAGCAGGCGGGCACCGCCGGCGCCGACCTGTTCATCGCCTGCACGTCGCGCGACGAGGTGAACCTCGTCGCGTGCTCGTTCGCCAGGGTCGAGGCCCCGCGCGCGACGATCGTGATCCGGACGTCCAACGTCGAGTACATCGATCTCTGGCGCGAAGGGCGGCTCGACGTCGACTTCGCGGTCTCCTCGGAGCTCGAGACGGCGCACGCCGTCGCCCGCTCGATCGGGATGCCGTCCGCGAGGCAGACGGACACGTTCGCCGACGGCCAGGTGCAGATCGTCGAGTTCGCGATCCCCGAGGGCGCCGACCCGGCCGTCGTCGGGCGTCCGCTCCGGGACGCCCCGATCCCCGACGACTCGCGCGTCCTCGCCATCATCCGCGGGGCGTCGATGACGCTCCCGGGCGGCGAGGACGTGATCCGTGAGGGCGACCGGATCGTCGTGATCGGCTCCCCGGCCGCGGCGCGAGCCTGGGGGGCGCTGCTCGCCCCCGGCGAAGGAGTCGTCGAGGACGTCGTCGTCTACGGCGGCGGACAGGTCGGCGCGGCAATCGCCCGGACGCTCTCCGACCAGGGCATCGGCGTTCGGGTGATCGAGCCGGTGCTCGAGCGCGCCCGCGAGGTCGCGGAGCAACTGCCCCGCTGCCGCATCTACAACGCGACGGGCATCGACGTGGACTTCCTCGAGCGGGAGCGGATCGGTCGAGCGCAAGCGGCGGTCTTCGCGATGAAGGAGGACGCGAAGAACCACTACGCCGCGACGCTCGCGCGTGTCCACGGCGTGCGGTTCACGATCGCCGTCGTCCACGACGCGATCTCGACCGAGGTCTACGAGCTCTCGGGCGTCGACGTGACGATCAACCCGCGGGGCGTCACCGCGGAGGAGATCGTCCGGTTCGCGCACGACCCGCGCACGCAGCAGGTCGCGATGCTCGAAGGCAACCGCTACGAGGTGCTCGACATCACGACGCAGCCGACGAGCGAGTACGTCGGGCTGCGGTTCCGCGACATGCCGATCCGGGGCGCGCTGATCGGCGCGATCGTGCGCGACGGGAAGGCGGTGTTCCCGAGGAGCGACGAGGTCTTGCAGGCGGGCGACCGCGTCATCGTGTTCACCGAGAGGGCGCGCGTCGGCGACGTCGAGAAGGTGTTGTGAGCCCCTACCGCGCCGCCCGCATCGGCGAGCGGGCGTGGCTCGGGATCGACCTCGCCGGGGCGCTCGGGCTGACGGGGACGCTCCTCGCGTATCTCAGCCTCTCGTCGCTGATTCCCGCGGCCGTCGCGATCGGCTACGGCGAGCCGTTCTGGCCGTTCCTCGCTGCCGGCGCGATCGCGGGCGGGGGCGGCCTGTCGCTCGCACGGCTCGGCAGGCGTCGCGCCGCGGGGCCGATCGGCTTCCGCGAGGGCTACCTCGTCGTCTCTCTGACCTGGCTGCTCGCAGCCCTCTACGCCGGGCTGCCGTATCTCTTCTCGGACGAGGCGCAGCTGTCTCGTCCCGTGGACGCGTTCTTCGAGGGCATGTCGGGGTTCTCGACCACGGGGGCCACCGTCGTGACCGACGTCGAGAGCCTCGACCGGTCGATCCTCCTCTGGCGGCAGCTGAGCCAGTGGCTCGGCGGGATGGGGATCATCGTCCTGGCTCTGGCCGTGCTCCCGCGGCTGCGGATCGGCGGGCGCCAGATGTTCGAATCCGAGCTCCCCGGCCCCGAGGTCGACCAGCTCGCCGAGCGGATCCGAGATACGGCGCGCCGCCTCTGGCTCCTCTACATCGGCCTGACGCTCGTCCTGATCGGGGCGCTGCTCGTCGTCTGGCTCGCGGGGCTCGACGACGCGCTCAGCCCCTTCGAGGCGATCGGCAACGCCCTCTCGACGATGCCGCTCGGCGGCTTTGCGACCGAGAACCGCTCGCTGGAGGAGTTCGCCCCCGTGACGCAGTGGATCATCGCCGCCTTCATGGCGCTCGCGGGACTCAACTTCGCGCTGCTCTACCGCACGCTCGTGCGCCGCGACGCACGCGCGCTCGCGCGGGACGAAGAGGCGCGGCTCTACGGCCTGCTGCTTCTGCTGGGGTCGATCCTGGTCTTCGCCGAGATCGTCGACGACAAGCTGTTCTCGGGCGAAGAGGCGATCAGGCAGGCGTTCTTCCAGACGACCTCGCTGATGACGGGTACCGGCTTCGCGATCACCGACTACGTGGAGTGGCCCACGCTCGCGCTCATGGCAATGATCGGGCTGATGTTCGTCGGAGCCTCCGCGGGGTCGCCGACGGGATCCGTCAAGATCGTCCGCCACCTCCTCGTCGGCCGCCTGTTGCGCCGCGAGCTCCGCCAGACGATCCATCCGGAGCTCGTCCTGCCGATCCGCCTGAACGGCAAGCCCGTCGAGGAGCGGACGCTCCGCGCCGTGCTCGCGTTCGTCGTGATGTACATCGGCATCTTCATCGTCGGCGCGGCGCTCCTCGCGATCGACGCCCGCTTCGGGAGCGTCAGTCTCGACATCACGGACGCCGTCGCGGCGTCGGCCGGCACCCTCGGCAACGTCGGGCCGGGGCTCGGGTTCGCGGGCCCGATGGGAAGCTACGCGCCGTTCAGCGACTTCTCGAAGATCGTGATGGCGCTTCTGATGTGGATCGGGCGGCTCGAGCTGCTGCCCGTGCTCGTGCTGCTGACGCGGAACTACTGGCGCGTGTAGTCCTACTCCTCCTGCCCGGGACCCTCGGCGAGCAGCTTCCGCACCTGGCGGAACTGGCCGGCCTTCCCCACGACGACGATCGTGTCGCCGTCGAGAATCACGTCGTCCGGCTGTGCTCCGGCGATCGACTCCGACTCCCGCAGGATCGCGATCACCGTGACCCCCGTCCGCTTGCGGAAGGCGCAGTCGGCGAGCGTCCTGCCGTTCACCCAGCTGCCGTTCGGCACCTTGATCCACTCGATCTGGAACTCGCCGAGCGCCATCTCGAGCTCCTCCACGATCTTCGGACGCTCGTAGGCGCCGCCGAGGAGCGCGCCGAGCTGCCGTGCCTCGTCGTCGTGCAGCTCGAGCACGACCGCCGGCTCCTCGTCGCGCGCCCGCCGGTGGACGTAGACCTCGCGCTCTCCGTCGTTGTGCTGGATCACCGTCACGCGGCTGCCGCTGGCGGGCGTCATCACCCACTTCACGCCGACTCCCGGCAGGCGCGTCTCTTTCAGCTCGAGTGGCATCGCGTCTCCTTCGACCCTCTCATACAGTCAAGCAGCACGGTGCTCACCCCGGCGCCCTCGCCGGCGTGAGGAAGCGCCCGAGGCGCTTCGACTCCTTCATCAGCACGACGCCGAGCGTCGCGGTCGCGAGGACGTAGAGGCCCGCGAAGGCGACGATGTCGTCGCGGTGCGCCGCCGCGAGCGCGGCGTTCCCGGCGGCCAGCTGGGCGAGGATGATCGTGAACTCGCCGTGGGCGACGAGCGCCGCCCCCGCGTTCACCCCCTGCCGCACCGAGAAGCCGCCGGCCCGGCCCGCGACGACGCCGACGCCCAGCTTGCCGACCAGCGTCGCCGCCACGGCGAGCAACACGATCCAGCCGACGTCGCCGGTGCGATCGAGCTCGATCGTCAGGGCGAACGCGAAGAAGAACAGCGCGGCGAAGACATCCCGGACGGCGAAGAAGCGCTGCTCGATCTCCTCGCGGACACCGCTGTCGGAGAGGACGACTCCGGCCATCAGTGCGCCGATGGCCTCCGACATGTCGAGCTCCTTCGCGACGGCGCTCATCGCGATGACGAAGCCGAACACGGCGAGGAGGAAGAACTCGAGCTCCAGCCGGCCGAGGAGCCGGCCGAGCCATGCGCCGAGCCACCGCGAGACCGCGAGCGAGGCGGCGACGAACGCGAGCGCCTTGAGCGTCACTCCCGCCGTCGTCGCGACGGTGCCGCCGCCCGTCGCGACGAAGCCGAGCACGGCAGCGATGGCGATGTCTTCGAACAGGAGGATGGCGAGGACGAGATCGGTCTCGTCGTCCGCCAGGCGGCGGAGGTCGATCAGCGCCTTCACGGCGATCGCGCTCGACGAGACGTAGATGCACGCGGCGAGCACGAACGCGGCAAACGTCGGCCCGAACGCGGCGAGGCCGACGAGCAGCCCGAGCCCGGCGTTGACGAGGAGGTCGACGGCCCCTCCGAGCCCGACGTGCCGCCCGCTGCGGACGAGCCGGTCGACGCTGAACTCGAGACCGAGGAAGAAGAGCAGGAAGAGGAGGCCGATCTCGGCGACGAAGTCGGTCACCTCCGACGGCTGCACGACCTTCAGGAAGTCGGGCTCGTTGGGGCCGAGCAGGATTCCCGCGAACAGGTAGGCGGGGATTGCCGAGAGGCCGAACCGGCTCGCGACCAGGCCGAGAGCCCCGAGCACTCCGATGGTGACGGCGAGCTCGGCGAGCGTCATCCCCGCGCATTGTCGCGGAGGCGACGGCTCGGCGTCGCGATCAGCCGACGACGGCGCGCCGGAGGCGGTCTTCCACGCCCGGCTTGAGGATCGCGACCACCTGGTCGCCGGGCCGGATCACGGTGTCGTCGCGCACGATCTCCCCGACGCCGTTCCGCATCAGGGAGACCAGCTTGGCGCCCTCGGGGAGGGCGATGCCGGCGACGCGCTTGCCGGCCGCGGGGGCGTCCGGCGGCACGTGGAGCTCCACGAGCTCGAGACCCTCGCCGCGCAGCTCGAGCAGCTTGACGAGGTCGTGCTCGGGAACCTCGTGCTCGACGAGCCCGAGCAGGCCGGATGTCGCGCAGACCGTCTGCGTGATGCCGAGGATGTCGAAGTGCGGCTGGTTGCGCGGGTCGTTGACGCGAGCGATCGCCTTGGGAACGCCGTAGCCCTCCTTTGCGAGCTGCGAGATCACGATGTTGTCCTCGTCGTCTCCCGTGACGGCGAGGACGATCTCGGGCGGCCGCGCGATCCCGGCGCGCTCGAGGACATGGATCTCGGTCGCGTCGCCCTGGAGCACGATCGGTCCGAGCTCGGCCTCGAGCTGCTCGAAGCGGTCGCGTCGCTGCTCGACGAGCGTCACCTCGTGGCCCATCCGGACGAGCGACCGCGTGATGTTCGCCCCGACCTTCCCACCGCCCGCGACGATCGCGTACATGTCGGTCGTTACCCCGCGCTCCCGACCGGGCTCGCGTCGCACGAGCGCACGACGTCCGTCAGCGTCGCGATCGCGGTCTTGGTCGGGCACACGGTCCTCAGGCCGCGCTCGGCGTAGAACTCCGCCCGGCGCGGATCGAAGACGCGCACGACGACGCAGCCGACGTCGTAGCGGCGCTGGAGAATCTGGCCGATCACGACGTTCGTGTTGTCGCCGTCGGTGGCCACGACGGCCGCGTCCGCCGTCGCGACGCCGGCCCGGTCGAGCACCTCCAGGTCCATGCCGTGCCCGATGACGAAGCCGCCGCGCCACTCACCCAGCCGCGAGAGCGCGTTCTCGTCGTCGTCGATGCACGTGACGTCCCAGCCGTCGCCGGCGAGCTGCTTCGCGACGGACGACCCGACCCGTCCGCACCCGATGATCACTGCCTTCATGCGATTGAGGGTACTTGAGGTGTCACGCCTCCTCGAACACGCCCTCGGGGAACGCGACGACCAGCACCTCGCAGGGGGCGTGCCGGAGGACGTGGTCGACGGTCGGGGAGAAGAACCGCGACTGCCTCCGCCAGCGAGGCGACGACCCGAGCACGATCAGATCGGCGTTGCGGCGCGTCGCCTCGTCGACGATCGCGTGGCCGATCGAGCGTGCGCGGACGGCCTCGGCGCGGACGTCGACGTCGTTCTCCTCCCCGAGCGCGCGCGCCTCGTCGACCGACGCCTCGGCCTCTTCCGCGACGGCCGTGGGCAGGGGGGCGTCGAGGGCCCGTTCGCGCGGGACCTGGACGACGGTGATCGCCTCGACCCTGGCGTTCGATTCCTTCGCGAGGGCGACCGCGGTCGCGACCATCTCCTCGCCGATGTCGCCGAGCTTCATCGGCACGAGGATGCGCCGGAACGACGCGCCGACCGGCAGGGAGGCCCGCGGATCGACGCCCTCGAACATGCCTCGCTTCTGACGCATCCGCGTGACGGCGAAGATGACGAGACCGAGCGCGAGCCACGCCGGCCCCGCGTAGCGCGCGCCTTCGTGCGTCACCATCGCGAGCACGAAGATCACCGCCGTGAGGGGCGCGCCGACGAGCGCGGCGAGCGGCACGGCGACTCCGCGGATCCGAACGTCGGGCCGCGCACGGAAGGGACGCGGCAGGTCGGGCTCGCGCCGCCTGAGCCGGATCACGGCGAGCTGCGCGAGCGTGAACGCGAGCAGCACGCCGAAGCTGTAGGTGCTCGCCAGGAAACGCGCCTCGTCGTCGACCGTCGCGCCGGCGAGCACGATCCCGATCGCCATCACCGTGATCGCGGCGATCGTCTCCCTGGAGACGAGCGTGCGGCGCTCGAACCGCCCGAGCTCGCGGGGCAACATGCCGTGCGTGCCCATCGAGTGGGCGAGCCGCGCACAGCCCGAGATCGAGGTGGTGATCGCCATCACCAGGATCAGCGCCGCCGAGAGGCCGACCGCGACCCGGAGCATGTCGACGACATTCGCCGGCAACTCCCCTTCGAACGCCGTCACGATGCCGACGAGCGGCGCCTCGAGCCACTTGCCGCCGAGGTCGGACGACCCGCTCGCGCCCGGGAACGCCGTGACGCCGACGACGGCGACGAGCACGGTCAGCACCACGACGAGCCCGATTGCCGAGAAGAGCGAGCGCGGCAGGGTCCGGCCGGGCTCGCGGGCCTCCTCGGCGAGGTTCGCCACCGTCTCGAGGCCCGTGTAGGCGAGGAACCCGAGCGGGATCGCGAAGAGGAGATCGTCGAGCCAGTCCTGGCCCGGCGCCAGGGTGAGCCCGTTCTCGAGCGTCTCGGGCGAGAAGACGAGCGCCAGGCCGATCAGCACGATCAGCGTCTGCACGACGAGGTCGAGGAGGGCGACGACGAGCGCGGGCCGATGGAGTCGTGAGCGCCGCGCCAGCCGCACGATGCCGATGACGCCGATCGCGCAGACCGCGACCACGACGTCCCAGGGCGAGCTCCGGAGGCCCTCGACCTCGAGCGCCGCCCCGACGTAGTGCGGCAGGAACAGCGCCGAGAGCGCGATCACGATCAGGTAGTCGAGAAACAGCGCCCAGCCGGTGACGAAGCCGGCGAGGTCGTTGTACGCGCGGCGCGTGAAGGTCTCGGCGCCTCCGGTCTCCGGGATGGCGGCGGTTCCCTCGGCGTACGAGAGCGAGACGAGGAGGAAGACGAGGCCCGTGACGGCGAGCACGACCGGCGTGAGCCCGAGCGCAGAAGCCGCGACGATCCC
>NZ_DATMBZ010000010.1:0-16059 GCF_035558935.1 Gaiella sp. | reverse complement strand
GAGAGCGCCTGATGCGGCATCGGCATCTCGACCACGCGTCCGACACGCCGGTCGCGGAGCTCGGGCCGGCGGCGCTCGACGACCTGCTCGACCGCGGTGATCTCGACGACTGGGCCCCGCTGCTCCGGGAGATCCGCCGCGACCCGCACGGGCCGGTGGCCGATCGGATCCTCCGCCTCGGCCGCGACCATCCGCTCTATGGGACGTCGAGGCTGTGGCGTGCGTGGATCGAGAAACGGCGCGGTGCCTCGGCCATCTCCGTGGGCCCGTCGCTCAGGCAGCTCCGGGTAGCGCGGGGGCGCACGCAGCTGGAGGTCGCCGAGCAGCTCGGCGCGACGCAGCCGGAGGTGTCGAAGCTCGAACGGCGCGGCGACGTCCGGCTCTCGACGCTCCGCTCCTACGTCGAGGCGCTCGGCGGCTCCCTCTCGGTCGTCGCGCGCTTCGAGGATGGCGACGTCGAGCTTCCGCACTGAGCCGCTACTGCGACTGCGGCAGCTTCTTCGCCCGCTCGAGCACCGGCCTCGAGGGCGGCGGCACCACCGGCCCGATGTCGCCGTCGGGTGCCTCGTCGAGGTCGACCATCACCGGCGCGTGGTCGCTCGGGCCGCTTCCCTTGCGTGCGTGACGGTCGACCCAGGCCGCGCGAACACGGGCTGCGACGGGCTCGCTCGCGAGGATGAGGTCGATCCGCATTCCGAGGTCCTGGTGGAACATCCCGGCGCGGTAGTCCCAGTACGTGAAGACCCGCTCGTTCGGCCAGCGGTCGCGCACGACGTCGTGCAGACCGAGCCCGACCAGCTCTGCCAGCGCGTCGCGCTCCGGAGGGGTGACGTGCGTCTGCCCGACGTATGCCTCCGGGTCGAAGACGTCCGCGTCCGCCGGCGCGACGTTCATGTCGCCGCAGACGATCGTCGCTTCCGGGCCGGCCGCCACGACGTCGCGCAGTGCCGCGAGCCAGTCGAGCTTGTAGCGGTAGTGGTCCGAGCCCGGCTCCCGCCCGTTCGGGACGTAGACGGAGAAGACTCGGATTCCGTCGCACGTCGCGGCGATCGCGCGCGCCTCCTGATGAGGGAACCCCGGCGCCCCGGGGATGCCGGACGCCACGTCGTCGAGCCCGACGCGCGAGAGGATCGCGACCCCGTTCCAGGCGGTCTCGCCGTGGACGGCGACGGCGTACCCGCGGTTGTCGAGCTCGTCGCCGAGCAGCTCGAGGAAGGCGTCGTCCGCGAGCTTTGTCTCCTGCAGGCAGACGACGTCCGGGCGCCGCTCGTCGAGCCAGGGCAGGAGCCGCGACACGCGCTGCTTCACCGAGTTGACGTTCCAGGTGGCGATCCGCACCGTCCGGTCACCGTATCGGCGCGGAGTGTGGCGGCCGGCGGCAGGCAGGCCACCACACTCCGAGCGCGTTGGTCAGGCGACGATGAGTGACAGGTCGTCGGCCCCGGCGAGCTTGTAGTTGTTGCCTCCAGCAAAGGTCACGACGATCGTGACCTGGGCGGCACCCGCAGGGACCTTGCCCTTTCGGCTGCGGAACGCCATGTCGGAGCCCGCGATCGTCGTGTCGTTCCCGATCCGGAGCCGTGCCAGGACAGTGCCGCTCGCGTCGGCGAAGTCGGCGCGAACCTGCGTCATGTTCCCGCTCGGCCCGCTCCCGTAGTTGCCGATCCAGCCGCCGAGGACCACCTTGCGCCCTGCGGCAGCCGCCGGCAGCTTGATCGTCTGCGTTCCGATCGTCGCCTTCGCCGAGACGGCCTCCGTCGTCGTGCCTCCGAAGAAGTAGTTCTTGCGACGCGTGGGCGAGCCCTTCGACGACATCCCGAACCAGCCGTTCCCGAACGTGTAGGCCGCGGCGCCGAACTGTCCGGCGACGCTCGTCCAGCCGGGCACCACTCCGAAGGCGCCGACTGCGGTGACACCCGCACCCGCTTCGGCGCCGGGGTTCTTGATCAGGTTCTTGCCGCAGATGCCGCACGTCGCACCCGGCGCGGCAGACGCGGCGGCGGCGAGCGCCATGGCCAGCACGACGACGGCCGCGAGCGCCGACGTGAGACGGGTCGTTGCATTGCTCTCGAGCACGATGACCTCCTCGGTCGTCCACGAACGTGATCCATGCGCTCATGCTCAGGGGGGCCGCTATAGCTTCGGTATAGGGCAGTCGCGCGCGCGGTCGCTCGACTTGCGTCGTCCCGTCTCAGTCGTACCTGCACGGCGGTCCGGCGACCGTCAGGGCGTTGTCGGACTCGTTGCTCTCGTCGACCGCGCGGGGCTCATCGGCCGTTGCGGTTGCCCGGTCGGTGACATACACGAAGCACTGAGTCCGAACCGTCGTCTGACCACCGGCGGCGATCCCCGGCACGTCGAGCACCCGCTCGCCGCTCTCACCGGTGAAGGAGCTCGAAAGAGAGAGCTTCAGCCGGCTCGGCGGCGCCGGCGTCTCACCCGTGTTGCGGATCGTCACCGACAGGGGCAGATCGCTCGACGAGGCCGGCCAGCTGATCGCGCCGACGACGAGGTTCGGCTTCGGGGGAGGTGGAGGCGGTGGAGGCGGAGGAGGCGGGGGCGGGGGCGAATCTCCGCTCGGGCCTGTTCGCGTGACCCGTGGCAGCGCTGCGGTGGGCACGATCCCCGGGACGAGCGCCGCGTGCCCCCTCCGGGCCGCGGTCTCGAGCGCCCGCAGGATCGCCCGTGAGCGCGCAGAGCCGTCGCGGCGCACGTATGGGCGCGCGACACGGATCGCGTCGCGAAGCATCCTCGCCTGGATGACGCGCGCCGTGCTGCGGAACGCTCGCGCCCGTCGTTCGAGCAGGCTCATCTGCGCCCGGCTCGGCGGGCCGGCGAGCACGCGCCGCTCGCGCGGCGTCCAGCTGACCGAGGCCTTGCGCAGAGCACGCGCCAGCTCGAGCCGACCTGCGGCGAGCGGCACGGCGATCTCGCGCGCGAGTCGCGCCGTGCACGCGCCGGTGGCGCAGTCGATCGGTCGGCTGCGCATCAGGCGCGCCGTACCCAGTGCGCGCGAAGAGCTCGCGACCGTGCGGTCGAGGTCACGCCGAAGGCGTCCGACGACGGCAGGCAGCGTTCCCGCGCGCTGGGTGTCGCGTCGCGCGCCGACCGTCGCAGAGCTCGTCACCTTGTCGAGGACGCAACTGTCGGACGACGAGAACCGGCGGTTCGCAGCGGCGGCGAACTGGTCGAAGGTGTGAATCGGCTGGGTCGGGAGGCCCGAGGGACCGGCCGCCTCGAGGACGGCGGCCATGCCTCCGCGCGTGACACCGCACAGTCGTTGCAGCCGGTGCAGTGCGGCTGCGACATTCCCCTCGATCGAGTAGTCGCGCCCGTCGCCCCCGCACGGTGAGCGACCTGTTGCGAGCCTGCCCGCCCAGTACGTCGCCCATCCCTCGTTGAAGGCGAAACCGGAGTTCGTCTTCTTGCAGTCCCCGTGTTGCTGCGCGTAGTTCCAGTAGGGGACGTCGAGGCCGAAGAAGTGCCCGAGGCCCTCGATCCCGCGCGGCGCGTCGTAGGCGTGGCGGAACGAATGGGCGAACTCGTGGAACGCCGTCTCGTAGCCGTAGGCTTTCCCCGTCCCCCGCGCGTCGCCTGCGACCGGCTTGTCGGCCGGCCACCAGATCTCGGTGAACATCGTGACGGGAACACCCGCCGTGATCGCGTGGGAGACGACGTCGAGATCGCCGTACGGCGGCCGCTTGCCGGTCGTCGCGACGAAATCGTCGTAGGCGCGCTGCAAGCCGCTGAACACCTCGCACCGGTACGTGTGGATCACCTGGGCCCCGTAGTCGTGGAGCGGGACGTCGTTCTGGTTCCGATCCGAGTCGACGAAGAACGGCCACGGTAGGAGGAAGTCGTGCATGCGCACGCCGTTGCCGTTCGTCAGCACGCGGACCCAGTAGTCGTCGCCGTCCTCGTCCGACGGGAACGTGAACGACCAGCTTCCGTCGGCCGCCGTGTGCGTGACCTGCACGACGCGGAAGTTGCCGGGGACGATGTCGAAGTCGTCGAGGTCGACGTACGGGGTCAGGAGCTCGACGCGTGCACCGGCGAGCGGGACGAAATCACCGTCCACCTTCCAGTTGCAGAGCCAGGTGCCTCTGAACGTCGTGCTCGCCGGGCGGGTCGTCTCAGCGTGAGCGAGCGTCGTCGCCAGGGCGAAGCCGAGCAGCGTCGCCGCAGCGAGGAGCAGAGCGTGGGAGCCACGGGACAGCAGGCGCATGACGACGGCTCAGGCTCCCCCGATGCGACGCTTCTGCTTCGCGGCATAGCTCCGGAGGACCGCAACTACCTGTTCCTTCGCGGCCTGGAACTGCAGCGGGATGGGCGCGACCCGGAGCTCCCAGACGACTGAACCGCTTCGGACGAACGCCATGGCCTGAACGCCGAACCGCGCGTCGGTCGAGACGAGGACGAATTGTTCGTCGCCGTATCGCGGTAGGACGAGCCGTGAGAGGAACCGCGGCTCGCTCGGGAAGTCCGAGAAGAATCCGATCTGCGCTGCCTTGCCGAGCGCGAAGAGCTTCTTGGCGCCGGCCGCGTCGGGCGCCCGGTACACGCTTCCTTCGAGGTGCCATTCCTTGTCGATCGCCCCGATGGCCGTATCGACCACTCCGCCCGCAGGCCACGTGTAGGCGTAGTCGGCGCCTTGGAGACCGGGGACCCGGAGAGCGGCGAGCGCGCTCCGGGGGATCGGGGCCGGGCTGGGCGAGGCGATCGGCGGCTTCCTCGTCGTGGCCGGCATGTCCGCTCGTTGGAGAGCGAGCTTCAGGATCGGCTCCACTGCACCGCTTGCGGCCACGGTGGCGCCGTGAGCCGCAGCGGCGACGGCGACGGCGAGGACAACGAGACGGGTCATGCTTTCCTCCTAGAACGGTGTTCCGTGAGCGTGTGCGTCAGTCGACCCGTGCGCAGATCGCGAAGACCCTGACCACCGCTGGCTTCCCGAACCCCTCGAGCGGCAGCAGCCTCGAGCCGGGGTCGTACTGGTGGGTGTGCGGGCCCGCTGCCGCGCCACCGACCGTTCTGCTCGTCGTTTGAGACCCCGGGACAAAGGTCGTGTAGCGCCTCATTCCCGTCACACTCACCGCCCACCCGTTCGGCCGTCCCTTGGTGTCTCCGACGGGATAGCTGTTCGCTATGCGATAGCTCCCGCCCTCGACGATCGCGCCACCTCCACCGACGGCGTACCGCCGCTTCCCGATACCGCCGCAGCGGACGACGACCGTCCCGCCGGTTGACGTCACTTCGCGCATGGAAACCGAGGCAAGAAGCGCGCTCGCTCCGGCCGACTTCGCGGAGGAGCCGGGTGGGCCTTGAGGCCCTGCGGGTCCTTGAGGGCCTGCCGGCCCCTGGGCGCCAGGAGGGCCTTGCGGGCCCGCCGACCCCTGCCCGCCCCCGGAGCTTTGCGCCGGCCACGACACGCGCGCGTAGGTGTTCGGGCACTGCTCGCCCGGCTCGGCGAGCAGCACGATCCGGTTGAGGATGCTGGCCGACGTCTGGTAGCAGGCGGTGAAGCGGCCCTCCGACGGGATCGCCCCGACCGCGGCGATCGCCGTGCCGCCGATGGCGACGAGAAGCGCCGCGGCCGCGATGACGAGTGAGGCGGAGGGGCGCCTCACGACCCGCTCCCGGCGCCGGCCACCATCGGTGCGACGAGCATCGTTGTCCCACCACGCTTCACAACTGTCTCCCTTCGTCGATCAGCCTGATCCGACGCGTCTCATCTGCTTCCACGCGTACCGGTTGAGCTCGGCCTGCGCCGCCGTCCGCGAGAAGCCGAGCGGATTCCTCACGGACGTCGCCTGGACCTGCCAGACGACGGTGTTCTTCCGCACCCACACGAGCCCCGACGTTTCGTCGACGCTGGGTCGTCCGTATAGCGCGGCGTACTGCTCGTCCCCGAGGCGGGGAAGACGCAAGGCGCCAACAGCGCCCTTCCTCGCATCGGCGACGGCCGCGGCGTAGACCCGCCGCGCGACCGAGGCGCTCGGCGCGGTGATCACTATCGTGCCGATTGACTCCGTCCTTCGGCCGACGCGAAACTGGAATGTCGTCGTGTACGCCTGGCCCGTTCCGCCCGGTAGCGCGGCGGAGCGGTTCTCCTTCTCCGACATGCGCGCCGCGGGAGCCGGGAAGTCGGCCTGCCGAAGCGCGAGGCTCTTCGCGTCGGGTGCTGTCACCGAGGCGACCGAGCCGGCCGAGGCGACAAGCGCCGCCACGGCAACGGTGACGTAGCAGGCGCGCCGCATCAGCCGAATACCACGGGCTTGCCGATCGGGGCGCACAGGGCGACGAGCGTGATCTTCGCGATCTCCTTGCCGACCCCCGTGTTGATGTTCACGGGCGGCGTGTACGCGTAGCCGATGTACCCGTTCGAGCTGAGCGACGGCCCCGCCGCGATGATGCGGGCATGCTGACCGCTCGAGGCGAACCCGCCGCTCATGATTCTCGTGCCGGTCGGGCACTTCGCCATCGAGTTCGAGGTCGTGTTGTTGGCCACGAAGAACACCTCGATCACCCGCTTGACGTTCCCGGAACCGGTGGCGGTCGATTCGGCGCCGGCCACGCCCGTCGGGCCCGCGAGCGCCACGAGCAGCACCGACGTCACTGCGGCCGCTGACAGCGACCAGCGCATTGGTCCGGCGACACGCGTCCACCGTGCGCGCACTTCATTCATCCGAGCCTCCTTCGCCGGGCCCCGTGGGGCGCAGGACCATGTGCCGCGGCCGCAGCGCACGGAACGTGGGCGGTATCTGGGCGACCGCCTCGGCGCCGGGATCGAGCCGGTCGTCGCAGAATCGCCGCCACGCGTCCTCGCTCTCCCAGACGCCGATGATCCGGAAGCCCTCGTCCGTGGGGCCCGCCGCATGCAGGATCAAGCCGACGGGCGTCGGGCCCTCGAGCGCGGCTGCGAAGCGCTGGTAGTGCTCCCAACTCGCCGCGACGTCCTCCACGAATGCGTACGACACGACCGCGAGACTGACCGCCTCCGGTTCAGTCCGGGTATAGGCCGCTCTTCGCACGCTCGCGGTGGACGCGCGGCTGCGCCGCCCGACGGTCCACGCATGAGTGATGGAAGCAGCTGCCTCCATCACTCAGCGGTGGTCGCGAGGAGGTCGACCGGCCCGGCGTCAGCGGCAGGGGCCGGGGAGGATCGGCGTCGATCCCCTGAAGGCGGCGAAGCTCGCGCCGTACTCGTCGAACGGCGACGGCGTCTCGGGCATCAGGTCGAGCCGTTGCCGGTCGTCCTTCGGACCGACGAGCGGCGCATGCTTGAACGAACCGACCTCGTGGCAGCTTCCGTCGGGAAGCGTGAAATGGCCGGCGTTGTGGGCTCCTGCGCCGGCCGGCAGAAGGAGCGCCAGCGCGGCGCTCACCGTTGCCGCGCGGCGGATCGTCTTCCTGGACACTGAATGCTCCCTTCCGTCGGGTTATGCGCCGGAGCGTCCGGGATGCCGGTATAGACCGGGTGTAACGCGAATCGCTCGTTCGTCCGCCCGATCGCCTGTGACGCGACCGTTCGAGCCGGTTTCCATCGCGCGGCGCGTCGTTCAGACTGAGGGCCGGGTGTCCGCGGCGGAGGTTCGTGTCCTTGGGCCGGTCGAGGTCGTCGATGACGACGGCCCAGTCTCGCTGTCGGCGAAGCAGCGCCGCTTGCTGGCCGCGCTCGTGGTGGCGGACGGGCGCGCGTGCGGCGTCGACGAGCTCGTCTGGGCGACGTGGGGCGAGAGTTCTCCCGCCTCCGCGGCAAAGCTCGTGCAGGTCTACGTCTCGCAGCTTCGCAAGGTACTTCCGAACGCCCTTCGGATCGTCACGCGGGCCGGCGCGTACGCGCTCGAGCTGGAGCACGACGTGCTCGACGCCCATCGCTTCGAGCGCCTCGTCGCGGAGAGCCGGTCGGTCCGCGCAACCGGGAACCCCGCGCTCGCCGCATCGCTCATCGACCAGGCGTTGCATCTTTGGCGAGGCCGCGCATACGGCGACCTCGCCTACGAGGAGCTCGCCCGGGCAGAAGCCGACAGGCTCGAGGAGCTGCGGCTTGTCGCGCTCGGGGAGCGGATCGACGGGCAACTAGCGCTCGGCAGCCATGCCGGCGTGCTGGGTGAGATCCTCGGGCTCGCGGCGGAGCATCCACTGCGTGAGCGGATGCAAGAGCAGGCGATGCTCGCGCTCTACCGGTGCGGCCGCCAGGCGGAGGCCCTCGATCATTACGGCGCCGTTCGACGCACCCTGCAGGACGAGCTCGGGCTCGAGCCCGGGCCCGCGCTTCGCGAGCTGCAACAGCGGATTCTCCGGCACGACGCGGCTCTCGAAGTCGATGCGGCCCGTGTCGAGCGAGGCATGCTTCCGGCGCCCGTCGGTCCCATCGTCGGACGGAAGAGCGAGCTCGACGAGCTGAGCGGCCTGCTCCGCCGCCGAGCGGCGCGCTTCATCGTGCTCGCCGGAGCGGGAGGGTCGGGGAAGACCCGGCTTGCGCTCGAGGCCGCGCGGCGAGCAGCGCCGTCGTTCGCGAACGGCGCGGTGCTCGTCGAGCTCGCGCCGCTTCGGGATGCTGCGCTCGTCGCGGCGACAATCGCGAGCGCGCTCGCTCCGACGGTCGGTCGTGGCAGGGCGACGCTCGAGGCGCTCGGCGAGACGCTTGCGCCGCGCGAGCTGCTGCTGGTCATCGACAACGCGGAGCACCTCCGGGAGGCGGCGCCGCTGTATGTCGACCTCCTCGCGCGGGCGCCACGGCTGACGCTCCTCGTCACGAGCCGCACGGTGCTCCACGTCACCGGCGAGCGAGTGTTCCCGGTCGCCCCGCTGACCGAGGATGCCGCCGCGGAGCTCTTCGAGCAGCGTGCGCGGGCGCTCGACCCGACGTTTGCACGCACCCAGGAGAACGACGAGCACGTCCGAGAGATCTGCCGCCGGACCGACGGCCTTCCGCTCGCCGTGGAGCTTGCCGCGACGTGGATTCGCCTCATGCCGCCGGCGATGCTGCGCGAGCTCCTCGGGGAGCGGCTCAGGGTGCTGACCGGCGGCCCGCGCGACCTTCCGGCGCGCCAACAGACCCTGCGTGCGACGGTCGAATGGAGCTACGACCTCCTCGAGCCCGACGCACAGCGGGCGTTCGGGGCGCTCGCGGTGTTCCGCGGCGGGTGGACGATCGCGGATGCCGAGTCGGTGTGTGGTGCCGGGCTCGGCACCGTCGGGTCGCTGGTCGACCACAGCCTGGTGACGCGCCGCCGCCGGTCCGTCCGCGGCGAGGAGCTCGTCATGCTCGAGACGGTCCGCGAGCTCGCCGAGGAGCTGCTGGACGCCGATCGGGCGCTCGCGACGCCGGTGCGGCGTCGCCATGCCAAGTGGATCCTCTCGCTCGCGGAGGCCTCGCATCTCACGTCGACGAAAGCGCTCGGGCGCGAGGTTTTCGAGCCCGACTGGGAAGGGGCGCTGGCGGTCAAGGACGACGTGCGTGCGGCACTCGACTGGGCGGTCGAGTCCGACCCGCTGCTCGCGGCCGAGATCTTCGTGGCGCTCGAGCAACTCTGGGTGACCCACACGGCCGGCGAGGGCATGAGGCGCGCCGAATCCATCCTCCGGTCGGAGAGCCTTCCGGCGTCGCTCCGCGCGAGCGTTCTACGCGTCCACGGCGCGGTCTCGGCCCTGGACGGCAACCCGTCCCGGGCCATGACGAGCTACGACCGCGCGCTCGCACTCTTTCGCGAGCATGGGCCGGAGAGCGAGGCCGTGGCGATCCTGACGCGCTTCGCGATCCACGCGGCCTACGACGGCGACGTCGCGCAGACACGCCGACTCGTGAGCGAGGTCCGTGCGTCGGATGCCATCGCAAAGATGCCGGGGGTCGAGGCCCAGTGCCTCTCGGCTCTCGCCGACATCGCCAAGCAAGCGGGCGATACGGCGGCCGCGCTCGAGCTCCAGCGCCGCGCCCTCGCGACCGCGGCGGCATGCGGATTTCGGCTCTGGGAGGGGTGGGGGGCCTCGTGGATGGCGCAGCTCGCCTTCGAGTGCGACCTGCTCGACGAGGCGGTGACGGCCGCGCGTACTGCGCTCGTGTTCGCGCGACGGGCGGACGATCTGCGGTTCACGATCAGGGTGCTGACACTGTTGGCGGCGATCGTGTTCCAGCAGGGCGACAAGGAGCTGGCCGGCCGCCTGTGGGGGGCCGTCGACGCGGACGAGGCTCACCTCCGGATCGTCGAGGCGGATCCGGAGCTCGTCGCCACCGTCGCGCCGCTACGCACGGACGACGATCCATCGTTGCTCGCCGCGGTCTCCTCGGGCCGTCAGCTGTCCCTCGACCAGGCCGCGGCACGTGCGCTGCAGCAGGAGATCGACGGAACGGCCTAGCCGCACGGCTGCCGGACGGTCAGACTGGCGCCACATTGTCGGCGGCGGAGGTGCGTATCCTGGGCCCGGTCGAGGTCGTCGGGGACGACGGCCCCGTATCGCTGCCGGCGAAGCACCGGTGTCTGCTCGCGGCGTTGCTCGTGGCGGAGGGCCGCTCCTGCGGCCCGGACGAGCTCGTCGACGCGCTCTGGGGGTCGAATCCGCCGGCGTCGGCCCGAAAGCTCGTGCAGGTCTACGTCTCGCAGCTCCGCAGGTCGCTTCCGGCGCCCGTCCGCATCGTGACGAAACAGGGGTCGTACGCCCTCGACGTCGCGCCGGAGCTTGTCGACGCCGCCCGATTCGAGCGCCTTCTGAACGAGAGCGCCTCCGCCCGTCGGACGGGAAACCACGCCCTGGCGCTCTCGCTCGCCGAGCAAGGCTCGAGGCTCTGGGCCGGTCGCGCGTTCGGCGACCTCGGGTACGAGGGGTTCCTGCAGCCCGAGGTCGAGCGCCTCGAGGAGCTGCGGCTGGCCGCGCTCGAGGAGCGGATCGAAGCGCAGCTCGCGCTCGGTCGGCACGCGGAGGCGCTCGGCGAGATTCTCGCTCTCGCCGCCGAGAACCCCCTGCGCGAGCGGCTTCACGGGCAGGCGATGGTCGCGCTCTATCGTTGCGGACGGCAATCGGACGCGCTCGAGGCGTTCACCGCGCTTCGTCGACGTCTCGACCACGAGCTCGGACTGGAGCCGGCCCCCGAGCTCCGCGACCTGCAGCGCCGGATCCTCCAGCAGGATCCAGCGCTCGACGTGGGCGAACGTCCGCCGGAGGGATTCGGAGGACTGCCGCAGCCGCCCAACCGACTCGTCGGCCGGGAGCGTGAGCTCGAGGCGCTGGCCGCGCTGCTGGCTTCGCGCGACGCGCGGCTGATCGTCCTCACCGGGGCGGGCGGGAGCGGCAAGACCCGGCTTGCGCTCGAGGCGGCCCACCGCGCCGCGGCGACGTATGCGAACGGCGCGACGTTCGTCGAGCTGGCGCCCGTCGACGATCCCGCGCTCCTCGTGCCGACGATCGCCCAGGCGCTCGACGTCGACCAGGGCGGCAGGCAGCCTCTCGAGGCGCTCTCGGAGGTCCTCGCCACACGCGAGCTCTTGCTCGTGCTCGACAACGTCGAGCAGCTCCGCGACGCCGCGCCGGCCTTCGTTCAGCTTCTCTCGCGCGCGCCGCGCCTGACGTTGCTGGTCACGAGCCGTGCGGTGCTCCATCTCACCGGGGAGCACGTGTTCCCCGTCTCGCCGCTCGACGACGCGTCGGCCCTCGAGCTCTTCGAGCAACGCGCGCGGTCGTTGCGTCCCTCGTTCCGGCTGACGAGCGAGAACGAGTCGACTCTGCGGCAGATCTGCGCGCGGGTCGACGGTCTGCCGCTCGCGATCGAGCTCGCCGCCGCGCGTGTCCGGACGCTCGCTCCCGACGCGCTCCTCCAGCGACTCGGAGAGCGGCTCGGTCTGCTCACGGGCGGACTGCGGGATGCTCCGGCTCGCCAGCAGACGCTGCGCGAGACCCTCGACTGGAGTTTCGACCTCCTCACCGAGGACCAGAGGCGGTTCCTCGCTCGACTTTCCGTCTTCCCGGCCGGCGCGACGCTCGACGCGGTGGTCGCCGTCTGTCTCGCCGACGGTGACGACGCCGCGGCACTCGACCTCCTCGAGGGCCTGCTCGACGCCTCGATGGCCGTGACGCACGAGCACGGAGGCTCGATGCGCTACGGCCTCCTCGAAACGGTCCGTCAGTACGCGGCCGACCGCCTGCACCAGCTCGACGCGGAGGCCACGGCGCGCAGGCACGCGCTGTGGGCGCTCGAGCTCGCCGAGACGGCGGAGGCCGAGCTGAGCGGCGACCGGCAGACGCACTGGTTCGCGACGCTGGATGCGGAGCACGACAACCTGCGCGCCGCGCTCGCGTATCTCGACGCGCGCTCGGAGAAGGAGCTCGAGCTACGTCTCGCGGTAGCGCTCAGCCGCTTCTGGTACGTGCGGGGCCATCTGGGCGAGGGGCGCCACCATCTCGAGCGGGCCCTCGCGAAGGCAGGCGACCAGCCGCCTCCCCTGCTTCGGCGCGCCCTCACCGCCGCGGGGGCGATCTGCCTCTTGCAGGGCGACTACGCAGCGGCCATAGCGTTCTCCGAGGCCGCGCTCGACGCTGCCCGCGAAGGGGGCGAGCCGCGGTTCGTCGCCAACGCGCTGAGCAACCTCGGCGCGATCGTGCTCGCGGCAGGCGACCATGGGAGAGCGGCCGAGGTTCTCGAGGAAGCCGTGTCTCTCGCTCGCGAGGTCGGTGATACGCGCATCGCAGCTCTCGCGATCAACAACCTCGGCGACCTGGCGCTGACGACGGGCGACTACACGCGGGCGGGCCCGCTGTTCGAGGAGAGTCACGCCCTGCTCGAGGCCCGCGGGGACACGGCGAACCTCGCGCGCTCCCTCTTCAATCGCGGAGCGGTCGAGCTGATGCTCGGTGACGACGCGGCTGCGGGCCTGCACTTCCGGGAGGGCCTCGCGCTCGCGCGCGACACGGACGACAAGGAGGATCTCGCCTGGTGCCTGGAGGGGCTCGCCTCGCTGGCGGCCCGGGAGGGCGACGGCGAGCGCGCGTCGACCCTGCTGGGCGTCGCAGGTGCGCTGCTCGCCCATATGGGCGCCGACTTCAAGCCGTTCGAGCGCCGGCTCCACGAGGCGACGGAGGCCGAGGCGACAGCGCTCTGCGGACCGACGGTGCACGCCGCTGCGCGGGATCGGGGGGCGTCGCTCACGCTGCCCGCCGCCGTCGGTCTCGCACTCGACGGCGACGTCCCTTCCGTGTGAGACGACCCTTCGCACGCGAGCTCGCTGTGTCGCAGGGGTGACACACGGGGCGTCGCAGCCGCGCACGACGCGAACGCCACCGGCTCCTACTCTCGATCCACAGACGGTCATCGCGGGAGGAGCTGATCATGGGTACGAAGAGACGGGTTGCGGTGTCACTCTCGACGTCGATCGCGGTCGTCGCGGCGATGGCAGGGACAGCGGGCGCGCGGAATCCCGAGGCGGACTTCGGGGACGCGCCGGTGCAGGTGCGGCCCGCGGTGGTCGCCGTGCCGGACGCGTTCGACCGGGCGCTGCAGCGGCGAAATCGGACGCTCGAGGCGAAGTACGCCGGGGCCGACGCGGTCGCGCGCGCGATCGCGAGACGGAACCGATAGAGGCTCGCGAGAGCCTCCGGCGACAACGCTTGTGTCGACTCGACGCAAGCGTTGTCTGCTGCAAACCGGGCGTCGCGCCGGTGCGTAGATCCGGGCGACGGGCCGCCGTGGCCCGATGAGGAGGTGTCCGATGGCCAAGCTCGTGGGAATCGTCGCGGCGCTCGGCGCACTGGCCGTGATCGGCGTGGCGGTCGCCGCGTCGACCACGACCTACTCGTACCGCGCGACCCTGACACCGAAGAACGAGGTCCCGGCCCCGAATGCGCCCGCGAAGGCAGCCGGCGTCTTCACCGCGACCGTCACCGACAAGAAGGGGAAGGCGTCGATCCGTTGGACGCTGACGTTCCGTCGGCTTTCCGGGAAGGCGGTCGCGGCGCACATCCACAAGGGCGCCTCGGGCGTCGCGGGCCCGGTCGTCGTGCCGCTCTGCGGGCCATGCCGGAACGGGCAGAACGCCCGCACGGCGATCGACCACGACCTCGCCGAGGCGCTCGAGAAGGGCGGCTACTACGTCAACGTCCACACGGCGAAGAACGCGGGTGGCGAGATACGGGGCCAGTTGAAGCTCCTCCACGGCTGATCGGCCGCCCGCGCACCATCCGGGCGGGCCCTCGGTATCCCGTCCCGTAGGGTTCGCCCGGTTGATCCTCCTCGTCGCAGCCACCGACCGCGAGCTGTGCGGCCACGACGGCCTCGTCTGCGGCGTCGGGCCGGTCGAGGCCGCGGCCGCGACCGCCCGCACGCTTGCGCTCCGGTCGTTCGACGCCGTGCTCCACGTGGGCCTTGCCGGTGCTCGCGGCGTCCCCGTCGGCTCGCTGGTCGTCGGCACTGAGGCGGTCTACTGCGACCTCTCCGCCGAATGGCCGGTGGTCGAGCGCGTGGCGGCCGACCCTGGCCTCGTCGCCGCAGTCGCCGCCGCGCTCGCGGCGGAGTCGCAGACGCCGATCCACACGTCCGCGACCGTGGGCGGGGCAAGGAAGAGCCCACGTGACAGAGTGTCACATGCACCCCTCGTCGAGGCGATGGAGGGGTTCGGGGTGCTCCGCGCCGCCGAGCTGGCGGGCGTGCCCGCAGTCGAGGTGCGCGCGATCTCGAACGAGCTCGGCGAGCCGGATCGCGCGAAATGGAACCTGACCGGTGCGCTCGAGGCACTCGAGGATGCGCTGCCGACGCTCGTGACGGCCGTTTCGGCCTGAGCTCGCGGCGGAATGTCACACGCTCAGGCGCCTGTCACCCAGATCTTCCCTTCGCCGCTCGCGATCGCCGAGGGCGTGCCGTTCACCGGGATCGTGGCCACCACGGTGTCCGTCTCGGGGTCGATCCTCGAGATCGTCCTACTCCTCGCGTTCAGGACCCAGATCGCGTCGTCGCTCGCGGCGACGGCGGTCGGCCCTTCACCGACCGGGATCATCTGCTCGACGGCGCTCGTGCGCGGGTCGATCCGCAGCACCGAGTCCTGGGTGTTGAGCGACACCCAGACGGCGCCGAACCCGACCGCGATGCCGAACGGTGCGAACGGCAGCGGACGCACGGAGACCGTCGCCGCCGTCGAGGGATCGAGCCGCGCGAGTGTCCCGGAGGTCGCCAGCGCTCCCGGCTTCTCGCCCGGCCGGGCCGAGATGACCCACACGGCCCTCTCCCCGACCGCGAGCCCGACCGGTGTCGGGGGGACGGCCGCGTGGACGACGAGCCGTCTCGTCTGGGGATCGACCCCGTAGATCGTCGAGCTGCGGACGCTCGCCGCCCACACCGCGGCCGCACCCGTCGCAACGAACAGCGTGTCGCTCGCGTCCGCGGGATACAGGTGGATCGGCTCTTCGGCGCCGCCCCAGTCGGTGTCGGCGGCGATCCGGGTCACCGTCCCCGCGTAGCCCTCGCCGGCCCATGCAGCTTCGAAGCCGTACGCGATCCCCGATCCGGCGCGAGCATTCTCCTCCGAGATGCCGATCGTGGAGGCCAGGCGACCGGTAGCCGCGTCGATCTTCGACACCGTCGTGTCTCCCTGGTTCAACACCCAGACGGATCCGGAGCCCACCGCGATCGATGTGGGGAGGAGGCCGACCGCCACGCGATCCGTCAGCCGGTTCGTCCGGGGATCGACGACTCCGAGCGACTGAGTGGGATCGACGATGTCTTCCGCTCCGCCTCCTCCGGCGACCACGAGCGCTATTGCTACGCCCGCGAGCGCCGCTGACGCGGCGATCCCCGCGGCGATGAGCCGTCTGCGCCGGCGTGGTGCCTGTGGCACCGCCCCGCCGGTCGGCAGCTCGAGCGCAGGATCCTGCTGCAGGATCGCGCGCTCGAGGGCCTGCAGCGAAGCCCCGGGCTCGATCCCGAGCTGCTCGACGAGCGCGTGTCGGGCTCCGCGATAGACCTCGAGGGCCTCTGCCTGCCGCCCGGAGCGGTACAGCGCAAGCATCCGTTGCGCGATGAGCCGTTCCTGGAACGGGTGCCGGGCGGTGAGCGACTCGAGCTCGCCGATCACGTCGGCG
>NZ_DATMBZ010000009.1:0-7108 GCF_035558935.1 Gaiella sp. | reverse complement strand
GGACTAGAACCGCTCGAGCACGCGCTCGAGGGCGCCCTCGGAGATGAGCTGGTCGGTCAGCTCGTTCCGCCCGGGGCGCACTTCGCGCCGCACGATGCCGTTCTCCGCGAGGCGGTATTGACCGACCCAGTCGAGGCGCGGCGAGTAGACGTGGATCGTGACCGCCGGCGCGCCGGCCTCGTGGCGCACCCGGTGGATGTATCCCGGGCCGCCCCGTCGTGCATCGCCAGGGCGCAGGTGGAGCTCGATGTCGTTGCCGCCGTAGACGAGCAAGTCCTCCCGAACGCCGCCGGCGGCGCAGCAGAGCCCGACACCGGAGATGTAGTGGTCATGGAAGCCGGTTCCCTGCCCGGGCATCCAGGAGAGCACCCAGGCGTCCATCCGCTCGTCCTCACAGATCAGCTCGTATCGCCTGTTGTGCGCATCCCGGTGGACGAGTGGCTCCCAGATGTCGCGCCTGTCGACGATGTCGACCGCGAGCTGCTCGAGCTCCTCCGGGGAGAGGATCCCGTCGTGTGGCACCAGGTCGCCGAGCGACGCGAGCGCAGGCGTGAAGATCTGTGCGGTCGCCATCGCAGATTGAGTGTACTTCCGGCCCTCCTTGCTTACCCTCGCGCTGCCCGCGAGCCGCCTGCTCAGGAAGTGTGCGGTGGCGGCGTCCAGGCCGCTGCGAGGCGGTCGAGCAGATGCTCTCTCGCGCGCGCGATCGAGATGCGCTCCTGCGCCAGCGAGTCGCGATCGCGGATCGTCACCGTCTCGTCGACGAGCGTCTGCTCGTCCACCGTCAACGCCCATGGCGTCCCGATCTCGTCCTGGCGGCGATAGCGGCGCCCGATCTGACCGCCGTCGTCGTGCTCGGCGACCATCACGCGACGGAGCTCCGCGTGGAGCGCGCGCGCCCGCTCGGCCATCCCGACGTCGCGCGGGACGAGCGGGAGCACGGCGACCTTCACCGGCGCAATCTCGGGGTGGAGGCGGAGCACCGTCCGTTGCCGCTCCGCGACCAGCTCCTCGTCGTACGCGTCGCAGAGGAATGCGAGCATCGCGCGGTTGACCCCGGCCGCAGGCTCGATCACCGCGGGCACGTAGCGCTCGCCGCTTCCCCCGTCGACCCACTCGAGGGTCGTGCCCGACGCCTCCGAGTGCGCGGTGAGGTCGAACGTTCCCCGGTTCGCGACCCCCTCGAGCTCCGACCAGCCGATGGGATACAGGTACTCGATGTCGCTGGTCGCGCTCGAGTAGTGCGAAAGCTCGTCCGCCTCGTGGGCGCGCACGCGCAGGCTCTCGGGCCGGATGCCGTAGCGGACATACCAGGCGACCCGCTCGTCGATCCAGTAGCGGTACCACTCGTCCGCCTCGGGCGGCGGCACGAAGAACTCCATCTCCATCTGCTCGAACTCGAGCGTCCGGAAGATGAAGTTCCCGGGGGTGATCTCGTTGCGGAAGGACTTCCCGACCTGCGCGATCCCGAACGGTGGCTTGCGGCGTGCGAGCTGGGCGACGTTCTTGAAGTTGACGAAGATGCCCTGCGCCGTCTCGGGCCGGAGGAAGACCTTCTGGCCGGTCTCCTCGACCGGGCCGACCCGTGTCTCGAACATGAGGTTGAACTGGCGCGCCTCGGTCAGGTCGCAGTCGGGCGTCTCGCCGGGCCGCTTGCTCGGCCGCTTCCCGCACTGCTCCTCGTCGAGATGGTCGGCCCGGAAGCGCTTCTTGCAGAACCGGCAGTCGACGAGCGGGTCGGTGAAGCCCGAGACGTGACCGGAGGCCTCCCAGATCTTCGGGTGCAGGATGATCGCCGAGTCGAGCGCAACGATGTCGTCGCGCTCCTGCACCATCGCTTCGAGCCAGCGCGCCTTGACGTTCTCCTTGAGGAGGACGCCGTAGTGGCCGTAGTCGTACGACGAGCCGAGGCCGCCGTAGATCTCGGACGAGGGAAACACGAAGCCCCGGCGGCGCGCGAGCGAGACGATCTTGTCCATCGTGACGTCGGCGGCCATCGAGCCGCCAACGCTACCCTCGGCCGCGTGGCGGGGCGGCGCACTCCGGCGATCACCGCGGCCGAGCGCGCGGGGATCGCCTTCCGGGTGCACGAGTACGAGCACGACCCTCGCGCCGCGTCGTTCGGCGTCGAGGCCGTCCAGAAGCTGGGTCTGGATCCTGCACGCGTCTTCAAGACCCTCGTCGCCGACGTCGACGGCGAGCTCACCGTGGCCGTCGTCCCCGTCGAGATGCAACTCGACCTCCGCGCCCTCGGAAAGCGGGCACGGATGGCCGACCCGAAGGCGGCCGAGCGGGCGACCGGCTACGTCACCGGCGGGATCAGCCCTCTCGGCCAGCGCCGTCTCTTACCGATGGTGCTCGACGACTCGGCGCTGGCGTTCGAGACGATCCACGTCAGCGCCGGTCGGCGCGGGCTCGAGCTCGAGCTCGCACCCGCCGACCTCCTGGCTCTCACCGGCGGGCGGGCGGCGGCTGTAGCCTCCCGCCGGTGAGCGACCAGGTCCCCGTCGAGCTCCACATCCTCTCCGACTCGACCGGCGAGACCGCAGCCCGGCTCGTCCTCGCGCTGGAGGCACAGTTCCCCGATCTTCCGTTCGAGGAGGTGCGGCATCCTCGCGTCGAGTCGATCGAGGATCTCGCGCTCGCCGTCGCGCGCGCCCGCGGGCGGCCTGCGGTGATGGTCTACACGCTCGTCGAGCCGGGCCTGCGAGAGGAGATGCGGCGGCTTTGCCGCCGCTCGCGCGTCCATTACTGCGACCTCCTCGGCCACCCGATCGACTCGATCTCGCGTGTCGCCGGCGTCGCCGCTCGGATGGAGCCCGGCGCCCGCGCGCCGCTCGATCAGACGTACTTCAAGCGGATCGAGGCGATCGAGTTCGCCGTGCGCTACGACGACGGCATCGGCGGCGGGCTCGACGAGGCCGACATCGTGCTCGTGGGCGTCTCGCGCACGTCGAAGACGCCTCTGTCGATCTACCTCGGCTACCTCGGTCACAAGGCGGCGAACGTCCCCGTCGTGCGCGGCGTGGAGCTTCCTCAACATCTCTTCGAGATCGACCGGGCGAAGATCGTGGGGCTGACGATCGACGCCGAGCGCCTCGCGGAGATCCGCGAGGAGCGCGTCCGCTCGATGGGAGGCCCGCGACGGCGCTACGCGGACCTCGAGGTCGTGTTCGAGGAGCTCGAGGCCGCGTCACGGATCCATCGGCGGCTTCGCTGCCCCGTGATCGACGTCTCCGAGCTGTCCGTGGAGGAGACGGCGATGCGAATCATTCGCCTGGTGGTCGAGCGTCACCGGCGACGGGACACGGCGAAGGCGTGACCTCGCCGAACGCGAAGTACGGCCGCCTCGCGCGAGGTGTCCACCGCGACCTGGCGGAGAAGGGCTGGGCGCCGGTCCGGTACTGGCTGATCTGGTGGACGGCGCTCGGCGTCGCGATGGTGCTTTTCTACGTCGTGCTGACGCCGATCTGGCTCGGCCTTCGGGCGGCTGCCTGGGTCGCGGAGCTCCGTTCGCGCCTTCGCTGACGAGGGTCACCAGAACGCCGCCGAGCGTGCGCGGGCGGAGACCGGTATCAGACACCGATCTTCGTCAACCCCGAGCCGTGCCGGATGTGTGCCGGTTCGTCCACAGGTCGAAATGCCTGCTCAGTCGCCTATTCCGCGTAACAGCCGACGGAGCCCCGTGTCGACGACCCATCGTCTTCGGACAATGGATCGCACGGATAGGGGTCTCACGGCCTGTGGAACGAACGGTACGGATTCGGCGCGGTTTGCCCTTGACAGAAATCGGTCTCTGAGGCCGGTTGCCCGTCCTGGCACCAGACGTGCCTGACGAAGGCGTCGACCTCGGCCTGCGAGCGAAGTCGCGCGACGCGGAAGCGTGCGAGCTCGCGAGGCCAGCGCTGCCGTCGGCGAGGGGCGGTGCGGAGCGCGTAGCCGAAGAGCGACCCCGGCCCGACGAGCGCGCCGCGGAGCGACTCCCGGTTGCCGTTCCAGAGCTCCTCGCTGAACAGGAGGCGTCGGAGCGTCCGGCGGGCGAGCCGCGCGAGCCAGACCCGCCGCGGCAGGTCGAGCCAGACGACGGTGTCCGCCGCCTCGAGCACGAGGTCGCCGAGCTTTGTGCGGTACGAGCCGTCGATCACCCACGCGTCGCCCGCGACGAGCGGGGCGACGCGACGGCGTAGGTCGGACGCCTCGGTCTCGCGCCAGCCGGAGCGCCAGTGGATCGAGTCGAGCTCGTGGAACGGGACGTCGAGCCGCGCGGCGAGTGCGCGCCCGAACGTCGTCTTCCCGCAGCCGCTCGCGGTGGCGATGATCGCGACGCGCCGCACGTACGTAGTTTCCCGATCCGCGACGCGGTCGCGCACCTGTACGTAGGATCGCGGCCATGCGCCTCGTCTACGCCTTCGACGAGCAGGCCCCCGGAGGGCGCGAGCTGCTCGGAGGCAAGGGAGTCGGGCTCGCCGAGATGACCGCCCTCGGCATCCCGGTGCCGGCGGGGTTCACGGTCACGACGGACGCCTGCCGCGAGACCATGCGCACGGGAGAGGTGCCCGAGCCGCTCTGGCCCGAGGTGGACGAGCATGTCGAGCGGCTCCAGGACCGCTCGGGCAAGCGGTTCGGGGACGCGCACGAGCCGCTCCTCGTCTCCGTTCGCTCCGGCGCTGCGATCTCGATGCCCGGGATGATGGACACGATCCTCAACCTCGGTCTCAACGACACGGCGGTCGAAGGGCTCGCCGAGGCGACCGGGAACCCGCGGTTCGCCTACGACTCCTACCGCCGGCTGATCCAGATGTACGGCGAGGTGGTCGACGGGGTGGAGGGGCACCTCTTCGAGGGCGAGCTCCAGGGCCTCAAGGAGCGCCGTGGCATCCGCCAGGACGTCGAGCTGACGGCCGACGACCTGCGCGAGCTGATCGGGACGTTCCAGTCGATCTATCAACGCGAGGTCGGCGAGTCCTTCCCGCAGGACGCCCGGGAGCAGCTGCAGCGCTCGATTCGCGCGGTGTTCGACTCCTGGGAGTCGCCTCGCGCGAAGGTCTACCGCCGCACGTACGACATCCCCGACGACCTCGGCACGGCCGTCAACGTCGTCCAGATGGTGTTCGGCAACATGGGCGACACCTCGGCCACGGGCGTCTGCTTCACGCGCGACCCGTCCACCGGGGAGCGACGCCTGTACGGCGAGTTCCTCTTGAACGCGCAGGGCGAGGACGTCGTCGCCGGAATCCGCACGCCCGAGCCGATCGAGCGCCTGCGCGAGATCCTGCCAGCCGCCTACGAGCAGCTGATCGAGACGCTCGATCAGATGGAGAAGCACTACCGCGAGATGCAGGACATCGAGTTCACCGTCGAGGACGGGACGCTCTACCTCTTGCAGACGCGGACGGGGAAGCGGACGGCGCAGGCGGCGCTCCGCATCGCGGTCGAGATGACCGGGGAGGACCTGATCTCACGTGAGGAGGCGGTCGCGAGGATCGACGCCGGCCAGCTCGACCAGCTGCTGCACCCGATGATCGACCCGGCTGCCGAGGTCGAGGTCGTCGCAACCGGGCTCAACGCCTCTCCGGGAGCCGCATCCGGCGCGATCGTGCTCGACGCGGACCTCGCCGAGGAGCGTGGGCGGGCGGGGGACGACGTGCTCCTCGTCCGCTGGGAGACGACGCCCGACGACATCCACGGGCTCGTCCATGCGCGGGGCGTGCTCACGGCGCACGGCGGGATGACGTCCCACGCCGCCGTCGTGGCGCGCGGCATGGGGAAGCCGTGTGTCGCAGGGTGCGAGGCCCTCTCGATCGACACGGGCGCCCGCACGGTGCGGATCGGCGACCTGGAGCTGAACGAAGGCGACCAGCTGACGATCGACGGGGGCACGGGCCGCGTGATCGTGGGCAGCGTGCCTCTGGTACCGCCGGCGATCGACGAGAACTTCGGGACGATCCTCGGCTGGGCCGACGAGTCCCGCCGGCTCCGGGTGCGCGCGAACGCCGACACCCCGGAGGATGCGTCGAAGGCGAGGGAGTTCGGCGCCGAGGGCATCGGCCTCTGCCGCACGGAGCACATGTTCATGGCCGCCGACCGCCTGCCCGTGGTGCAGGAGATGATCCTGGCGTCCGACGAGAAGGCGCGCCGGAGCGCGCTCGACCGCCTGCTCCCTGTGCAGCAGGGGGACTTCGAGGCGATCTTCGAGGCGATGGCCGGCTTCCCGGTCACCATCCGCCTGCTCGACCCGCCGCTGCACGAGTTCCTGCCGTCTGTCGAGGAGGCGACCTCGGACGCGATGCGGCGCCGCATCGAGCAGCTCCACGAGGCGAACCCGATGCTCGGCACCCGCGGCTGCCGCCTCGGTCTCCAGTGGCCCGAGGTCTACGAGATGCAGGTGCGGGCGATCGTGCGCGCCGCCCGCGCGGTCGCCGACCGGACCGGTGACGCTCCCCTCGTCGAGATCATGCACCCGCTCGTCGGGTTCGCCGAGGAGCTCCGCCGCCTGCGGGAGCTGACCGACCGCGTGGCCGCCGAGGAGGCGGAGGTCGAGTACAGCGTCGGGACGATGATCGAGCTCCCGCGGGCGTGCGTGCGCGCCGACGAGATCGCCGAGCACGCCGACTTCTGCTCGTTCGGGACGAACGATCTTACGCAGACGGCGCTCGGCTTCTCGCGCGACGACGCGGAGGGGAAGTTCCTCACGTACTACCTGGAGCACGGCATCCTCGAGCGGAACCCGTTCGAGGTGCTCGACCGAGAGGGTGTCGGCGACCTGATGCGGATCGCCGTGGAACGCGGGCGTGGCGTCGACCCGGAGCTCAAGCTCGGGATCTGCGGGGAGCACGGCGGCGAGCCGCGCTCGGTCGCGTTCTGCCACGAGATCGGGCTCGACTACGTCTCGTGCTCGCCCTACCGGGTGCCGCTCGCCCGCCTCGCTGCCGCGCAGGCGGCGCTCGCCGACGAGGGCGTCACGTCGGTCGCGGTCGGCGGCTGACCCCCGTCCAGAGTCGCGCGGGATGGACGACTTGAGCATCGGAACCGTCGCAACCATCGTCATCGGCGTCGTGCTCGCGATCGTCGTGCTGATCGCGATCGCGCGGACGGTCCGCATCGTCTC
>NZ_DATMBZ010000008.1:0-25540 GCF_035558935.1 Gaiella sp. | reverse complement strand
CATCTGCTCGAGCGCCGCAAGGCGCTCGGCGGGAGCCTCCCCGCGCGGCACACGGACGCCGGGTCGCTCCCGACGCCCGCGCCCTTCGACAACGTGCTCGAGGGCAGCGGGGAGCGAGAGAACTCGACGACGATGGCGCTCGTCCGCATCCTCAACACGCTCGTGCGCGACGCCGCGCTCGGGCCGCGCATCGTGCCGATCGTCCCCGACGAGTCACGGACGTTCGGGATGGAGGGGATGTTCCGGCAGCTCGGGATCTTCTCCCAGGTCGGCCAGCTCTACGAGCCCGAGGACGCCGGCGACTTCATGTTCTACCGCGAGGATCAGCACGGCCAGATCCTCCAGGAGGGAATCAACGAGGCCGGCGCCTTCTCGTCCTGGCTCGCCGCCGCCACGTCGTACGCGAACCACGGGACGGCGATGATCCCCTTCTACATCTTCTATTCCATGTTCGGCTTCCAGCGCGTCGGCGACCTCGCGTGGGCGGCGGGCGACAGCCGCGCGCGGGGCTTCCTGATCGGCGGCACCGCCGGCCGGACGACCCTGAACGGCGAGGGCCTACAGCACGAGGACGGGCACTCGCACGTGCTCGCGTCGGTGATCCCGAACTGTGTCGCCTACGACCCGACCTACGCCTACGAGGTCGCGGTGATCGTCCGGGACGGCCTCCGACGGATGCTCACCGAGCAGGAGGACGTCTTCTACTACCTCACCGTCATGAACGAGAACTACGTCCATCCGCCGCTTCCGGAAGGCGCGGAGGAGGGGATCCTGCGCGGGCTGCACCCCGTCCGCGAGGCGCCCGACGGAGACGCGCCGCGCGTCCAGCTCCTCGGCTCGGGTGCGATCCTGCGCGAGGTCGAGGCGGCTGCGGAGCTCCTCGCGAGCGACTTTCGCGTCGCGGCGGACGTCTGGAGCGCGACGAGCTTCACCGAGCTCCGGCGCGACGGGATGGAGGTCGAGCGCTGGAACATGCTGCACCCGACGGAGGAGCAGCGACGTTCGTGGGTCGAGGAATGCCTCGGCGGGCGAGAGGGGCCGAAGGTCGCGGCGACCGACTACATCCGGACGTTCGCCGACCAGATCCGCCCGTACGTGCCGGGGCGGTACGTCGTGCTCGGCACCGACGGGTTCGGCCGGAGCGACTACCGCGTGAAGCTGCGGAGCTTCTTCGAGGTCGACCGTTACCACATCGTCGTGGCGGCCTTGAAGGCGCTCGCCGACGAGGGGACGATCCAGCCGACGGTCGTCGCCGGGGCGATCGAGCGCTACGAGCTCGACACCGAGCCGGTTCCGCCCTGGAAGAGATGAGTGTGGAAGGCAGGGCGGGGCGTCAGGGGCATGGCTTCAGCCTCGCCCCGCTTGCTGATCCCACGTCGCGTCCGTGACCTCGCTGCGTCGCGCGTAGGCCGCCACGAGCGGGAAGTCCTCCACGACGCCCTCCCGGAGACCGTGCTCCGCGAAGAGGGCGCGCACCTGGTCGGAGCCGAAGAACGCGTGGTACGCCTGCTCCGAGGGGCACGTGTCGAAGATGAGAAGGCCGTCGGGAGTCCTGGCGGCCGCGTGGAGCACGTGGTTCGAGGCCGGGATCTGCGCCATCAGCTCGCGGTAGCCGCGCTCGAGCGCCTCGGGGTCGCCCGTGAACCGCCAGACGGAACAGTGCATCGCTCTCCTCTCGGGTCGGTGGCGGCGACACGATAGAGATGCCGGAGGTCAAGATGGGAGCTCTCGTCCCGGAGGTCGCCATGTCAGCCGAACACCGCCGCCGCTTCGCCGAGCTCCACGCTCGCGACGAGCTCGTCGTGATGCCGAACCCCTGGGACGCCGGCTCCGCCCGGCTGCTGGCGACGCTCGGGTTCGAGGCGCTCGCGACGACGAGCGCGGGCTTCGCATGGTCGCTCGGGAAGCTCGACGGCGAGGTCACCCGCGGCGAGCTCGTCGCCCATGTCCAGTCGCTTGCAACCGCGACGGAGCTGCCGCTCAACGTCGACAGCGAGCGCTGCTTCCCCGACGACGCGGGTGGGGTGGGGCAGACCGTGCGCCTGCTCGGGGAGGCCGGCGCCGCGGGCTGCTCGATCGAGGATTGGAACCCCGTCACGGGCCGGATCGAGGACGTCTCGCTCGCCGCCGAGCGCGTCGCCGACGCGGCGGAGGCGGCCCGGGCGTTCGACCCGCCGCTCGTGCTCACCGGCCGTGCCGAGAACCATCTCCACGGCGTCGACGACCTCGACGACACGGTCGCGCGCCTGATCGCCTACCGGGACGCGGGCGCGGACTGCGTCTACGCCCCGGCGCTCACCACGGCGGAGCAGATCGCCGCCGTCGTCCAGGCGGTCGGCGTGCCGGTCAACGTCCTCGCGCTCCCGGTGGGCCCGTCCGTCCCGGAGCTCGCGAAGCTCGGCGTCCGCCGTGTCTCGACCGGGGGCCTGTTGGCCGCGACCGCCTACGGGGCGCTCGCCGCCGCGGCCCGGGAGCTCTCCGGCGAGGGAACGTCGACCTACGCGGCGGGCCGCCTCTCCGAGGAGGACAAGCAGGCGGCGTTCGGGACCTAGACGCCCCGCGGCGCCTCGTCGTCGACCGAGACGCGCACGAGGTCGCGGATCGAGACCATCCCGACGACGTCGCCGCCGTCGACCACCGGCAGGTGCCGAAAGCCGCCGTGGATCATCAGCGCCGCGGCCTGACCCGCGCTCTCGTCGGGCTCGATCGTCTCGGGCGAGCGGGTCATCGCGTCCGCCACCGGGCCGTCGAGGCCGCCCGTCGCGACTGCGCGGAGGACGTCACGCTCGGTGACGATGCCGACGAGGCGCTCGCCCTCGGTCACGACGACCGCGCCGACCCGCCGCTCGTGCATGCGCCGGGCCGCCTCGAGCAGGCTCGTCGTGGGGTCGAGCCCGAGCACGTCCGGGGTCATGATCTCGCTCACGCTCGGCATGGAGCCGATCGTAGACCTCCGCCTGTGCGATGGGAAGTCACCGCCGGCGCTGCCGGGCGAGCGCCCGCCAGCGCTTGCGCTCTTCGGAGGCCAGGCGCTTGTCGAGCCTCCGTTCGAGCGCGGCCATCTCCGCCTCGAGCTTCAGGTAGCTCTCCCAGCGTTCCGGCGCCAGCGTCCCGTCCGCAATCGCCTCCTTGACCGCGCAGCCCGGCTCGATCTCGTGGCTGCAGTCGGAGAAGCGGCACTGCGCGAACAGCGACGTCACGTCGTCGAACGTCTCCTCGAGCGCCTCGTCCGCGGCCCACAGCTGGAGCTCGCGCATGCCCGGCGTGTCGATCACGAGCGCCCCGCCGGGAAGCTGGACGAGCTCGCGGCGAGACGTCGTGTGGCGCCCCTGGCCGTCGCTGCGGAGCTCCTGCGTCTCGAGCAGGTCCTCGCCGGCGAGCGTGTTCACGAGGGTCGACTTGCCGACGCCGGACGAGCCGAGCAGCGCAGCCGTGACGCCCGGGCGGAGGTGCGAGCGCACCGCGTCGAGCCCCTCGCCCGTCGTGCTCGACAGCGTGTGGACGGGGACGTCAGCGGCGATCGCCTCGACCGCGGCGACCGCTCCCTCCGGGTCGTGTGCGAGGTCGCTCTTCGTCAACAGCACGACGGGCTGCGCGCCGCTCTCCCGCCCCAGGATGAGGTAGCGCTCGAGACGACGCAGGTTCAGGTCCTCGTTGAGGGAGCTGACGATGAAGACGACGTCGACGTTCGCGGCGAGAACCTGCTCCTCGGCCGCCTGCCAGGCGGTCTTGCGCGAGAACTTCGTGCGGCGAGGAAGGACGGCCTGGATCGTGCCGGCGTCCTCCTCGGCGCGGGGCGCGACGGCGACCCAGTCGCCCACCGCCGGCAGGTCGGCGGGCGATCGGGACTCCTCGTAGAGGCGTCCGGCGACGTCGCAGCGGAGCTCTCCGGGCTCCGTCAGCACGTCGTAGGCGCCGCGGTGCTGCACCGTGACGCGGCCGGCGATGAGGCCATCCGCCGCGTACGGGGCGAACTGCTCGGCGAGGGCGTCATCCCAGCCGAGGGTGGTGAGATCGGGCACGCGAAAGGTCTCCTCTCGGACTACGGAACGAAGGACGCGCAGTGCGCCCGTCGCGAGAGGCCCGTCTCGTGGTTCAGCCGACGAGCCGCGCGGGGCGCGGCGCGGAGGAAGCGGTATCGGTCATCGTCGACCTCCTTCGTCGGGGACAGGGCCAGTATGCCCGACCTCCTCTCGCGGCGCGAGGGCGGCGGCGAGCGCTTGGTCGAGGTCGGTGTCCCGGAACGCGAAGCCGGTCTGCGTGAGCCGCTCGGCCAGCGGCCGCTGGCCGCCGAGGAGGAGCTCCTCGCCCATCTGCCCGAACGCGAGCCGGACCGCGAGGGCCGGCAGAGGGAGGACGGTCGGCCGGTGCAGGGCCAGCCCGAGAGCCTTCGTGAACTCCGCGTTCGTGACGGCGCCCGCGACCACGTTCGCCGGCCCCGAGAGGTCGCTCTCGAGCGCGTACAGGTACGCGCGCACCACGTCGGGCAGGGAGACCCAGCTCCACCACTGCCTGCCGCTCCCGACCCGGCCGCCGAGTGCGAGCAGGAAGGGAAGCCGCATCCTCCCGACCGGCCCCTCGTTGCGGTCGAGGATCGGCGCCGTGCGGAGCGCGACGACGCGGATGCCCGCCTCGCGCGCGGGCCCGGCCGCCTGCTCCCACGCCTCGACGACGTCCGCGGCGAACCCCGCGCCCTTGGGGCTCGCCTCGGTGACGGGCTCTCCGCCGAGCCCGTAGAAGCCGACTCCCGAAGCCTGGACGAGGACAGACGGCCGCGGCTCGAGCGACGCCATCGTCCGTGCGACGAGGCCGGTGCCGTCGACGCGGCTTCCGAGGATCCGCCGGCGCGCGTCGGTCGACCAGCGCTGCCCGATCGTCTCGCCTGCAAGGTGCACGACGGCGTCGACGCCGGCGAGTCGCGCCGCGTCGATCGTCCCCGCGTCGGGGTGCCACTCGATCTCGTCCTCGCCCGCCGGAGAGCGCCGGACGAGCGTCGCGACGTCGTGCCCGGCCGCTCGGAGCGCGGGAACGAGCGCCGTGCCGACGAGCCCCGACGCACCGGTGATGGCGACCTTCACGCGTCCAGTGTCGCAGCAGCGAGGAGGGGGCGAGGCTGAAGCCACGCCCAAGCGTCCTGAGCCCCGAGCCCGGGATCTCTACCGCGCCCGGGGGCCGGTGTGCCAGAAGACGAGCGCCGCAGCCGTCGCCTCGGCAAGAAGGCTCAGCGCCGCCACCAGCTTGAGAGAGATGGGCATCTGCCGCATGCTCCCGTTATCGGCGATCCGAGGCCGTTGTCCAGTCCGGGATCACCCGGCGGAAGGTCTAGCCGGCGTGGACGGCGGGTTGGCCGGGGGCGTGCCGGGCGTGCCTTCAGCCTCCCCTCCTGCTCCGGATCGTGCGCTTCCGCGCAATCCGGGAACGTCCCACGCCGGAAGTACGATGGCCTTCCCGTGAGCGCCCCGTTCGTCCATCTGCACGTCCACTCGGAGTACTCGATCCTCGACGGGGCGTGCAGGATCCCGGCGCTCGCGAAGAAGGCCGCCGACCTCGAGATGCCGGCCGTCTCGCTCACCGACCACGGCTCGATGGCCGGGGCGGTCGATCTCCACAAGGCCGCCGCGGCGCAGGGGATCAAGCCGATCTACGGATGCGAGGTCTACGTCGTCGACGACCGTCGCGCGCAGGTGAAGGGCCACGCGCATCTCACCCTCCTGGCGTCCGACAACACCGGCTACGCGAACCTCGTCAAGCTCTGCTCGCTCGGCTACCTCCAGGGCTACTACTACAAGCCCCGCGTCGACTGGGAGCTCCTCGAGCGCCACGCGCCCGGCCTGATCGCGCTCTCCGGCTGCCTCTCGGGCCGTGTCTCACGGGCGCTCTCCGAGGCGCGCGACGCGGACGCCGAGGCGGAGCTCGACCGGCTCGCGCAGATCTTCGGGCGCGACAACACATACGTCGAGCTCCAGAACGTCGGGCTCGACGTGCAGCAGGCTGCCTTCCGCGGGCTCCCCGGGCTGGCGGAACGGCAGAAGCTCCCGCTCGTCGCGACGGGCGACGTCCACTACCTCGACGCGACGGATGCGTACAGCCACGAGGCCCTCCTCTGCATCCAGTCCGGCGACTCGCTCAAGAACCCGAACCGGTGGCGCTTCGGCGCGGAGGAGTTCTACTTCAAGACGCCGGCCGAGATGGCCCTCGACTTCCCCGGCCACGAGGAGGCGCTCCGGCGCAGCCTCGAGGTCGCGGAGCGCTGCAATGTCGAGCTCGAGCTCGGCCGCATCCGGCTGCCGAAGTTCCCCGTGCCCGACGGGCGCGACGCGTTCGACTACCTCGTCGAGCTGTGCGAGAAAGGCCTCGCCAGGCGCTACGGCACCTCGACGCCGGAGCTCGACGAGCGGCTCCGCTTCGAGCTCAAGACGATCCGCGAGATGGGCTTCGCGGACTACTTCCTCATCGTCGCCGACTTCATCGGCTTCGCGAAGCGGAACGGCGTCTCGGTCGGCCCCGGCCGCGGCTCCGCCGCCGGCTCGCTCGCCGCCTACTGCCTCGAGATCACCGACATCGACCCTCTCCGCTACGGACTGCTGTTCGAGCGCTTCCTGAACCCGGCGCGCAAGGACATGCCCGACATGGACATCGACTTCGCCGTCGACGGGCGAGAGCGCGTGATCAACTACGTCGCCGAGAAGTACGGGCGCGACCGTGTCGCCCAGATCATCACTTTCTCGAAGATGGCCGCTCGCGCCGCGCTGCGGGACGCGGGCCGGGTGCTCGAGATCCCCTACGGCGTCGTCGACCGCATCGCGAAGCTCGTGCCGGAAGGCCCCGGCCAGACGCTCGAGGAGGCGCTGAAGCCGGGGCAGGAGCTCGCCCGCGCGGTCGCGGACGACCCCGTCGCGAAGGAGATCGTCGACCTCGCGCGGCCCCTCGAGGGCCTCACCCGGGCGGATTCCATCCACGCCGCCGGGGTCGTGATCGGCGCCGAGCCGTTGATCGACGTCGTCCCGCTCCAGCAGAAGGGCCCCGACGCCGAGGTGGTCACCCAGCTCTCGATGAAGAACGTCGAGGCGCTCGGCCTCCTCAAGGTCGACTTCCTCGGCCTGCGCAACCTCGACGTGATCGACAAGGCGGTCGAGCTGGTCGGCGGCGTCGACATCGGATCGCTTCCCCTCGACGACCGCAAGACATACGAGATGCTCGCGCGGGCGGACGCGACCGGCGTCTTCCAGTTCGAGTCGTCGGGGATGCGCGACGCGCTCCGCGCGGTCAAGCCGACGGAGTTCGAGGACCTGATCGCCCTCGTCGCGCTCTACCGGCCCGGCCCGATGCAGTACATCCCGACCTACGCCGCGCGCAAGAACGGGCGCGAGGCCGTGACGTACATCGACCCGAGGCTCGAGCCGATCACCGGCGACTCGTACGGCATCTGCGTCTACCAGGAGCAGTACATGCAGATCGCGAAGCAGCTCGCGGGCTTCGAGCCCGCGGAGGCCGAGACGCTGCGCCGCGCGATCGGCAAGAAGATCCACGAGCTGATGGCCTCGCTCAAGGGGAAGTTCCTCGACGGCTGCGCCGCGAACGGCGTCACGCCCGCCGTCGCAGACCAGCTCTGGAAGGACATGGAGTCGTCCCAGGACTACTCCTTCAACAAGGCGCACGCGGCGTGCTACGCCCTGATCGCCTACCGGACGGCCTGGCTGAAGGCGAACCACCCGTGCGAGTACATGGCGGCGCTCATCTCGAGCGTCATGAACACGAAGGACCGTGTCCCGTTCTACGTCAACGCCTGCGACGAGATGGGGATCGAGGTGCTGCCGCCGGACGTCAACTCGTCCGCCGTCGACTTCGCGGTCGTCGAGGGGAAGATCCGCTTCGGTCTGAACGCCGTGAAGAACGTTGGGGAGACGGCGGCGCAGCGGATCGTCGCCGCGCGGGCCGACGGCGGGCCGTTCGCGTCGATCTGGGACTTCACCGAGCGCGTCGACCCGCAGGTGGTCAACAAGCGCTCGCTCGAGTCACTCGTCAAGTGCGGTGCGCTCGACTCGACCGGCGCCTCGCGGATGGGGATGCTCGCCGTGCTCGAGCAGGCGCTCGGGCACGGACAGAAGCTCGCGGCCGACCGGCTGATGGGCCAGGCGTCGATCTTCGACCTCGGCGACGCGTCGACGCCGGCGGCGCCCGCACACCACCCGGCGATCCCGACCGCGGAGTACGAGAAGCAGGAGCTGCTGCGACTCGAGAAGGAGACGCTCGGGCTCTACGTCTCCGAGCACCCGCTCTCGGGCGTCCGCGACCAGTTGCGCCGGAAGACGGACGCCACCCTCTCGGAGCTCGAGCGGCGACGCGACGGGGAAACGGTGACCGTGGGCGGGATCGTCTCGGACGTCAAGCACCTGACGACGAAGCGCGGCGATCCGATGGTCTTCCTCACCCTCGACGACCCGACCGGGACGGCCGAGGTCGTCGTCTTCAACTCGGCCTACCAGGCGGCGCGGGAGCTCTGCGTCACGGACCGGATCCTGATCGTGCGGGGGCGCATCGACCACAAGCAGCAGGGCGAGACGAAGGTCGTCGCCGCGGAGGTGACCGCGTTCGAGGCGGTGGCCGAGCGGCGCGAGGTGCGGTTCTCCCTGGACGCGCGCGAGACGCCCGCCGGCGTGATCCGCGAGCTCGCGCGCCTCGTGCGCGAGTTCCCGGGCGACTCGCCGGTCTACCTTGCGCTCGATACGTCCGAGGGGCCGAAGACCTACGCGCTCGGGCCCGAGTTTCGCGTCCGTCCCGACCCCGACTTCATCGCCGAGGCGCGGTCGGTGCTGGGCGGCACGGTCGCCCTCCTGTAGCCGCTCGCGCAGCCACGCGTCACAGCAGGATCTGAAGGGCGAGATCGATCGAGCAGCCGCGCTCGAGGAGCGAGACGGCGAAGTGCAGGTCGATCTCGGGCGAGGCTGCGAGGACCGCTGCGGACTCGGAGTCGTACCCCGCGCGCTGGAGCGTGTCGAGGCGCCACAGCTCGACGCGCTCGAGCTCGAAGCTGGTATCGGTGACATCGATGATCGACATGGGGCTCTCTTCTACGAACGTCCTTCCTCACCTGGGTATTCGCACGAACGTCGTCTCCGGTTGTCGAGTTGTACGCGACGTTCGTCTGGGAATTGCTGTACCCGGGTGAAGGAGCTGTAAATCCTCGGGGACTTGCGGTGCGAGCCTCCGGCTTCGTAGGATCGCCGGATGCGGCTCCAGAAGGACACGAAGGTCGAGCTGATGAAGGGCGTGCCGCTCTTCGCGGGATGCTCGAAGGCGGAGCTCCAGAAGATCGCCGCGCTCGCCGACGAGCTCGACCTGGGCGAGGGGGCGACGCTGATCCGCGAGGGAGAGCGTGGCCGGGAGTTCATCGTGATCGTCGACGGGACGGTGCGCGTGACACGCGCCGGGAAGACCGTGCGCGACCTCGGTGCCGGCGACTTCATCGGCGAGATCGCGCTCGTCTCCGACGTACCGCGCACCGCGACCGTGACCGCGACGGCGCCGGTGCGCCTGCTCGTCGTCACCGACCGGGCGTTCCGGGGGCTGATCGAGCAGATGCCGTCGATCGCGACGAAGGTCCTCCAGAGCCTCGGGCAACGGCTCCACGCCGACGCGCTCTGATTTGTTGCGCAAGCAGGAATCCGCCGAGCGGATTCCTGCCGCTTGATCCCCGCCTGCGGCGGGGCAGATCCCTGAAGGCGTCCCCTTCGGGGCCGCAACTGCCTCCTCTGCTCGGCGTCGCGACGGATGCGCCTCCGCGACCTCAGGCGGGCGGTGCGACGCGCACCGGCGCGTACGTATGGGTGCGCGAGAAGCCGTCCCAGATCGTCCAGCGCCACGTGCCCGCGCGCGGGAAGACGACGCGCGCGCGGTAGACGCCGACGCGGCCGGTCGGCCGCGCCACGAACGCGCGGCGCATCGTCCCCTGCGTGATGCGAACCTCGGGTGTCACACCCGCGAGCGGCGTGACCCCGTGCTGGAGCACCGTCAGGTTCACGACCCACGGCGCACGCGCCTCGACTCCGGCCGGAGTCGAGCTCAGCTGCACGGTCGCCCAGCCGCCCGCGAGAGCGGCGGCGGGCACGACGGCGGCGAGCACTGCGAGAACGGCGATCGACCTGCGCACGGGGTGCTCCTCTCTCTCGTTTGGACGACGTACACCGCCGGAGCCGGGCGGGTTCCCTCTACGCTCCGGACGTGGCGCTGGTCGGCATCAACCACGTCGCGCTCGAGGTCGGCTCGATCGACGAAGCGCTCGCGTTCTGGGAGCGGCTCTTCGGTCGGCTCACGCTGCGCGGCCGGTCTCCGTCGATGGCGTTCGTGGACATGGGCGACCAGTTCGTCGCCCTGATGCGGGCCGCGGGCGACGCCCCGGACGCGCATCGGCACGTCGGCATCGTCGTCGACGACAAGGAGGCGGTGCGCGCGGCCGCCGTCGCCGCGGGGATCGAGGTCTCGCGGCCTCCCTCGCTCGACCTTCACGATCCGTGGGGGAACCTTCTCCAGGTGGTCGACTACCGGGAGATCCAGTTCACGAAGGCGCCGGAGGTGCTCGCGGGAATGGGCCTCGACGGCCTCGGCAAGACGGACGCCGCGCTCGCGGAGCTTCGCGCGAAGGGCATCGGACAGGCGCCGTAGGATGCGCGCGCGGTGAGCCTTCTCGCATCCATTCCCTCGCCCAGCTCGGGCACGCTCGAGGTCGGCCCGTTCACGCTCCACATGTACGGCCTGACCTTGCTGGCGGCGATCGCGCTCTGCGTGTGGGTCACCGGCCGTCGCTGGGTCTCTCGCGGCGGCGACTGGGATCTCATCTTCCGCTGCGCCGTGTGGGGGGTTGCGGCAGGGATCGTCGGAGCCCGGCTCTACCACATCGCCACGAGCTGGAACGAGGTTCCCGACGAGTGGTGGGGCGTGTTCGCGATCTGGCGCGGGGGGCTGGGCGTCTGGGGCGGGATCGCGCTCGGCTGCCTCGTCGGCGGCATCGTCGCGAAGCGCGCCGGCGCCGACGTCTGGCTGCTCGCCGACTGCCTCGCGCCCGGCCTGCTCCTCGCCCAGGGCCTCGGCCGGCTCGGGAACTGGTGGAACCAGGAGCTCTTCGGCAAGCCGACCGACCTGCCCTGGGGGCTCGAGATCGACCCGGTCAACCGGCCCCTCGACCACCTCGACCAGGCGACGTTCCACCCGACCTTCCTCTACGAGCTGCTCTGGGACTTCGGGGCGGCCGCGTTCCTCGTCTACGTGATCGAGCGGCGCCTGCGACCCCGGCCCCCCGGTGTCTTCGCCGCGTACATCGTCCTCTACTGCATCGGCCGGTTCGGGGAGGAGCTCCTGCGGATCGACCCGGCGCACCACATCGCGGGCCTTCGGCTCAACGCCTGGGTGTCCCTGCTCGGGATCGCGGGGGGAACGGTCTGGTACGTGCTCTCGCAACGCTCGGACCGCCCTGCGCGACCGCGGAGGAGGAAGGCGAAGCCCGTCGCGCCGGCGCGGAAGATGGCCGTCCCGCACGGCAAGCGCGTCCGACCGCCCGGCTAGATTCCGGGCCGTGCCGTCGGCGGTTCGCGACCTCGAGCTGGACCTCGACGCGTTCGAGGGCCCGTTCGACCTCCTCCTCACGCTGATCCTGAAGGAGCAGCTCGAGCCGGCGGAGATCGACATCGCCTCCATCGTCGTGGCGTTCGTCGAACACCTCACCGCCGGCGACCGGATCGATCTCGACGCCTGCGGCGAGTTCCTCGTGCTCGTCGCCGCGCTCCTCGAGATCAAGGCCCGCCAGCTCTTCCCGGAGGAGGGCGCGGAGCTCGCAGAGCTCGAGCCCGAGGAGGCGGCCGAGGAGCTCGCGCGGCGGCTCGCCGAGTACCGGCGCATGAAGGAGGCCGCCGTCTGGCTGCGCGAACGGCTCGAGGGCGAACGCGAACGGTACTTCCGGCTCGGACCGGCTCCGCTCGCGCCGCGCGCCGAGCGACGGCTCGCAGACCAGGATCCCATTCAGCTCGCGGCGGCCCTCAGAGGGTTGGCCGTCCCGCCGCCGAAGGTGTCTCTCTCGCACATGGCCCTTCGCTTCCCGCCCGTCGCCCAGTTCCTCGAGCGTTTCCGCGCCGTCCTCCGCCGCCGGCGCGTGTTCGACTTCGACGGCGAGGTCGCGGGCCTCTCGCGGGTCGAGCAGGCCGTGGCATTCCTCGCGCTGCTCGAGCTGCGCAAGGCCGGCGAGGTCGCCCTCGCGCAGGCTGCTCCCTTCGCCCCCATCCGTGTCTCGCGCGACGAGGCAGAAAGGACACACGCGTGGACCGTCCGCTCCGCCTGATCTCCGCCGACACGATCGTCGGCACGCCGATCGACGCCCTCGCACGCACGATCGAGGCCCTGCTCGTCGTCGCTTCCCAGCCGCTCACCGTCGACGAGCTCGCGGCCGCGACCGCTGACGACGCCGAACGCGTCGAGACCGCTCTCGGCCTCCTGCGCGAGCGCTTCGCCGAGACCCGCAGCGGGATCGTGCTCGAGCGCGTCTCCGGTGGGTACGCGTTCCGTGCGTCGCGCGAGGCCGCGGAGGCGTGCGGGCGCCTGTTCGAGCGGCCCGTCGAGCGCGGTCTCTCGCAGGCTGCCCTCGAGACGCTGGCGATCGTCGCCTACATGGGGCCCGTCTCACGCCCGGAGATCGCGCGCGTGCGCGGTGTCGCCGCCGATTCGGCGGTCGCATCGCTCGTCGAGCGCGGCCTCGTCGCGGAGGCCGGGCGCGAGAGCGGTCCGGGAGGCGCGGTCCGCTACCGGGTGACGCCGCTGTTCGAGCGCGTCTTCGGGCTCGACACGCTCGCCGAGCTGCCGCGGCTCGACGACCTCGGCGGCGAGCCCGAGGCGATCCGCGAGCGGCTGCTCGCCGTCGCCGAAGCACGCGCCTCGTGACCCGCATCGCGGCTGTCCTGTTCTCGTCCGCAAGCGGGGATCCGCCGAGCGGATTCCCGCCGCTCGGAGCCCCTGCCTGCGGCAGGGGCACATCCCTCAAGGCGTCCCCTTCGTGGGCGCAACACCTCTTCCGGACGCGGTCGTGACGCGGATCGCGGTAGCTTTGTTCGACGGCGCGGAGGAGCTCGACTTCGCGGGCCCGTGGGAGGTGCTCGCAGCGTGGGCGACGCAGTGGCCCGACGACGGCGTGGAGGCGTTCACCGTCGCGTCGACGACGGAGCCGATCACCTGCGCGAAGGGACTGCGCGTGCTCGCCGACCACACGTGGGAGACGGCACCCGCGATCGACGTTCTCGTCTATCCGGGCGGCGTCGGCACGCGGCGCGAGCTCGCCGACCAGAAGGTCCTCGTGCGGCTCCGTGAGCTGCGCGACGGTGGCACGCTGATGACGAGCGTGTGCACGGGCGCGATCGTCTACGCCGCGGCGGGCCTGCTACGCGACCGGCCGGCCACCACCTACTGGGGCTCGCTCGAAAGGCTCGCCGAGCTCGATCCGACGATCGAGGTGCGGCCCGACGACCGGTTCGTCGACAGCGGCGAGATCGTCACCGCCGCGGGCGTGTCGGCGGGAATCGACATGGCGCTCCACCTCGTCGCGCGGCTGCACTCGGTGGAGCGGGCGCGCGAGGTGCGCCGCTACATCCAGTACGACCCCGAGCCGCCGGTGTAGGAATACCTGCGCGCCCCGGGCTGGGTCACACCTGCCAGGCGCCGCCGCGGAGGAGCGGCACCGCCTCGCCGCCCGCGGTGAGGCCGTCGACGTCGAGCTCCGGCGAGCCGATCATGAAGTCGACGTGAACCGAGGACTGGTTGACGCGGGCCTTGTCCTCGGCGGACTCGACACCGAGGTCGTAGCCGTTGCCGAGGGCGATGTGGCTTGCGGCGTTCTCGTCGAGGAGCGTCTCGTAGAACGTCGTGCCGAGCGGCCCGATACGTCCCTCGCCGTCGACGAGCGCCAGCTCCCCGAGGCGTGAGGAGCCCTCGTCCTTGGCTGCGATCGAGCGGAGGGTGTCGGCGCCGCTGTCGGCGTCGATGCGGACGGCCCTGCCGCCGGCGAACTCGACGCGGATCCCGTCCATCATCGCGCCGTAGACCTCGAGCGGCCGCGTCGCCGTGACGTGACCGTCCGCGCGCTTGGGATCGGGCGTGGTGAACATCTCCTCGCTCGGGATGTTCGGGAAATGGCGGAGGCCGTCGACCGTGGTGAAGTCCGCGGCGTGCCAGACCGAGGTCGGCATGAGGCCAACCGTGAGGTCGGTTCCCCGCCCGTAGAGGCGGATCGCGTCGAAGCGGCGCCCGGTCAGGATCGTGGCGATGCCTTCGAGACGGCGCGCTCGCTCGCGCCAGGCCTCTGCCGGGTCGGGCTCGTCGAGCCGGCAGACGTGCGCGATCGCCTCCCAGAGACGGTCGTACGCCGCGTCCCCGTCGAGGTCCGGGTAGACGAGCGATGCCCAGCCACGCGTCGGCGCGGGCGCCACGCACCAGTTCGTCGTCCCGCTATTGACGACGTCGCCGGTGTTCGGGAGGTACGGGAGCACGTCTCGTCCCGCCCGGGCGGGGTCGACGCCTACGAGTGCCTCCGGATCCGCGGGGCCGTTCAGGGTCACGCGCGCGGCATGCTCGTCGGAGAGCCACTCGAGCCGGTCGATCATCCAGGCGGGAACGAAGTCGAGCGTCGACTCGTCGGCGTGCAGCAGGCGCTCCCGCTTGACGCGGGTGTCGAACACCCAGACGTCCACCCAGCGCGCTCCGCGCTCGTAGGCGGCCCGCGCGATCTCGCGGGTGAGCTCCTCCTTGCCCGGATACGTGGTCACGCCGACGATCTGGCCAGGCTGGACGTTGGCGCCGTAGCCGACGACGAGGTCGGCCAGCCGCCGGGTGAGGTCGGCGTAGTCACCCACGGGCCGGGAGCCTAGCCGCGCAAGAATGGCGTCGTGCGGCTGAACGCGTACCTTGCCCGGGCCGGCGTCGCGTCGCGTCGCGGCGCCGACGAGCTGATCAAGGCCGGCCGGGTGACGGTCGACGGCCGTGCGGGCGAGCTCAACACCTTCGTCGAGGGGACGAGCGTCGTCCTCGTCGACGGCCGCGAGGTGGGGAAGCAGGCGCTCCGTCACGTCCTCCTCAACAAGCCGCGCGGGACGATCACGACCGCCCGAGATCCGAAAGGCCGGCCGACCGTCGTCGACCTCGTCGGCGGCGACACACGGGTCGTCCCGGTGGGGCGGCTCGACCGCGACACGACGGGCGTGCTGCTCCTGACGAACGACGGGCCGCTCGCCCACCGCCTCGCTCATCCGCGCTACGGCGTCGAGAAGACCTACGTCGCCGAGGTCGAGGGCGAGCCCGGCGACGACGTCCTGAAAGCCCTCGCGGAGGGGGTCGAGCTCGAGGACGGCCGCACGGCCCCGGCGCGGGTGCGCCGGCTCGGGCCGTCGCAGCTCGAGCTCGTGCTCCACGAGGGCCGGAACCGGCAGGTGCGCAGGATGCTCGAGGCCGTCGGGCACCCGATCGTCCGGCTCCGGCGGTCGCGCTACGCAGGTCTCGGCCCGGGCAGGCTGCGGCCCGGCGACTGGCGCGACCTGAAGCGCGACGAGGTGCGCGCGCTGCGGCGCCTCGTGGGGTTGTAGGCCTACTCGAACCAGACGAGCGTCGCGAGGACGACGTAGAGGCTGACGAGCGCGAGACCTTCGTAGAGCGCCGCCCGGCCGTCGCCGGTGATCTGCCAGATCGCGATCGCGGTGAGCGCCAATGCGCCGAGGAACACCGGATCGACGACGAAGGTCAGCCGCTCCTCGAAGAACAGCGAGGCGAGGACGAGCACCGGCCACAGGAAGCACGCGATCTGGGCGACCGAGTTCTTCACGACGGAGATCGCGAGGTCGTTCTGGCCCTTCGCGGCGAGCTGCACGGCCACGACGTTCTCGACTGCGTTCCCGGCGATCGCGACGATCACGAGGCCGGTGAACGCCTTCGAGATCCCGAGCGCCTCGACGGCGGGATCGATCGCGTCGACGAACCACTCCGAGACGAGCGCGGCGAGGACGCCGGAGACCGCGAGCAGCACGATCGCCCACCCGAACGGCAGCACCGAGTGTTTCGATTCGACGAGCGCCGCCTCGGCGGTGCGATCGGACCGGAGGTAGCCGACGAGCCAGGCGGCGTACACGACGAGGAGGCAGATCGCGCCGACGACCGAGATCTCGACTTGGTGGTGGCTCGCGCGGTCGCCCACCTGGTCGGAGAGTCCGAGGATCGAGATCAGGAAGACGGCGAGGATCAGCAGCGTCGCGGTGTCGTTCGGGAGCCGCGCCCCGAACGTCATCGTCCCGTCGGGCTGCTTCGTCGAGCCCGCCACGATCGCGAGCCCGAGCACGAGGAGAGCGTTCGCGAAGAGGGAGCCGAGGATCGAGAACTGGGCGACGACGAGCTCACCCGCCGAGAGCGCGAAGAGCACGATGAAGAGCTCGGGGAGATTCCCCAGCGTCGACTGCAGCGCGCCGGTGACTGCCGGTCCGTACCGCGCGCCGACCGACTCCGTCGCGATGCCGATCGTCCAGGCGACGCCGCCGAGCGCCGCGCCGGTCACGACGAACGTCACCACCGGCTCGGCGTCCGTGTAGTGGAGGACACCGCCCGCGATCGCGACGGCGAAGATCCCCGCCGTGATCGCGAGCGTGCGGGTCACAGCCGCACGAAGCCCATCCGCTCGTACATCGTCTCGAGCGTCGGCGTCGACGCAGCCCGTGCCTTCTCCGCGCCGAGTGCGAGCAGTCGCAGCAGCTCCGCCTCGTCCGCGCGGAGCTCGAGATAGTGCTCGCGGACGGGCGTGAGGAGCTCGACGACGGCCTCGCCGACGTCGCGCTTGAGATCCCCGTAGCCCGTGCCCTCGTACGACACCTCGATCTCGCCGGGTGAGCGCTCCGTCGCCACCGCGAGGATGTCGATCAGGTTGGAGACGCCCGGTTTGTCGTCCCCGCGGCGGATCTCGCGTCCGGAATCGGTGACTGCCGAGCGGAACTTCTTGCGGATCGCGTCCGGCTCGTCCAGCACCTTCACGGTGCCCTGCTCGGTGCCTCCGGTCGTCGACATCTTCCGCGTCGGCTCCTGGAGGTCCATGATCCGCGCTCCGACCTCGGGATAGATGCCCTCCGGCACGACGAACGTCTCGCCGAAGCGGGCGTTGAACCGCTCCGCGACGTCGCGCGCGAGCTCCAGGTGCTGACGCTGGTCGTCGCCGATCGGGACCCGGTCGGCGCGGTACAGAAGGATGTCGCCCGCCATCAGCACGGGGTACGTGAAGAGGCCCGCCGACACGAACTCGCGGCGATCCGCCTTGTCCTTGAACTGGGTCATGCGGCCGAGCTGGCCGTAGGAGGTGACGGCCGAGAGCAGCCAACTCGCCTCGGCGTGCGCGGTCACATGGCTCTGGGCGAAGACGGTCGACCGTTCCGGGTCGAGCCCGGTCGCGATCAGCATGGAGAACAGGTCGAGCGTGCGGTCGTGCAGGTCGCGCGGGTCGTGCTCGACCGTGATCGAGTGCAGGTCGACGATGCAGAAGAACGCCTCGCCGAGCTCCTGCGTCTGCGCGTACTGGCGGAAACCGCCGATGTAGTTGCCGAGGTGCTTGTCGCCCGTCGGCTGGATGCCGGAGAAGATGATCACGAGGTTCCTTTCGCTCGCTGAGCGACCGAAAGGACTAGAAGACCTGCCGGCCGCCGAGGTACGAATGCGTGGGCATGCGCCAGAACAGGTGGTGGCGGTCGACGTTCGGCATGCAGTACTTCTAGCCGTTCTTGGCGCGAAGCGTCAAGAAGGCCCCGGATACACTCGACCCATGGCCGTCGCCCAGCCCTGGACGCCGTCGTCGTGGCGCGCGCTGCATGCGCTACAGCAGCCCGAGTGGCCGGATCCGGCCGCCGTCGACGCTGTCCGGGAGCGTCTCCGGCAGCTGCCGCCGCTCGTGTTCGCGGGCGAGGCGCGGGCACTGCGCCGGGCGCTCGGGGAGGCAGTCGAGGGACGCGCGTTCCTCCTCCAGGCCGGTGACTGCGCGGAGTCGTTCCGCGACGTGTCGGCGGTCGCGATCCGGGAGCGGCTCAAGGTGCTGCTCCAGATGTCGGCGGTGCTGACCTACGGCGCGACCCTCCCGGTCGTGAAGGTCGGACGGATCGCGGGACAGTTCACGAAGCCGCGCTCGGCTCTCACGGAGCGCCTCGGCGGCGTCGAGCTGCCGTCGTTTCGCGGCCACGCGGTGCACTCCGACGAGCGCACGCCCGAGGCGCGCGTCCCCGACCCCGAGCGGATGGTGCAGGCCTACTACCAGGCGGTCTCGACGCTCAACCTGCTGCGCGCGTTCACGAAGGGCGGCTTCGCCGACCTCACGCAGGTCCACACGTGGAACCAGGAGTTCGTCGCGAGCTCCCTCGAGGGACGCCGCTACGAGGTGATCGCGAACGAGATCGGCCGCGCGCTGCGATTCATGCAGGCGATCGGCATCGACCTCGGCGACGAGCGCACGATCCACGAGGTCGACGTCTGGACGAGCCACGAAGCGCTCCTCCTCGACTACGAGGAGCCGCTCGTCCGCCGCGACTCGACGACGGGGGACTGGTACGCGTGCTCCGCGCACTTCCTCTGGGCAGGTGAGCGGACGCGCCAGCCCGACGGCGCGCACGTCGAGTTCCTCACGGGCGTCGAGAACCCGGTCGGCGTCAAGATCGGGCCGGACGCGACGCCGGACGAGCTCGTCGCGCTCTGCGAGCGACTCAATCCGCACCGGACCCCAGGCCGCCTGACGCTCGTCACCCGCCTCGGAGCCGACCGCGTCCGCGAGGCGCTGCCACCGCTGCTGCGCGCTGTTCGCGAGACCGGCGTGCCCGTTCTCTGGGCCTGCGATCCGATGCACGCGAACACGTTCGTCACCCCCTCCGGGCACAAGACCAGGCGCTTCGACGACGTCCTGCGCGAGATCGAGGGGTTCTTCGGCGCCCACCGCGAGGTCGGCTCGTGGCCGGGCGGCGTCCACCTCGAGATCACCGGCGAGGACGTGACGGAATGCCTCGGCGGCTCGGAAGGCGTTCTCGAGGAGCAACTCGACCATCGCTACGAGACGCTCTGCGATCCGCGGCTCAATGTCCGCCAGTCGCTCGATCTCGCCTTCCGCGTCGCGGAGATGATGCGGGCGGCATGAGCGCCTTTCGGCGTTCCTGCCGCCAGAGAACTCATGAGCGTGGCTCGTCTCGCCGTGGTCGGCACAGGGCTGATCGGCGCTTCCGTCGGGCTTGCCGCGCGACGCGCCGGAGTTGCGCGCGTCCTCGGTTGGGATCCCGACGGTGCATTCCTCGCGGTCGCCGCCGATCGTGGGGCCGTCGAGCCCGCGGCGAGCCTGCAGGAGGCCGTCTCGAGCTCCGACGCCGTTCTCGTCGCGGCGCCGGTCGGCGAGCTCCCCGCGGTCGTGAGGCAGGTCCTGGACATGGCCCCCGAGGCCTGCGCGGTCAGCGACGTCGGGTCGACGAAGCAGCCGGTCGCGGCCGCAGCAGGGGGCGATCCCCGGTTCGTCGGCGGTCATCCGATCTGCGGGGCCGAGACGCGGGGCCCCGAACGCGCGACCGCCGAGCTGTTCGACGGCGCGACGTGGTTTCTGACCCCGACAGCCGCAACGGCGCCGGAGCGGCTCCGCGTCGTCCACTGGCTGGTCACGGCGCTCGGCGCGCGGCCGGTCGCCATCGGGCCGGACGCTCACGACCGGCTCGTCGCGGTGACGAGCCATCTCCCTCACGTCCTCGCGAACATCCTCCTGAACCAGGCAGGCGCGACCAGGATCGACGGGCACGACCCGCTGCAGGCGGCAGGCGGCTCGCTCAAGGACATGACGCGGATCGGCGGCGCCAACCCTCGCATCTGGGTCGACATCTTCCTCGACAACCGCGAGGCCCTCGCCGCCGCTCTCGCAGAGCAGCGCCGGCAGCTCGAGCAGGTCGAGCGCGCACTCGCGGCGGGCGACGCCGGGTTCCTCGCGCGGTGGATCGGCGAGGCGAGCGGACACCGGCGGCGAATGCTCGCGACCGCCTTCGCCGATCCGGGCGATCTGCACCGGCTACGGATCCACATCTCAGACCGCCCCGGCGTGCTCGCCGGGATCTTCCAGGCGCTCGGCGCAGAGCGGATCAACGTCGAGGACTTCGAGCTCGACCACGTGTCGTCCGAGCGCGGCGGCTCGCTGACCGTCCTCGTCTCGGGCGAGGGCGAGGCGGCGCGCGCAGCGGAGCTCCTCGAGCAGCAGGGCTACGGCGTCGTCGCGTCGCCGGTGATCGACGAGTGATCCACAGGGCTGTGGAAGACTTGGCGTGACAATTGTGCTGACAATCGGGATGGAGAGAGCGATCCCGGCCCGTCGAGGCAGCACTTGACGAAGAGCGGCCTCAGAGACCGGTTTTCGTCAAGAGGGCCGCTCCGGACACGTCTCCGGAGGACACCGTGAGCGCCGGCGCGGCGCTCGTCGTCGAGGCTACTCCACGGCTCATCGGCCACCTCGCCGTACCGGGCGACAAGTCGATCTCGCACCGCGCCGTCCTGATCGGCGCGATCTGCGACGGTGAGACGCGCATCACCGGGTTCGGCCGCTCCGCCGACACGGAGGCGACCATCGCCGCCGTCCGGGCGCTCGGGATCGAGGTCTACGAGCACGGCGCGGACACCCTTCGCGTCTTCGGCAAGGGCCTGCGCGGGCTCACCGTCCCCGGCCGGCCGATCGATTGCGCGAACGCGGGCACGCTCGTCCGGCTGATCGCCGGGCTCCTCGCGGGCCAGGACGGGAACACCTTCGAGCTGACCGGCGACGAGTCGCTCTCACGCAGGCCGATGGAGCGCATCGCGGAGCCGCTTCGGCGCATGGGGGCCACGGTCGAGACGACCGACGGCCATCTCCCCCTGCGGATCGAGGGGGGCGCGCTCCACGGGATCGACTACGCGCTGCCGGTCGCGAGCGCCCAGGTGAAGTCGGCGGTCCTGCTTGCCGGGCTCTACGCCGACGGGGAGTCGACGGTGGTCGAGCCGGCCCCGACGCGGGACCACACGGAGCGGATGCTCGCCGCCGCGGGGGCGCCGATCACGACCCGGCCGACGAGCGTCACGGTCCGCCGCGCCGAGCGGCTGTCGCTCGGCGAGACGGAGGTCCCCGGCGACTTCTCCTCGGCGGCGCCCTTCGTCGTCGCGGCGACGCTCGTCCCCGGATCGGAGCTCCACGTCCACGGCGTCAACCTCAACCCACGCCGCACCGGTCTGCTCGACATCCTCGAGCGGATGGGTGCCAATGTCACCGTCTACAACCGCCGGCCGATCGGCGACGAACCGGGCGGCGACCTCGAGATCCATTCCGCGCCTCTCGTCGCCACGACCGTCACGACGGCCGAGGTGCCGCGCGCGATCGACGAGCTGCCGCTCTTCGCGCTCGCCGCGGCGTGCGCGCGCGGCACGAGCGTCCTTCGAGGCGCGAAGGAGCTCAGGGCGAAGGAGAGCGACCGCATCGACGCGACGGTCGACGCGCTGCGCGCGATCGGCGTTCGGGCCCAGGGGAGGGACGACGGCTTCGCCGTCACCGGCGTACCCGCGCGGCCGCGGGGCGGACGGATCGCGAGTCGCGGCGACCACCGGCTCGCGATGCTCGCCGCCGTCGCGGGCCTCGCGTCGCGCGACGGCGTGCGGATCGAGGGCGCCGACGTCGTGGACGTCAGCTTCCCGGGCTTCTTCGAGATGCTGGAAGAGCTCCGCCGCACGTCGGCCGTCGAGCAGCCCGACCGTTACTAGAGCGCCGACCGTCTAACCTCCGCCGCGATGATCGTGGCGATCGACGGCCCGGCTGGAGCGGGAAAGAGCTCCGTCGCGAAGGCGCTCGCGGAGCGCCTCGGCTTCCGCTACCTCGACACCGGAGCGATGTACCGCGCGCTCACGTGGCTCGCGCTCCACGAGGGCGTGCCGCTCGACGACGGCCCCGCGCTCGAGGCGCTCGCAGATGCGACCCCGGTCGGGTTCGGCGAGCGGGGCACCGTGACGATTGCCGGCACGGACGTCACGCAGCGCATCCGCGAGCCGGAGATCGACGCGGCCGTCCCGGTGGTCGCGCGTCACCCTGAGGTGCGCGCGGTGATGCGGCAGCGGCAGCGCGCGCTCGGCCGCGAAGGCGACTCGGTGATCGAGGGCCGGGACATCGGCGTGGTCGTCGTTCCCGACGCGGAGGTCAAGATCTGGCTCGTCGCCGACCCGGCCGTCCGCGCCCGGCGCAGGCACGCGGAGCGGGACGGGCTCGGGATGGACGAGCTCGCAGAGGAGCTCCGCCGCCGCGACGCCCGCGACGCCCCGAACACGCACCGTGCGCCCGACGCGATCGCGGTCGACACGACCGAGCTTTCGCTGCCCGAGGTGATCGAGCGAATCACGACGCTCGTCGACGAGGCGAGAGCAGGGGTGGGATGAGCCTCCCGGACGTCACCTGGGCGCTCGGGCGCCCGACGATCGGGCTCGCGGCCACGCTCGGCTCGCGACTCAAGGTCTACGGAGAAGACAGAGTCCCGCTCGACGGAGGCATCGTGGTCGCGTCGAACCACTTCCACTGGCTCGACCCGGCCGTGCTCGGCGCCTCGAGCCCGCGGGTCCTCTACTACATGGCGAAGATCGAGGCGCACAGAGTGCCGGGGTTCGGGGCGTTCATCCGGACGTTCGGCTGCTTTCCGGTGAGACGTGGCGAGTCGGACCGCGAAGCGGTGAGGACGATGCGGCGGATCGTCGCCGACGGGCACGCGCTCGGCTTGTTCGTCGAGGGCACGCGTCAGCGCTCCGGCGTTCCGGGCCTCGTGCAGCCCGGCGCGGCCATGGTCGCGCTGCAGGAGGACGCGCCAATCGTCCCGGTCGCGATCCACGGGACGCAGACGTGGAAGCCCGGCACCTTCCGCCCTGTGTCGATCGCCTGGGGCGAGCCGATGACCTTCGAGGGCCTGCCGAAGGGCGGCAAGGGCTACAAGGAGGCCTCGGCGCTCGTGCAGGCCGAGATCCGTCGCCTGTTCGACTGGCTCGTCGACGCACATCGCCTCGGCCGGCCGGACGGTGTCCCGCCCGGGGCGGAACGCCGCTAGGAGCCGTGGACGAGCCCGAGCTCAGAAGCGCCGGCACCGTGGCGATCGTCGGCTTCCCGAACGTCGGCAAGTCGACGCTCGTCAACCGGCTGACCGAGAGCCGCGCGGCGGTCGTGCACGAGACGGCGGGTGTCACGCGCGACCGCAAGGAACTGCTCGCGGACTGGAACGGTGTCACCTTCCGTCTCGTCGACACGGGAGGCGTCGACGAGGCCGACCGGGGCCCGTTCGGGCGTCACATCGCGGAGCAGGCGCGCGCTGCGATCGCGGAGGCCGATCTCGTCCTCTTCGTCGTCGACGCGCGTGCGGGGATCACACCGGGCGACGAGGAGCTCGCGGCGATCCTCCGTGCAGCGGACAAGCCTGTGATCGTGCTCGCCAACAAGATCGACGACCCGCGCCGCGACCTCGATGCGGTCGAGTTCCACCGGCTCGGCCTCGGCGATCCGTTCCCACTCTCGGCGTTGCACGGCCACGGCACCGGCGACCTCCTCGACGACGTCGTCTCGAGGCTCCCCGGGCGGGACGAGGCGATCGTCGGCGAGGAGGCGATCCGCGTGGCCATCCTCGGCCGTCCGAACGTCGGGAAGTCGTCGCTCCTGAACGCCCTGCTCGGCGAGGAGCGCGTGATCGTCTCCGACGTCCCGGGGACGACCCGCGACACGATCGACACGGTGCTGACCCGCGGCGAGGCGACCTTCCTGCTGGTCGACACTGCGGGCCTGCGGCGCAAGCGCCGCCAGCGGCAGGGCATCGAGTACTACTCCGAGCTCCGGGCGCTCGAAGCCGCGGAGCGAGCCGACGTCGCCCTCGTCCTCGTCGATGCCTCGGAGGGGGTCGTCGAGCAGGACCTCGCAGTCGCCGACATAGCCCGCAAGGCCGGCTGCTCGACCCTCGTCGTCCTCTCGAAGTGGGACGTCACCACGGTCGACCTCCAGGAGACGCGCGGCCTCTTGAACCGCCGCCTCCGCCAGCGGCCCCCTGCCGTCGCCGTCTCCGCGAAGACGGGCCGCGGGCTGCAGAGGCTGCTCGACCACGCCGAGACGCTCTTCGCGAAGCACGTGACGCGCATCCCGACCCCGGCGCTCAACAAGGCGCTCGGCGAGCTCAAGGAGGCCCGCCCGGGGCCCTCGGGCGAGCGCGGGCGCAGGCTGAAGCTCCTCTACGCGACCCAGACCGCAACACGGCCGCCGCGCCTACGCGTGTACGTCAACGACCCGAGGCTCGTCACCCGCGACTACGGCTACTGGGTCGAGAACGAGCTGCGCGCTCGGTTCGAGCTCCAGGGCGTTCCCGTCTCGATCGACTTCCAACGGTCGGAGTGATGGAGATCGTCGTCGTCGGCGGTGGCTCGTGGGGCACCGCCTTCGCGCGGCTGCTCCGCGACCACGGTCACGCGGTGACGCTCGCGTGCCGCGACCCGGCGCAGGTCGAGGCGATCCGCGAGACGGGGCACAACCCGCGCTACCTGACGGCGATCGAGCTCCGGGGCGTGGACGCCGCGACGGTCGAGGAGGCGCCGCTCGGGACTGCGAACCTCGTCGTGGTCGCGGTTCCGAGCGCCTCGTTCGGCGAGGTCGTCGCGGCACTGCCGGGCACCGCGCCGATCCTGAGCCTCACGAAGGGGCTCGACCCGACGACCGGCGACCGGCTGTCGTCGTTGGTGCGGGATCGGCCCGCAGCGGTCCTCTCCGGCCCCAACATCGCCGAGGAGGTCGCCCGAGGGCTTCCGGCCGCGGCTGTGATCGCGTGCGACAGCCTGCCCCTCGCGGTGCAGCTGCAGCTGGCGATCAACTCGACGGCCTTCCGCGTCTACGTGAACGACGACCTCGTCGGCGTGGAGCTCTGCGCCGCGGCGAAGAACGTGATCGCGCTCGCGGCAGGCGGGGCGGACGGGCTCGGGCTCGGCGACAACGCGAAGGCGGCGCTGGTCACGCGCGGCCTCGCCGAGATGGGCCGGCTCGCCGAGGTCGCCGGCGCCCGGCCAGAGACATTCGCCGGCCTCGCCGGGATGGGCGATCTCATCGTCACGTGCTGGTCGCCGTCCGGCCGCAACCGCCGCTGCGGGGAGCTCGTCGCGCAGGGAATGACGCCGGACGAGGCCGCGCGCTCGATCGGCATGGCCGTCGAGGGGCTGACCACGGCACCGACGTTGCGCGACCTCGCGCACCGGCTCGACGTCGAGATGCCGATCACCGAAGGCGTCTGTGCCGTCCTCGACGGCGTCGCGCTCTCGGAGCTGGTCGGACAGCTGATGCGCCGCGACCCGACGGTCGAGTGACCGCCGCGGCTGGCGGCGCCGGAGATCCCGGCTAAGGTTCGACGCGCCCATGGCAGCGCGCACGTTCCAGTTCACGTCGGAGTCGGTGACGGAGGGTCATCCCGACAAGATCGCCGACCAGATCTCCGACGCCGTCCTCGACGCCGTCCTG
>NZ_DATMBZ010000007.1:0-10685 GCF_035558935.1 Gaiella sp. | reverse complement strand
CGGCGGCCGCCGATGAACGCCGACCGGGCCGCCGCGACGAGCTCCGCTCCCCGCGCATCCAAGCGGTCGCCTAGTTACAGTCTGCGGCCCCGCTTGAGCTCCCAGGCGCGCTGGTTCAAGGTCTTCCGCGACACCGCGTCGTAGTGCCGCAGCGAACGACCCGCTATGCGCAACTCCGCGGCCTCGGCGACGAGCCCATTGCATACGAGGTCTGCCGCCGTCGCATCGACCGCATCGAGCGCCTCCTCGAAGCGGCCGTCGTCTGCGAGCCGGATCGCGTCGTCGCGGACGCGGGCCGACCGCAGGATGAGCACCTCCTCACGCACCACGGTGTCGGCGGGGACGGCGGCCGCCTCGGCCGCGGAGACCGCGTTCGCGACCACCGGGATCGTGGTCGTCCGCTGCTCGATCGTCTCCCCCACGGACGTGAACCGCAGCACGAGCTCCGCGACGACGCACGGGCCGAGCGCGGCGAGGTGGGGGATGCGGAGCTTGAGCACGACGCGCCGGCGCTCGCCTGCGTACGCGTCGCCGAGCTCGATCTGAGCGCCGCCCTCGACGGCGAGCGACGGATAGTCGTTCAGAACGCCGAGGAGTCCGACCGCAGGGCCGGGACGCACGTCGAGCGTCACGTTGTGAGCCACGACCCGCGTGAGGCCCTCGAGCTCGCGCGCGAAGATCCCCGGCGCGTCGTCGGGCGTCGCGGCGAAGTGCGTGTTGCCGCCGCCCGCGTCCGCCATGTCGCGGAGAAGATCCTCGTCGAACGCCTCGCCGAAGCCGATCGTCGAGGTCGAGACGCCCTCGAGCCGCGCCCGGCGCGCCATGCCGACGAGGTCGGCACGGTCGGTGATGCCCTCGTTCGCCAGCCCGTCGGTGAGGAGGAGGATCTTGCGCGGCCCGTCGGCGGGTGCGTCCATGAGCTCGCCGAGCCCTCGCAGCCACCCGCCGGAGAGGTTGGTCTGCCCGCCCGGGCCGATCGAGGCGATCGCGGCGCGGATCCGGTTCGCGTCGACCGGGGCGCGCGGAACGAGCAGGCGCACGCGCCCGTCGAACGCGACGAGCGCGAGCTCGTCGGCCGCCCGCAGGCGCTCGGCGAGCCACCGTGCGCAGCGCCGCGCGACGGCAAGCTTCGGCCCGGCCATCGACCCGGAGCGGTCGAGCACGAGCGAGAGGCGAAGCGGGGGCCGGCCGGCCTCTGCCGGCAGCCCGGGCACGGCGAGCTCGACCAGCGCGTGGAGCTCGTGCTCCTGCTCGACGGCGAGCACCGAATGCTCGAGGCGGACGGACGTCTGGAGGTGATCGGTGTCGTTCTGCATGGAAAGAGGTCAGCCGTGAGCCCGGTCGTGCTTACGGCCGTTGCTCCCGCGGCGCGGCTTCAGCCGCGCCGCTGCATTCAGCCAGCTCCCGCCGCCGCCGCTGCAGTCGGGCGCCCTGCTCGAGGCGGCGTAAGATCGCGGCGATCCCGCGGTGACTCTTCCGTCGATGACCGATGACGACGCGCGCGACGCCCACCTCCTGGAGGACGGCCACATCGACCGGCTCCTCGCGAAGTACCACCCGGTGATCCTGGGCCGGTGCATCGCGCGCACGGACGTCCGCGACGGCGAGGACGTCGCCCAGGACGTCGAGTTCCGCCTCTTCCGCGAGTTCCAGGCGGGCAAGCGGTATCCGGGCATTCCGTACCGGGTGGTCGTGCACAACGTGATCCGCTGGACGCTCGCCGAGCACTTCCAGGGCCGAGCCACCGACGTCCCGCTGCCGGAGGGCTGGGAGCACGGCGACGGCGGCTTGGGCTTCGAGCTGGAGCTGGTCGACCGCCTCTGGATCGCCGACCTCGTCGAGCAGCTCCCCCCAGTCGAACGCGACGCCTGCACACTCGTGTACATCCAGGGGATGAGCCCCGCGCAGGCGGCCGCCGAGCTCGACACGACGCCGAACAACGTCCATCAGCGGCTCTTCCACGCGCGACGGCGCCTGGAGGAGATGATCGACGGCGATGGCTGACGTCGACCGCCTCTTCGACGAGTTCGCGGCCGCGTACGTCCGCGGCGAGCAACCGGACATCGGCGCGTCCCTGGCGCTTGCCGGCGACGGGGCGGACGAGCTTGCGCGCCTGATCGACGCGTTCCTCCGCGTCGCGCCGGCGCCGGAGCCCCGCGACGACGACGTCGCGGTGATGCACGCGCGGCTTGGAGGCGAGCCCGGCCTCCTCGCCCTCCGAAAGCGCCGCGCCAGGAAGGTCGACGAGGTGGTGTCAGATCTAGCCGAGCTGCTCGAGGTGGACGACATCGCCCGCCTCCGGCGCTACTACCAGCGGCTCGAGGGCGGCACGCTCGACCCGGGTCCCGTCGACCAGCGCGTGTGGGACGCCCTGCGCGACCTCTTCGTCACGAACGTGCGCGCCATCGTGCGGCCGGTGACGACGCCGACCGGGGAGAGTGCGATGGCCTACTACCGCCGTGGCGGTCCACCACGGCCACTCGAGAAGCGCTCGCCGATGATCCTCTCGGCGTCGGCCTCCGAACCACCCGCGCGCGACGCGCCGGAACGAGACGAGCTCGATCGCCTCTTCCTCGGCGACGACTGACCGAGAGTAGGGAGGGCGGCTCGGCAGAGCCGCCCTCCGTCCCTCCCCCTGGTGGTGCTGTTACGCGGTCCCTGGCCGGTTCCGCCGCACGGCAAACCCCGCCGCCGCGATGATCAGCCCCGCGCCTGCGAGGCCGCCGATCGCCGCCGCGGTGCCCGGATCGACCGACGGCAGCTCGAAGCTCGTGCCGGAGTCGACCGGTGCGGGTGTGCCCACGCCGCGCTCCACGAGAGTCGCCTCGTCGTGGACCGCCGGAGTCGGCTGCTGCTCGATGCCGCGTGCGGCGAGCGTCGACTCGTCGGGCCCCGGGATCGAGACGCCGATCCCGCGTGCCACCGCGGACGTCTCGTCGTGCACCGCGGGCCCCGCGATGTCGCGACCTGTCGTCGCCTCGTCGTGTGCCGTGATCGCCGTTGCGATCGCCGGGTCGACTCCGCGTGCCGCGAGCGTCGCCTCGTCGTGCGTCGGTGCGGCGAGCATGCTCGCGGTGCCCGCCTCGCCGTGGCCCGGAGCGACGACGGCGGCAACCGCAGCACCGCCGCCCGCGCCCTCCTCCATGAGCTGGCCCGAAGCCGTCGAGACCGCCACCGCTGCCGACGCCGAGGCGGCGGCGACGGTGAGCAGGATCGCCTCGCGGATGCCGTGCCCTTCGAAGTCGGGGTCGTCGAGCGCGCGCTCGAGCTTCGCCCTGTCGAACGACAGCAGGACCGCGTCCGATTCCATCCGATCGAGCAGCGACTCGAGGTCGCCACGCTGCCACTGGACGCTGACGTCGGTCGTCTCGATGCCACCGTTCGCGGGCCGCGCCACGTCGAGGATGAGGTCGAGCGGCTCGTCCGCTGCGAGCGCCTCCTCGATCTCGTCCCGTCCGATGGTTGCCGTGACGCCCGGGTCTCCCCCCAGCTCGGGCGCGTCGACGAGCATCGCCGTCATGCTCGTCCCCATAGGTGCCTCCCTTCGTGGGTTCGCCGCCGAACGCGGCTCATCCTCTGGACGACCGAGGCGGCCGCGATCTTCCGCGGATTGTTCCACGCGTCACAAGGAAATGGAACCCGCCCCGAGAGACGGACGTGGCCTCAGCCTCGCCCGTCTTCCTCGATCCCCTCCTCGGCGAGCCACGCCTTGGCCACGCGCTTCTGCGCCCGCGTCAGCCAGGCCTCCGCGACGAGGTCGCGCAGCTCCTCGCGGTCGATCCGCCCGAGCGACGGAATCCGCATCAGCACTGCCGAGTAGCCGTTCCAGTGCGGCGTGGTGAAGAAGACGCCGCGGTCATCGGCGAGCATGATCTCCTTCTCGCCGAGGTCGGCCACGCGGAACACGAGCACGTCGTCCAGCCGCTCGCCGGTCTCCGGATCGACCGCGTCCGGCCGACGGGTGCGGTGGAAGCAGAAGAACTTGCCGTGAACGGAATAGGTCGGCCGCCCGTCGTCGGAGACCTGTTTCTCCGCCTGGGGCATCGCGAGCGCGAGCTCGTCGAGGTCCTTCATCGTGGCCACGCCGCCAGTCTGCACGACGGAAGGCCCGCCGCGAACATCGGCCGGTCCGTCGGCCGAACGGACGATGGCCGCACGGGACGCCTCTCCGTAGCGTCGGACGCAGATTCCCGTCCCGGCCGAAGCAGACCGGGGCGAACCACGTTGCCGAAGGAGGGACATGTCAAGACCAATCGCTGCGCTCGCCGCCGTCACGGCTGCAGCGCTCGCGCTCGTCGCCGCGAGCGCGGGGCCCGCCGTCGCCGCGCCGACCGCCCAGCTGGGCTCGAACACGATCGAGGCGCCGGGCGGCCCGGTGCAGCTCCGCTCGGAATGGCTCAGCCAGGGCCCCGGCTGGTCCGGGTGCACGGCAGCAGGCGGGAACCTCCACTGCTACACGCCGAGCGACATCCGTCAGGCCTACGGCGTCGACCAGCTCCCGGAGAGGGGGGAGGGACAGACGATCGTCCTCGTCGACTCCTACGGCGACCCGCGCGCGGCCGACGAGCTCCAGACCTTCCACGACACCTTCTTTCCGACCCTGCCGGACCCGAGCTTCGAGCAGGTCTTCCCGCTCGGCAATCCGCAGCTCGAGAACGGGAACCCGAACGCAAACGGCCAGTCGGGGCCGGGCTCGGCCGCCGGCTGGGCGGTCGAGGCGGCGCTCGACGTCCAGTGGGCGTACGCGATCGCGCCGAAGGCGCACATCGTCCTGCTCGCCGTCCCGCCGGCGGAGACACTCGGCGTCCAGGGCTTCCCGAACATCTTCAAGGCGATCGGCCAGGCGATCGACGCCTACCCGGCGGGCACCGTCTTCTCGATGAGCCTCGCCGCGGCCGAGCAGACCTTCGGCGGCGCGGCCGCGACGCAGACCGCCCGCTTCGACCAGGTCTTTCAGAAGGGCATTGCGAAGGGCGACTCGTTCTTCGGCGCGTCCGGCGACTTCGGCACGGCGAACCAGTCGAAGCAGCAGAAGGACACGCGTCTCTTCCCGTTCCCGACCTCGGAGTGGCCGAGCTCGAGTCCGTACGTGACGTCGGTCGGGGGGACACAGCTGCAGTTCGGCTGGACGTGGAGCCCGCAGAGCGATGTGGCATTCAACGCCGACGGGAGCTTCAACCACCCGTACTTCAACGCGGCCAATGCGCCCGGCAGCTCGAGCACGACGAACGTCGTCTGGAACGAATCCTGGCTCCCGGCCGCCACCGGAGGCGGGCCGAGCGTGATCTATCCGCTGCCCAGCTGGCAGAGCGCCGTCCAGTCGGTGATCGGCGGCGACCACCGCGGGCTTCCGGACGTGAGCTGGAACGCGGCCGTCAACGGCGCCGTGCTCGTCGACCTGCAGTCGTTCCTTCCCGCCGACCAGCAGGGCTTCTATCTCGTCGGCGGCACGAGTGCCGCAACCCCGCAGGTCGCCGCGCTCAGCGCGCTCGCGAACGAGCGTCGCGAGTCACAGGCGAAGTCGCCGCTCGGCAACGTCGGTCAGCGGCTCTACTCGCTCGGCAGCGGGGCATTCACCGACGTCGTCCCGGTGCACCAGGGCGCCGCCGGCGTGATCAGCGGGAACCTCGACTCGAACACGATGTTTTCGTACAACGGCGACGGCAACCCCGTCACCGTGGGCTCCATCCCCGGCTGGCCGACGCTGGCCGGCTGGGACATGACGACCGGGTTCGGCACCCCCTGGGCGCCGAGCTACGTGGCCGCGCTCGCTGCCTCGTAGCGCACGTGTGCGGGGGCGCGGCTGCCTGCGCCGAGCCCCCGTGCAGGTAGCAGTCCGGGATGCCGTCCTCTCCTTCGGCATCCCGGACTTGCGACCCATCGGCCGGCCGCGCGATAGCGTCGTGACACACGAGCTCACGCGAGAAGGAGATCGCATGTCCGACGTCATGGTCACCACGATGAACGACCTGCCCGGCTACCGCGTCGCCGAGGTGTACGGCGAGGTGTTCGGCCTCACGGTGCGGAGCCGGAACATCGGCTCGGACATCGGTGCGAGCCTCAAGGGCCTCATCGGTGGCGAGGTGAAGGGCTACACGAAGATGCTCGCCGACAGCCGCCTGCAGGCGGTCGACCGGCTGCGCGACGCGGCCCGCGAGACCGGCGCCAACGCGGTCATCGCGATGCGCTTCGACTGCAACGAGCTCGGCTCGAACATGACCGAGGTCGCCGCGTACGGCACCGCGGTCTCCGTCCAGCGGGCCTAGCGGGCAAGAGCGCCCGTCAGGCCGCCTCCTGGAACGCCGGCTCGTCGCTTGGCGCCCGCAGCTGCTCCCGGTGCCCGCGCATCGAGACGACCGCCACGACGGCGCCCGCCAGGGCGATCGCGGCCGCGACCTCGAGCCCACGCTGGAAGCCGTGGACGAACGCGACAGGCTGCGTATCGCCCGCTGCGAGCGAGGTCGAGGTGACGTGAGCGACGATCGCGCCGGTGATCGCGATCCCGAGCGAGCCGCCGACCTGACGCATGCTGTTCAGCACCGCTGAGCCGACGCCCGCCTGGTCGCGTGGCACGGAGCCCATCGCCGCGGCCGTCGTCGGCGTCATCGTCAGCGCCATGCCGACGCCCATCACGACGAGGCCGGGGAGGATCTCCCAGTAGCTCGACCCGGTCCCGAGCCGCGCGAAGAGCACGAGCGAGAGAGCCAGCAGCACCATCCCGCTCGAGGTCAGCCAGCGCGAGCCGACGCGGTCGACGACACGGCCGACGAACGGCGCGAGCACCGCGATCAGGATCGTCGCGGGCAGGAAGCTGGCGCCCGCCTCCACCGGCGAGTAACCGAGGATCTGCTGGACGTAGAGCGACACGTAGAAGAAGACGCCGAACATGGCGAGCGCGACGAGGAGCATCGCGACGTTCGCGCCCGAGAATGTCGCATTGCGGAAGAGCGTCAGGTCGAGCATCGGCCGGCGCTGTCGCAGCTCGAGGAGCACGAACGCCGCGAGCGACACGGCCGCCAGCGCGAATGCGCCGAGGATCCGCGTCGAGCCCCAGCCGTGGGAGTTCGCCTCGATCAGCGCGTACGTGAGCGCGAACAGCCCGACGCCGGACGTCACGAGCCCAGGCACGTCGGGGCGCTGGTCGCGCGAGGTGTCCCGCGACTCGTCGATGAACGCGTACGCGGCGGCGATCGCGACGATCCCCACGGGCACGTTCACGAAGAAGATCCAGCTCCAGTCGACGTGCTCGGAAAGCAGCCCGCCGACGAGCGGCCCGATCGCGAGCGCGAGCGCCGAGACGCCGGCCCAGATGCCGATCGCGGTTCCGCGCTGCCGCGGCGGGAACGTCGCCGTGATGATCGACAGCGTCGCCGGGTTCATCATCGCCGCCCCGATTCCCTGGACGACCCGCGCGCCGATCAGCACTTCTGCGCTTCCCGCGAGGCCGCACGCGAGCGAGGCCAACGTGAAGACGACGAGGCCCGCGACGAACACGCGTCGCCTGCCGAGCAGGTCGGCGAGCTTGCCGCCCGTGAGCATCAGCGCCGCGAACGTCAACGCGTAGCCGGCCACGACCCACTCGAGCTCGGACAGCGAGAGCCCGAGCGACTGCTGGATCGACGGCAGCGCGACGTTCACGACCGTGTTGTCGAGCATGATCATGAACAGCCCGAGCGACACCGCCCCGAGCGTCCACCACCTCCGCCGCTCTCCACCGAACAGTCCGCCGTCGAGTGCCGTCGTCTCCACGCCATTGCCTCCCTCGAGTCGCTTCTCTGTCGAGGGTTGCTGCAGCCCGAAGGGCTTCACCGGGTGGCGAGCCGACCTCCTGGGGTACGGGCAGCCCTACTCCGGCGGCCCGGGCGTGGCTTCAGCCTCGCCGGTCTTGCGGGTGCTGGGGCGTGGCTTCGGCCCCTCTTGGTGCGCCCTACACGAGCCGATGCTGCGTCGCCCACCGCGCGAGCTCGTGCCGCGTCGACAGCTGGAGCTTGCGCAGGACGTTCGACACGTGGCTCTCCACCGTCTTCACCGAGAGGTGCAGGCGCGCGGCGATCTCCTTGTACATGTAGCCGCGCGCGATCAGCTGCAGCACCTCCCGCTCGCGCGGCGTGAGCTCGTCGAGCTCGGCGTCGCCGCCGACCTGCTCGCCTGCACGGAACGCGTCGAGCACGAAGCCCGCGAGCCGTGGCGAGAAGACGGCGTCGCCCGTCGCGACCCGCTCGATCGCGGCGGCCAGCTCCGGGCCGGAGATCGTCTTCGTCACGTAGCCGCGCGCGCCCGCGCGGATCACGGCGATCACGTCCTCGGCCGCGTCCGAGACCGACAGCGCCAGGAACTTCACGCCCGGCCGCTCCGGCGCGACGGCGTTGATGATCGCGTCGCCGCTCCCGTCGGGCAGGTGCACGTCGAGGAGGACGACCTCCGGGTCGAGCTCGACGATCAGCGGCACAGCCTCGGCGACGCTGCCGGCCTGCCCGACCACGTCGACCGCGTCGCCGAGCTCGGCCCGGACACCCGAAAGGAACAGGTCGTGATCGTCCACGAGCACGACGCGGCGCTTCACGACGACTCCCTCGGTAGGTGGAGCTCGACCTCGGTCCCGCCGCCGACGCCGGAAACGATCGTCGCGCGACCGCCGGCGCGCTCCATCCGCCCCTCGATCGACTGGGCCAATCCCTTGCGGTCGGTGGGCACCGCCGCGCGGTCGAACCCAGCGCCTCGATCGCGCACGAACACGCTCACCGCGTCATCCGTCACCTCGAGGTACACGTCGATCTCCTCGACGCCCGCGAACTTGGCCGCGTTCGTCATCGCCTCGCGCGCCGCGAGAACGAGCGCCTGCACCGACGCGTCGACCGGGCAGTCGCCGGCGCTCGCGAGCTCGATCCGCACGCCGTGGAGCTCCTCGACGTCGCCCGCCGCCGCCTCGAGCGCCGCGACCAGCGAGGCGGTCTCGTCGCCGAGCGGCTGGTCGCCGTAGAGCCAGCCGCGGAGCTCCCGTTCCTGCCTGCGGGCGAGCGACGCGACGCGCCGCGGATTCTCCGCGTCCCGCTGGATCAGCGCCAGCGTCTGCAGCACCGAGTCGTGCACGCGCGCAGCCACGTCCGACCGCTCCTCGCTGCGGATCCGCGCCGTGCGCTCGACGTCACGCTCCATTGCGAGTCGCCAGACCCAGGGCCCGCCGATCAGGAGCAGCGCACCGGCCACGGCGCCGGGCGCGAGCAGCGCGGTCGAGGTGCCCCCGTCCGAGAGCAGCACCACCGCTCCCAGCGCGGCCAGGGCGATGCCGCCGTACGAGAGCGGAGCCTCCGGGTGGAAGCTGCCGCCCTGGCGCCACGCGAGCGCGAGGCCGGCGGCGATCAGCGCGATGCCGGTCACCGAGCGACCCGAGAAGCCCAGCGCGCCGAGCAGCGCGCAGCCCGCGAGGAACGCGGCGAGGCCGGCGATCCACACGCGCTTCCCCTCCGCCCATGCCCAGAGAGCGAGGTACAGGAGGATCCCGGCTCCGCCGGCCAGCGCCAGCAGCGCGAAGACGAGCCGGACGAGCGTGGCGTCGACCGCGAGGGTCTGCGCGATGCCCGCGCAGACCCCCGCGATCACCCGTTCGTCCGAGCTCGGCGCGAATGCCCGCAGCGACATCGGGCCTCATCGTACGGCGCGCTCGACGTGGAGCGATCCCACGCCGACGTGCGCGTCGAGGACGAGCACGCGGGCGCCGGTCCCGCTCACGTCCACGTCGGCGTTGCGGCCGTCGTCGTGTGCGTCGAGGACACGGACGTCTCCGATCTGCGCTTCGCCGTGCGCGCGGAGCGCGACGCCCTGGGGAACGATCACGTGCAGGTCGCCGACGTCGACGCGGGTTTCGAGATGCGTCTCTCCGACGGGGAGCTGCAGCCGGCTCAGGTCGAGGTCGAGCGTGCCGATCCCGAGCCGGTAGCTGTCGTCGAGCTCCTGCGCGCTCGTCACGACGTAGTCGCGATCGCCGATGCCTCGTCCGACGTGGACGTCGAAGACGGCTGCGAAGGCGGCGGCTGCCGCGACGAGGATCGCGAGGAACACGGCGAACGCGATCGCGAGCCGGCGGAAGAAGCGCCGTACGCGACGCGAGTCCTCGGCCGCGAGCTCCTTCGCGTCGGCCGACGCCGTGGCGGCAGGCTGCCGCGTGATCCAGAGGATCAGGCCGCCGGCGATCAGGAAGAGCCACCAGGCGTCACCGCCGGGCCAGAACACCGCCCGTGAGAGCAGGATCGCGCCCGCGACCGCGAGCAGGCCGAGCCCGATCAGGGGCCACGGCCGGTCCTGCCGGTTGCGGAGCGCCGCCGTGGCGATCGAGTCCTCCTTGCCCTCGTCGGGCATCACGAGCGCGGCGGCCGCGTAGATGAGGATGCCGGCCCCGCCGAGGAGGGTCAGGACGACGAAGCTGACGCGGAAGACAGCGGGATGGATCTCGAAGTAGCGAGCCAGGCCCCCGCTGACGCCGGCAAGCATGCGATCCGACCGGCTGCGCTGCAGGCGGCGGATCTCGGGGATATGTGTGGTTGTTTCGCTCATGTCTCCAGGATGGCGCCGCCCCCTCCGCGACACCATCCGGAATGACCCTGAGCCGACCCTGACCCGGCCCTCTGTCCCGCAAGGGACTGACCCCCGTGCAGCGTCGCCTCCCGAGAGCGACGGGACACCCGGAG
>NZ_DATMBZ010000006.1:0-60968 GCF_035558935.1 Gaiella sp. | reverse complement strand
GGACAGCATGCGCGTCAGCCCGGCCGAGGCGTAGAGCGTCGCGACGACGGAGCCGGCCATGCCGACCATGGCGGCGATCGCGATCATCGTGAATCCCGCGTCCCCGAGCGCCGGCCTCCCCGCCTCGGCGATCGCGGTCGGCCCGTACGCGACGACCTCGGCCACGGTGAGCGTCCCGAACACGCTGACGGCGACCAGGACGTAGACGAGCGTCGTCACCCCGAGCGCGCGGTTCATCGCCTTGGGGAGGTCCCTCTCCGGGTTCCGCATGTCTCCGGCAGCGAACGTGATGACGCTGAATCCCAGGAAGGCGAAGAAGGTCAACGCGACACTCGCGACGATGTCCGAGACGGGTGGGTATTCGCTGAACCCGAGCTTGTCGAGATCGATGCTCGGGAGCGTCACGGCGACGAACACACCGAGGATGCCGACCATGATGACGACGATCAGCGACTGCGCCCTCGCGACGAGCTGTGGTCCCGTGACGACGACGAAGGCCATCGCGACGACGACGGCCGAGGTGAAGACGTTGTCCCACCAGTCGGCGCCGCTGTCGCTCACGAGCAGAGAGACCGCGTAGTCGCCGAACGAGACGGCGCACATCGAGCAGACGATCAGCACGGCCGACATGTAGCCGAGCCAGGCGGCGATCCCGAGCAGCCGGCCGTTCCCGAATCCCTGGAGGAGATACTCGAAGAGCCCTCCGGACGACGGGTAGCGCACGCCGAGCTTCACGACGTTGTAGCCGATCAGCAGGGACACGATGCCCGCGATCAGGAACGAGATCCACGTCGCCGCACCGGCCACCGCTCCCGCCTCGCCGAGGAGGGCGAAGATCCCGGCGCCGACCATGGCCCCGACGCCGAGCAGGGCGGCGCCGCGGACGGTCACGTCACGGGCCCGTTGTCGTGGGCACCGGCGGCGCCGGCGTGTGACCGCCGAAGAAGAGCCACACGATCACGATCCCGGCAAGCGCCGTCACGACCCAGCAGATCTGCAGCGGCACCTGGAACGAGTGGTCGACGACGCGCTTGCCGAGGTTGGTCGTTCCGGTCGTGTCGGCCTCCGCGGCCGCGATCTGCGTTCCGTTGGCCGGCAGGAACAGCACGCCGACGACGGCGGTCCACATCGCGATCATGTAACCGGCTCCGATGCCGAGCGCGAGCCCGAGCGGCACCATCGTGCGCGTTGCGGCCGACTGGCTCGTCGTCAGCCCGCCGACGAGGAAGATCGCCACGGCGATCATGAACGGCCAGTTCTCCGCGAGGCTGCCGAGCGCCTGGACGATCGCGTCCTCGTTGTTGGCGATGAACGTGTCCGCCATCCACGCGATGCCGAAGAGAGCGATCATCGCGATCATGCCGGAGCGGAAGATCTGCGTCGTCGGGACGTCGGTGGCCTTCACGTGCGCGAAGACGAGGATCAGCGCCGCAACGGTGAGCATGATCATCTGGATCAGCGGCGTCACCGACATCGGCTCCACGCCGCCGCCCTCGGCGGCGACCGTCGGGCGGATCCCCTCGACGAAACCGAACACGCAGATCGCCACGACGCCCGCGAGGAAGATCGCGACGCTGCGCTTGGCGAACGGCTGGAGCACGATATCGGCCGGCGGCGCCGGAGGCAGCGCCTCGCCCGAGGCCAGGCGACGCTGGTACTCGGGGTCGGCGTCGAGCTCGGTGCCGTAGCGGCTCATCACGAGCGACATCGCGAAGATGCCGATGAGGCTCGCGGGCACGGTGATGAGCAGCACGTCGACGAGGTCGTAGTTGTAGACCTCCACGAGCGGCAGCATCGTCGCCATCGCCGCAGCGACCGGGCTGGAGGTGATGCCGAGCGCGTTCGCCACCGTCGACCCGGCGAGCGCGCGCTCGGGCCGGATCTTGTTCGCGTACGCGACCTCGTTGATCACCGGGATGATCGAAAAGAAGGTGTTGCTCGTGCCGGTCAGGATCGTGAGGAGGTACGAGACGTACGGCGCGACGAAATTGAGCGCCTTCGGCCTCGCACGCAGCGCCTTGCTCGCGACCATGACCATGTAGTCGACGCCGCCCGCTGCCTGCATCGCAGCTGCGGCCGAGACGACGGCGATGATGATGAGGATCGCGCTGATCGGAGGCTCGCCGGGGTCCAGCCCGAAGACGAAGACCAGGACGAGCGTGCCGACGCCGCCCCAGAGCCCGAGCCCGACGCCGCCCGAGCGGACGCCGAGGGCGATGAACCCGATGACGACCAGGCCCTCGACGGCGACGAGGATCCAGTCCTGGGTGCTCACGACGTCGTCTCCTCTCGCAGCTCTTGGCAGGTGCTCGAGTCGCGCAGCGCCGCCGCGAGCTCGGGATCGGTTCGGCCGACGTCCGCGACGGCCTTCACGCCGCTCGTGACCGCACCGGTGATCGCCCGCGCCGCGTCGGTGAGCTGTGCGATCGCGTCCGCGAGGGTGTCTGCTTCCTCGTCGAGCGAGTCCTGCGCGTCCTCGAGGTCATTGCGCGTCGCGTCGGCCCAGCCGGAGATCGCGTTCGCGGACTGCTCTCCCTGCGGCGTGTCGGGAACGCCGGCGTTCTCGACCCCGGTGATCATCGTGTGCGTGGCGCGCACCGTCCGCTCGAGGCCTGTGCGAACGAATCCCGTGCGGCTCTGCGGCGTCTCGGACTGAGGCTCCGTCGTGCCCGTCGCGCCGGTTGCGCTCGGCTGGCGGATCTCGTCGACGATCGACTCGATCTCGCCGCGCCAGACCGCGACCGACCCGCAGACACTGTCGGCCCACTCGCCCGCCGAGACGGTCTGGTTCTTGCTGTCGTCGCGCCCGACGATCGCCGTCACCCCGAGCACGGCGACGACGCCCGCGACGATCACGACGACCCAGAGCCACGGTCCGCGCATCCTCACGCCTCCTTGACGGGCTTGGAGAGCTCGTCCACGAACGCGACGAGCAGGCGCCAGAACCGCTCCACGGTCGGAATACTGACACGCTCGTCGGGCGAATGGGGTGCCTCGATCTGCGGCCCGAACGAGATCATGTCGAGGCCGGGCACCTTGTCGCCGATCACCGCGGTCTCGAGCCCGGCATGCACGGCCGTCACGATCGGCTCCTCACCGAAGAGACGCTCGTACGACGCCCGGAGCGTCGCGAGCGCCGGCGACTGGAGGTTCGGGCGCCAGCCGCCGTAGTTGTACTTCACCTCGAGCTCGCCGCCCGCGAGGCGGGCCGCGGCGTCGAGCGCACCGATCACCTCGGGCAGCGCGGCGTCGTTCGACGAGCGCGAGAGGCTGTGCAGCGTCAGCCGGTCGCTCTCGGTGATCGCCTCCCCGAGCGACGTGGACGTCTCGACGAGGTCGTCGAAGTCCGGGCTCAGCGCGAGCGGGCCGGTGGGCACGAGCGCCACGGCATCGAGCAGCGTCGTCGTGGCGGCCTCCGTCCACGGCTCGGCGGCTGTCTCGGCCGAGTCGACGGTCACGTCGACGCCGGCGTCCGTCTTCGAGAACGCGTCGCGGATCGTCGCCGCAGCCGTCTCGATCGCCGCGCGCAGCTCCGCCTCGCGATCGGCTCCCACCGATACGACTGCCGTCGCGTCGCGGGGGATCGCGTTGCGGCTCTTCCCGCCGTCGAGCGAGACGAGCCGGAACGGCACCGTCGCGTGCGCCTCGCGCAGCGCGCGGCCGAGCACCTTGACGGCGTTCGACCGGCCGTACTCGATGTTCATCCCGGAGTGGCCGCCGAGGCCGCCGCTCACCGTCACCGCGAGCGTGGCGGCGCCGGCGCCCGGCGCCTCCCGGGGAGCCTCGATGCGGATCCAGGTGTCGGTGCTGCCGGCGCACCCGACCGTCAGCTTCCCGTCCTCCTCGCTGTCGAGGTTGACGAGGATCCGGCCCTCGACGAGCGACCCGTCGAACGCGTTGGCGCCTTCGAGGCCGACCTCCTCGGCGACGGTCATGAGCAGCTCGAGCGGACCGTGCGGCAACGACTCGTCCTCGGCGAGCGCCATCATCGCAGCGATCGCGACCCCGTCGTCGGCGCCGAGGGTCGTCCCGTCCGCCTTCAGCCAGTCGCCGTCGCGCACGAGGACGATGCGTCCCTCGGCCGGGTCGTTCGGGCTCGAGGGATCGCGCTCGCAGACCATGTCGAGATGGCCCTGCAGCGAGACGGTCGGCGCGCTCTCGCGACCCGACGTCGCCGGCACGCGGAGCACGAGGTTGCGCCCGGCGTCCTGATGGAGCTCGAAGCCGTGCTCGGCCGCCCAGGCGCGCACGTGCTCGATCACCGGCTCCTCCTGCCTCGAGGGGCGCGGAATCCTCGTCAACGCCTCGAAATGCGCCCAGAACGAGCGCGGCTCGAGGCCCGTCAGCGCCGTCGTCTCGACCGCTCCCACGATCGCCTCAGGCGAGCGCCTTCTGCTTGAGCGCTTCGAACTCGGCCTGCGTGATCGCGCCGGAGTCGAGGAGCTGCTTCGCCTTGTCGATCTCCGCCGCCGCGCCGCCCCCACCGCCAGCGGTCGTGCGGACGTAGTCGTCGAACTGGTCGCGCTGCGCGCGGGAGCGCTCGAGGTTCCGCTCGGTCATCCCCACGTTCTGGGTGATCAGGTAGATGAACACGCCGAGGAAGGGCAGGAGGATCGCGAAGATCAGCCACCCCGCCTTCCCCCAACCAGAGAGGTCGTGCCTCCGGAAGATGTCGGCGAAGACGGTGAAGAGCAGCCAGATCCACATGATCCAGAGGAAGAACACGAGCATCGTCCACATCAGGTCGAGGAACGGGTAGCTGACTGCGAGCACTGCGCCTCCTCCGGTCGTGATCCCTCGTCTGCCGGGCCGACTCTACGCCGGTCGCGGAAGCCGCGCGCACCACGGCGCGCGGCTTCACCCATGTGAACGGGAACCGCCGATTGGGCTACGACCCGGCCGGAGCGAGCTCGCCGGGACGCGCCTCGCGCCGGCCGAGGAACTTGCCGAGCTCGGCGAGCGCGAGGAAGACGATCGGGCCGAGCAGGCAGATGCCCCACTGCGAGCTCGTCAGGGAGACGGTGTCGAAGATCCGCTGGAGCGGCCGGAGCTCCGTGACGAGGAACGTCAACACCAGTGCGGCGGCGATCAGCTGGACGAATCGCCGGTTCGCGATCGTGTACCGGGTGAAGATGCTCTCCGTCGGCTCGCGCGTCTCGAGGGCGGCGACGATGTGCATCAGCGAGAGCGTCGTCAACCCCATGGTCGTAGCGACCGCGAGGTCGTAGTGGTCCTCGCCCCATGCGACGACGACGAGCGCGAGCACCGCCATGAGCACGCTCGCGACCACGAGCCGGGTCCCGAGCTGGCGGTCGACGATGGGCGCGCTCGCGTCACGAGGTGCGCGCTGCATCAGGCCGGGAGCGGGTGCGTCGAACCCGAGACCGATCGCCAGGAGCACGTCGACGGCGAAGTTGATCCAGAGGATCTGCAGCGGCGTCAACGGGCTGCCGTTCGCGACGTCGAAGATCCCTGCGCCGACGAAGGTGAGGATGAAGCCGCCCAGCATGATCAGCTGGACGCGCACGTACTTCATGAGGTTGTCGTAGATCCCGCGGCCGCCCTCGACCGCCTCGACGATCGTCGCGAAGTTGTCGTCGGTGAGGATCATGTCGGCGGCTTCCTTCGTCACCTCGGTGCCGGTGATGCCCATCGCGACGCCGATGTCCGCGCGCTTCAGGGCCGGGGCGTCGTTGACGCCGTCGCCGGTCATGGAGACGACGTTGCCCTTGCGCTTCAGGATGTCGACGAGGCGCACCTTGTCCTCCGGCGCGACGCGGGCGACGACTCCGATCTCCTCGACCTGCGCCTCGAGCTCCTCGTCGGTGAGCGCGGCGAACTCCGTGCCCGTCAGCGCCCGGCCCTCGATCCCGAGCTGGGCGGCGATCGCGGCGGCGGTCGTGGCATGGTCGCCGGTGATCATGCGCGCGCGGATACCCGCCTCCTTGCAGCGGGCGATCGCGTCCTTCGCCTCCTTGCGCGGCGGGTCGACGATGCCGACGAGCGCGAGCAGCGACAGGTCCTGCACCTCGCCGAGCAGCACCTCCCCGGGACGGAACGCTGCGGGGTCCAGGTCCCGCGCGGCGACGGCCAGCACGCGCAGGCCCTCGCCGGCAAGGCGGTCGTTCTCCGCCAGCACGCGGTCGCGGACCTCCTCGGCGGGAAGCAGCGAGCCGTCGGCGTCCCGGACGTGGGCCGAGCGCGCGAGCAGGACGTCGGGGGCTCCCTTCACGAAGCAGCGGACGACCTTGCGGCCGTCCTCCTCCATCTCGTGGAAGGTCGCCATCAGCTTGTAGTCGGAGTCGAACGGCACCTCGCCGACCCGCGGGAACGCGCGCCTCGTCTCGTCGACGTCGAGCCCGCCTTTCGCCGCGAGGACGACGAGCGCGGCCTCCGTCGGGTCCCCCACGATCTCGCCGTCGCGGACCGCGGCGTCGTTCGCCAGCGCCATCGGCAGCAGGTAGGGCTCGAGCGGGACGTCGGTCTCGCCCGCGACGCGCAGGATCTTGCCGGTCGTCGAGTAGCCCTCGCCCTCGACGTTGTAGCGCCTTCCCGCGACCACGAGCTGACGCGCGGTCATCTGGTTGAGCGTCAGCGTGCCGGTCTTGTCCGAGCAGATCGCAGAGGTGGAGCCGAGCGTCTCGACCGAGCGCAGCCGCTTCACGATCGCGCCCTTCGCCGCAAGCGCCTGCGTGCCGAGCGAGAGCACGGTGGTCACGACCGCCGGGAGCCCCGTCGGGATCGCGGCGATCGCCAGGCTGATCCCGATCAGGAACAGATCGTCGAAGCTCTCGCCACGGATCAGCCCGAGGACGACGACGAGCGCCAGCGCGATCGCCGCCATCGTCGTGATCACGACGGTCAGCTGGTCGAGCTGCCTTGTCAGTGGCGTCTTCTCCTGCTCGACGCGGCTGAGCATCCGCGAGATCTGGCCGACCTCGGTCGACATACCCGTCGCGGTCACGACCATCTCTCCCCGGCCGCGCGTCACCGTCGAGTTCATGTAGGCCATGTCGAGGCGGTCGCCGAGCGGCACGTCGTCGCCCGGCACGGGGTCGACGGCCTTCAGTACCGGGACGCTCTCCCCGGTCAGAGCCGCCTCCTCGATCTCGAGCGTCGCCGCCACGAGCAGGCGCCCGTCCGCCGGGATCTTGTCGCCCGCCTCGAAGGTGACGACGTCGCCCGGCACGAGCTCCTCGGCGGGGACGTCCTCGAGCGCGCCGCTGCGACGGACGTGTGCCCTGATCACGAGCATCTTCTGCAGCGCGGCGACGCTCTCGGCGGCCTTTCCCTCCTGGTTCAGGCCGAGGATCGCGTTGAGCACCGTGAGCCCGAGGATCACGATGCCCGTGCTGAACTCCTGCAGCGCGACGATGCTGACGAGCGCGGCACCCACGAGGACGAGCTGCATGAGGTCGCGGTACTGGCGCAGGAACGCGTGCCACGCGGGCTCCTTCGCCGCCTCGGCAAGCCTGTTCGGTCCCACCTCGGCCCGCCGCCGCTCGACCTCGGCCGGAGCGAGGCCCTGCCGCGGATCGACGCCGAGCCCCTTGCACGCCTCGTCCGTCGTCAGCCCGTGCCACGCGACGACGTGCCGGCCCGTCGCCTCCGGCGTCACGACGGTCGTCGTCATCTCGAGTAGTCCTTCTTGCGCACCCACACCACGTAGACGATCAGCGTCGCGATCGAGAACACGAGCCCGAAGATGCTCCAGAGCACCTTCTCCACACCCGAGAGGTCGGGCCGCCTGAGGATGTCGAGGATCATCCAGATCACCGCCGCGTAGACGGCGAGCACGATCACGACGAGGATCGACTCGCCGAACGTCAGCGCCAGCACATCGCTCACGCGTTCCTCCCTCCTGCTCGGTTCCGTCGGATACTAGGTCGGCCCGGGACCGGCATGATCGGTGGCCGATGGACGAGCCGCTGCGTGCAGACGCCGTGCGCCGGGAGCGGGAAGCGGCGGGCCACCGCCTCGCAGGTCTCGTCTACGGCACGCTCGTCGTGCTCGCGATGGTCGTCCTGGGCGCGAAGACGTATCCCGACGAGCCGGGGATGATCGCGGTGTTCGTCGTGGTCACGACGATCCTCCTCTGGCTCGCGCACGTCTACGCCCACGGCGTGGGGCAGAGCGTCTCGGACGGCGAGCGCCTCTCGCTCGCCGACCTGCGGCACATCGCCGGACGGCAGGCCTCGATCGTCCAGGCTGCGCTGCCGCCGGTCGCGCCGCTCTGTCTCGGGGCCGTCGGGCTGATCTCGGCGGGTGTCGCGATCTGGGCCGCGTTCGGTCTCGGCCTGGCCGTGCTCGGCGCCCAGGGAGTCAGGTTCGCGCGCGCCGAGCGTCTGGGCTTCATCGGGACCGTCGCCGCGGTCGCCGTCAACCTGGCGTTCGGTCTCGTGCTCGTGGGACTGAAGCTGCTGCTCGCGCATTGACGGACGGGATCAGAGGAGCGGCGAGACGAGCGCGAACGCGGCCGCGCGCGCCCGTTCCTTCCCACCGCTCAGCGGACGCCCGGGTGTCGAGACGTCCTCGGCGGGCGCGGCGAACCTCTCGTCGAATTGCGCCGCCACCCGAGCCGAGCGGATCCCGAGGTCGATCTCGAAGAAGCGCCTGAGGCTCCACGCCTCCAGGTTGCACGTCCCCGCGAGGAGCTCCTCGCCGTCGCGGACGAAGGCCTTCGCGTGGAGCATCGTGGGGTACTCGAGGATGCGGACGCCCGCGTCGAGCAGCGTCGCGTGGTGGAACTGCTGCGCGGCGGCGCACGCCCAGTTGTTCGCGTTCGCGGGGACGAACAGCCGGACGCGGACGCCCCGCCGCGCTGCCTGCTCGATCCGTCGGATCATCCGCCGGTCGGTGACGTAGGGGTTGACGACGTCGAGCGTCGTGGTTGCCTCGTCGAGCACCCTCGCGATCGCGTCGGTGATCGGCCGATAGCTTCCCGGCGCGTTGTGGAGGACGACCGCGGGCACGGGGTCCGCGCCGCCCTCGAGCTCGGGGAAGAGGACGTCGACGTCCGCGGCGGCGATCGGCCCGCCGAGCCAGCGGAACCCCGCGACGAAGACGAGTTGGAGCTGCGCGACCACCGGCCCCTCGACGCGCACGAAGAGGTCGTGGAAGCGACCGTCCTCGAAGTGGTCCTCGATCCCTGCGCCGCCGACCCAGCCGATCCGCCCGTCGATCACCGCCACCTTCCGATGGTCGATGTGACCCAGTCCGCGGAGGTTCCACGCCGCCGCGCCGCCGCCTCCGAGCGGCCCGACCGCCGACCGTGCCTTCGTCGCCCGCACCACGCAGACCTCGACGCCGGCGCCGGTGAGGCGCTCGTAGAACGCCTGCGAGCCGCCCTCGGGATCCGAGCCCTGGCGGTCGACGACGAGACGCACAGGGACGCCCTCCGCTGCCTTCGCGACGAGCGCCTCGGCGAACGCGTCGCCGACGACCCCGGGGCGGAAGCCGAACTGGTTGATGTGGACCGAGGACGTGGCGGAAGCGACGTCGGCGAGCATCGGCGGGTAGAACGTCTTGCCCTCGACGAGCACCTCGACCGACGATGCGCCGCTCTCGGAGAACGCGAGCGCGAGGTCGGCGCGCCGGACCGGCTCGCTCGCGAGACGCCGCGCGTGGGCCGGGATCCCGTCGTTCGGCACCACGATCGGCATCCGCGCCCCTCGAGGCCCGTCAGGAGGTCGACGGCTCGTCGAGTGCGATGGCGCTGAGCAGCGTCAGCCCGAGGTCGGACACGCGGCGCAGGAGCCCCTGCAGCTCCGCCTGGTCGCGCACCGGCCCGCAGAGCACGGTGTTCCCCTGCTCCCGGGTGAGGGACATGCCCTCGAACGCGGATTGCACGCGGTCGCTCAGCTCTCCTTCGACGACGAGCCGGTACTCCCGACTGGCCATGACGAGACCGTTGCACCCTTTGGCCCGCCTCGCCGACCTGGCGCCGACAATCACCCGGATGATTCGACTCCGTCCAGGAGGTCGAGCGCCTCGGCCCGCGCGACGGCGTCCGCCCGCGAGCTGACCGAGAGCTTGCGGTAGAGAGCACGCGTGTGCGTCCGGACGGTGTTCGGCGAGAGGAACAGCTCGCCGCCGATCTCACGCATCGAGAGATCCGTTGTCAGGAGGCGCAGCACGGCGAGCTCGGCCTCGCTCGGCCGCTCGACGAGCCGGCCACCGTTCGCCTCGCGGCGGGCCCGTTCGAGCTCGGCCTCGACCTCGGCGGCGAGCAGGCCGAGGACGGCGCCGTCCGCGAGCTCCTCGAGCGCGTCGCGGGCCTCCCGAAGCGTGTCGCCCGCGGCGCCCAGCCGTCCGCGCCCGACCCGTACGCGCGCGAGGAGCAGCAGCAGCCAGGCGTGATGCGGCGACGCGAGCTCGTCGCGGTAGAAGTGCTCGGCCGCCACGAGCTCGCGTTCCGCCTCCGCGAGGCGTCCCTCCGCGCCGAGCACGGCGCCGAGCGCCATGGACGCGCTCGCACCGAGCCAGCTCCGGCTCGAGCCGACCGCACCGACGAGCGCCTTGGCCTTCTCCGCATGGACACGTGCGGACACGAGCCGCCCACGATCGACCGCGACATGGGCCAGCGTCGCGCGAGCGAAGGAGTGCCCGGGTGGCCGTGACGCCGAATCGGGGTGCTCGATCGCACGCAGGGCCGTCTCCCGGGCGCTCTCGACGTCGCCAGCGAGGTACTGCGCCCGCGCCAGCGCGGCCAGCGCGGCGACGAGCACGTCGTCGGCCTCGGCCTCGGCGACTTCGACGGCGCGCAGGCCCGCCGCGACGGCCTCTTCCGCGGTGCCGTCGATCGCCGCGGCCCGCACCATGCCCGCAACGGCCTCGACGTACGGGACCTTCCGGTCCGGGTGGGCGCGATCGGCCAGGCGCAGGAGCCGATGCCGCTCGGCCGTGCGTCCGCCGGTCATGAGCGCCGCCGTCGCACCCGCCACCGCCAGCTCCGGGAACTCGATCAGCTGCGCCTCCGGTAGCGCCTCGGCCCAACGCAGCACGGTCCTCGCGTGCCCGGTCCGGATCAGCGCGAGGTGGTACGCGACCACGAGCCGGGCGAGGAGGTCGAAGTCCGCGGCCGCCGCAGCGTGGTCGACCGCCTCGGCCGGCTGACCGTGGACAGCGAGCCACTCGGCGGCGGACCGATGGATCTCCGCCGCGGCCCCGGGGTCCGCGGCGGCGAGCTCGAACGCCGCGAACTCGGCGAACAACGGGTGGACGCGGTACCACCCGCCCTTCCCCAGCCGGGTGACGAAGAGGTGGGAGCGCTCGAGGGTCCCGAGCATCGAGGCCGAATCCGTGCGCCCGAGCACCGCGTCGCAGAGCGGCGGGGTGAAGCGGCCGAGGACCGAGACGCGCAGGAGGAAGCCGCGGACGTCGTCGTCGAGCGCACCCAGCACCTCCTGGCTCAGGAAATCGGCGACGAAGCGGTGGTCCCCGGTGAACTCGCGGACGACCTGCGACATGTCGTCCACGCCGCGAAGCCAGATCGCGGCGAGCTCGACCGCGGCCGGCCATCCCTCGGTCCGGCCGCGGAGCAGCTCGAGCTCCGACGGCTCGAGGTGGACGTCGCCTCGGCCGGCGAGCAGCTCGGCCGTCTCGGTCGTGGTGAACGCGAGGTCCTCGGCACGCAGCTCGACCAGCGTTCCCCCCACCCGGTGTCGGGCGATCCGGAGGGCGGGGTCGCTGCGGGCGATCAGCACGAGGCGCGCGTTCGCGGGAAAGCGCTCGGCCGCGTGGTCGATCGATGCCAGGCAGTCGGGGGCGGTGACCGCCTCGAGCTCGTCGAGGACGACGATCACCTCTTTCCCGAACGCGCGAACGCCTTCGACGAGCTCTTCGACGGCGTCGTCGACCGTCGTCCCGGAGGACCGGAGGCGGTGCAGCGCGCCGCGCCCGAGCCCCTCGCGAATGCGGTCGACCGCCGTTGCGATGTACGTCCACAGCCGGACGGGATCGTTGTCTCCGACGTCGAGCGTCACCCAGGCGAGCGGCACGTCCCGGCTCTCGCACCAGGCCCGGACGACCGTCGTCTTCCCGAAGCCCGCCGGCGCGGCGACGAGCGTCAGGGCGGCGCCGTCGCCCGCGTCGAGCGCGTGCAGGAGACGCGGCCGCCGGATCAGCTCCGGGCGGAGAAGGGGAGCGGCGAGCTTCGCCTCGGCGAGCGGAGGCGACCGCCCGGCGCGTCCGGATCGACGCGGATCGGCCATCGGCACCGGTGATCTTCGCAGGAGGAGCGGTCCCTGCCGCGGCGGATCCCGCCGCGGGCCGCGATCAGTAGGCGCGTCTGCGGTCGTACGCGGGCTTGGCGGCGTACGAGGCGATGTCGAGCAGGACGCCGATCACGATCAAGAGGACGTCCCAGAAGCCGTTGATCCCGACGACTGGCGACCAGGCGATGATGTACATCAGCGTCGTCCACGGCAGGAAGAGGAACCCGAGCAGGCCCCAGACCCAGCTGTCGATCGCCGCGTCGGGCTTGTCGCCGAAGATCCACCAGAAGAAGAGCGCGATCCGCGGCCCGATGCCCCACGCGAGGAGAAACGCACAACACACGCGCGCGACTATCCGACATCGCGTCGGTGCCTGTCAAGGGCTCGACCTTGACCTGCTCGTGCCAGGCGTTACAATCTCGGGCCATCCGGACGCGCCCCGGCCGCGCCGCTCGACGATTCCCGGATCGCCGCGACGACTCGCCTCGACCGCCGCGCCTCCCGTCAACGGAGGAAGACGAAAGGGGGAGCATCGTGAAGCGATTGACCACTGCGGCAGGTCTACTTGCCGCGTGTGCTCTTGCATTGGCCGGTGCCGGCTCCGCAGCCGGCCCGGCCCTCGACGAGTTTCCGGTCAGCTTCACGCTGACCTCGGCGACGTGCCCGCTGCTGCCGTCCGGCACGACGATCGAGGGATCGGGGACCGAGAAGTCGATCACGAACGTGAGGACCGACCGAAACGGCCGCACGACCATCATGAACACGACGCATGCCTTCGGCACGGCGACCGACCAGGCCGGCAACAGCTACGTGTTCAACTACTCGAACTCGTTCTCGGTCTCCAACACCGGCCCGACCGACCCGGTGTTCAGCGGCCAGATGGTGGACTCGTTCTCGCTCGCCGGCCGCGGGCCCGCCACGCTCCACAACGGATTCGTCGCCGGGTTCACGACGGACTTCGAGACGTTCTCCTCGTTCGAGGAGCAGAGCTCGCGCGGCGACCCGATCGACTTCGCGACGGGCGAGTCCCACTGCGATCCGCTCTAGGGACAGGGCGGCCCGGCGGTGACCACGAGGCGACGACGGCACGTCGCCGCGTGGCTCGCCGCCGGCACGATCGGCGGCGCGGGGCTCGCGCTCGCGCCCGCGCTCGCCACCGGGTCGGCGGGCGACCACTCGCTCGACGCCCAGCTCACCGAGCGCCTGAGCGACGCCGGGTTCACCGGACGGATCGAGTCGACCCTGACCGAGCGGCTCGGCCGGCCGCTCGATCCGCGGCGCGCCGACACGGGCCGGCTCCTCTGGTTCGACACGATCCTCGGCCTGAACGACGACAACGCGTGCGCGGGCTGTCACTCACCGACCGCGGGCTTCGGCGACACGCAGTCGATCGCGATCGGGATCGACTCCAACCGAGTCGTCGGGTCCGATCGGGCCGGCCCGCGCAACCAGCGGCGCGCGCCGATGGTCCTGAACACGGGCTTCTACCCGAGCCTCATGCTGAACGATCGCTTCTCGTCGGTCTCGGGCGACCCGTTCGACCCGAGCCTCGGGCTCCTCTTCCCACCACCCGAGGGAACGTCGCTCTCGTACCTCCCCCACCTCCTCGACGCCCAGGCGTTCATCCCTCCGACGGAGCGCTCCGAGGCAGCGGGGTTCGCCTTTCCCGGCGACAACGAGGCGATCCGCGCCGAGGTCGTCGGCCGCCTGAACGCCTCGCCCGCGTACCGCAAGCTCTTCGCGCGTTTCTCGCCCACCGTGCGGGCGGGCGGGCCGATCACCTACGACCTCGTGGCAAGCGCGATCGCCGAGTTCGAGCTCTCGCTGACGTTCGCCGACGCGCCGATCGACCGGTTCGCCCGGGGCGAGCGGTCGGCCCTCGACGACACCGAGAAGCGCGGGGCGCTGCTCTTCTTCGGCGACGCCGGCTGCGTGAGCTGCCACCAGGTCTCCGGGCGCTCGAACGAGATGTTCAGCGATTTCCGCGAGCACGTGCTCGGCGTGCCGCAACTCGTCCCTGCGCGCACGAACGTGCCGTTCGACGGCCCGGGCGCGAACGAGGACTTCGGCCGCGAGCAGTTCACCGGCGATCGCGCTGACCGCTACGCGTTCAGGACGTCGCCGCTGCGGAACGTCGCCCTGCAGCCGACGTTCATGCACGACGGGGCCTTCACGAGCCTCGCGGCGGCGATCCGGCACCACCTCGACGTCGTGGCGTCCGCACTCTCCTACGACCCGGTCGCGCAGGGGGTCGACCCCGACGTGGCCGGCCCGGTCGCGCCGGTCGCCCCCATCCTCGCCCGACTCGACCCTCTGGTGGCGACGCCGCGGGCGCTCTCGCAGGCGAACCTCGACGCGCTCGTCGCCTTCGTCCGCGACGGGCTTCTCGATCCACGGGCGAGCCCCGAGCGCTTGCGCCGCCTCATTCCCGAGAGCCTGCCGAGCGGCCGGGCGCCGCTGGTCTTCCAGACGGGCGGCTAGCTCGTCACGAGCCGGGTGATGAGCCTCGCGTAGTCGAACAGGTGCCTGTCGCCGAGGAAGCGCTGCTCCACGCGGCGACGGGCGTTCCGCCCGAAGCGTTCGGCTTCCACCGCGTCGTCCAGGACGCGCGTGATCGCCGCGCCGAGACCGGCGAGATCGGTCGGATCGACGAGCAGCCCCGTCTCGCCGTGGACCACCTGGTCGACGATCCCGCCGACGGCGCTCGCGACGACCGGTCGCGCCTTCCACATCGCCTCGGCCACCGTGAGCCCGAACCCCTCGGCGAGGCTCTTCTGCACGACGACCGACGCATGCCGCTGGAGCGCGTTGACGACGAGCGCGTTCTCGACCGGATCGGCCATCGGGATCGCGACGAGCTGCACCCGCGCGCGGTCGGCGCGGGGCAGCCGCTCCCAGGCGGCGAGCGTCTCGTGCCAGACCTCGGCGCCCTCCGGGTCGTCCTCGACGCCCGCTGTCTCGGGCCCGGCGAGCAGGAGTCGCGCCCCGCCGGCCGGGACATGTTCGACGAAGCCGTGCATCACGCCGGTCATGTCCTTCATCCGGTCCCAGCGCGACACCTGGACGACGAGCGGGGTCTGCGGGTCGAGCAGCGTGCCGTCGCGGACGATGTTGGCGACGTGCCGGACGCGGGGGTCGCCGGGCGCTCCGTCGCCCGCGAGCAGGCCCGCTCCGCGCAGCAGCGCGAGCACCTCCGCACCGCGGAGATCCCGGTTCTTCGGCGCGAAGGGGTCGATCGAGGGCGGGATCACGCCCAGCCACGCACGGTCGATCCAGGCCGGCGCGAACGGCTCGCGCGAGAAGACGAACGCGTGCGCCGGCTCGACGTACCCCCGGACGAAGCCCCAGGCGCGCTCCGTCCACTCGTTGCTGCCGTCATACCCGACGTGACAGCGCCAGATCACAACGGCGCCGAGCTCGACGAGGGGAGCGATCAGGCCCGACGGCTGTGGGTCGTGGACGATGACGACGTCCCCCGCCCGGACGAGCGGCCGAACACGCTCGAGATTCCGCTCGGCCACGCCGTCGAAGCGCGCATGCTCCGCGACCCCGAGCTCGCCGCCGTCGCCCGGCCCGCCGTAGAGGCCGTTGTGGACACGCTTCGTGATCGTGAAGAACTCGGGGTTGCCCTCGATCACGAGCCAGATGGTCTCGAGGCCGGCACCGAGCGTGTAGCCGACGAGCGTGCGGAGCATCTCGGCGACCCCGCCGCCGTACGGCGTCGAGTTGACGTTCACGACGCGGCGGCCGTCGAGCAGGCGGCGGAGCGCCGCAGCGGTCTCGAGCAGCTCCTCGACCCGCTCGGGCCCGAGGATCGGGCCGAGGCGTCGGACGTCGATCGGCTCCACGGGAACCCTCGTCGCGAGCCCGGTCTCCATCGCGGCAGTCTGGCCGATCGCGCCGCCGCCGGCGCGGGGTTCGATTTCCCGAACCTCGAAGACGCCGGTCGGCCGCCTGCGATCCACCGGCTGACCGCATGCCTGCATCGGCGCCGGCCTGCGAGCCTCCGGGTCACCCGATGCACCTCGATCACCCGACAGGAGCCGCCATGACCTCCGTCACCGCATACCAAGGCACACGAGAGCTCGCCTTCCGCTCGAACGACGGGATGGCCGTGGCGTTGCTCTGGCACACGGCGACCGACCTCCTGAGCGTCGTCGTCTCCGACAGCCGAACGGGCGAGACGTTCGAGCTCGTGCTCGACCGCGACGACCACGCCATGGACGTCTTCCATCACCCGTACGCGTACGCGGCACACCGCGGGCTCGAGTTCGCCCTCGTCCTCCGCGAGGCAGAGCTCGTCGCCGCCTGACCCGAGCCTCCCGACTGCGTCGGCCGACCCGGCCCCCGGTCGGCCGACGCAGTCGAACCGATCACGGGTCGCCGGGCATCGCCGCGCTGATCCGCGTGCCGCCGCCCCGACTGGAGGCGGGAGGCGTCAGGCGCGCGGTGAACTCGACGGCGCGATCCGGCCCGTGGGTGCCGCCAGGACGCGGGCGGCGCTACGCGGCGCGAGCCAGCTGCTCGCGGAGATCGAGCACGGCGGCCGCCGAGCGCGTGGCCGCAGAGAGCTCGTCGGGCACGAAGCCCTCGTCCTGCTCGGCGACGAGCCACTCGACGAAGGCCGCGGTGCGGAGCGCGTCGCGGAACGGGACCGCGCCCTCGCCGACGCTCGTAAAGCTCGTACGGTCGCCGCGGTCGGCGAAGTCCTTGACGTGCACCACCCGGCAGCGGGCTCCCAGCGACGACAGCACCTCTCCGGGATCGCGCCCGGCGATCCAGGCCCAGCCGAGGTCGAGCTCGAGCTCGAGCTCGGGCGCGTCGGCCACGAGGCGGTCGAGCAGCACCGAGCCGTCGTCGGCGACGCCCAGCTCGGCGTCGTGGGTGTGGAAGGCGAGCCTGAAGCCCTCGGCGCGGGCGGCACGCGACGCGCGGTCGAGGCGCTCGACGTGCGAGCGCGTGACCGCCGACTCGAGCGACGGGGGCAGCCAGCCGACGACGAGCAGCCTCGCGGCCAGCGCCTCGGCGTCGCCGTAGTGCGCTCTCGGGTCGGCCTCGAGCTCGTCGAGGTCGACGTGCATGCCGGCGACCTCGAGCCCCGCAGCGTCGAGCCATTCGCGAACACGCGCGGCGTCGTGACCGTGGAGGCCGGCGAGCTCGACGCCGTCCAGGCCCAGGCGGCCGACGTGCTCGATCGTCCCCGCCAGGTCGCGCGCGGCCTCGCCTCGCACGCTGTACAGCTGGAGCGCGGAGCGCATGTCTACGCGACCGCCGCCGGGGTTGTGAGGGGCGTCGGCCGCTCGCAACGGCTCGCGACGTCCACGACGGAGGCCGTCTGCGCCGCTTCGAGGATCGAAAGGAGCACGTCGAGGACATGAAACGCGAGCGCGCCGCTGGCGCGGGGCGCGTCGCCGAGCCGGATCGCCCGCGCTGTCTCGACGACGCCGAGCCCGCGGCGGTACGGCTCGTGCTCGAGGCCCGACGTCTCCCACTTCCCGTTCAGCTCCCGGCCGCGTCTGCGGACGACGCCCTCGTAGCCGTTGGGATCGGGCAGGAGCAGCGTCCCATCCGTGCCCCAGAGCTCGACGGAATGGACGTCGTCCCAGCAGTCGAAGCTCGTCACGAGCGTCGTGATCGCGCCGGATTCGTGCTCGAGCACGGCCGCGACGTGCGTCGGCACCTCGACCGGGAGCGTGTCCCCGATCTTCGGGCCGCCGGTCACGCGCCGCACCTCGAAGGTCCTCCGTGCGCCGGCGCTGACGCGGGCAACAGGGCCGAGGAGCGAGACGAGCGCCGTCAAGTAGTAGGGGCCCATGTCGAGCAGCGGCCCGCCTCCCGCACGGTAGAAGAACGCGGGATCGGGATGCCAGCTCTCCGGGCCGGGGCCGAGCATCGTCCCGCGCGCCGCGACGGGCGTCCCGAGCGCTCCCGAGTCGATCAGCTCTCGGGCGCGCTGCCACGACGGGCCGAGGAAGGTGTCCGGCGCGCACCCCACGACGAGGCCCCGGGGGATCGCCTCGTCGAGCACTCGCCGTGCCTCCACACGGGAGGCCGCGAGCGGCTTCTCGCCGTAGACGTGCTTCCCGGCGCCGAGGGCGGCGAGCGCGACGTCCGCGTGCTCTGCGGGCGGCGTCAGGTTGAGGACGAGGCCGATGCGGTCGTCGGCGAGCACCTCCGCCGTCGTCGATGGAGTGGCGCCGGCCGCGAGCGCGACGACCTGCGCCCGCTCGATGTCGAGGTCGGCGCAGCGGAGGATGCGCACCTCGTCGCTTCCGGCCAGGGTCGCGACGTATGTCTCGCTGATCTTCCCGCAGCCGATCAGCCCGATGCCGAGCGGGTCTGCGCTCATGAGGGTTCTCCTTTGCCGGGCAGGGCCGCGAGGTGATCGGTGTCGACCTCCACCAGCACAGGAGCGGGGTCGTCGCGCGAAGCCGGCGGCAACGCGAGGTCGCCGTTCCGCTTGCGGTCGCGCCACCGCTCGTGGAGGTGCGGCACCGAGGCGAGGAGCATCCTCGTGTACGCGTGCCGCGGGTCGCCGAAGACCTTCTCGGTCGCGCCCATCTCGACGACGGCGCCGCGATGGAGGATCAGCGTGCGGTCGGAGACGTAGTTGCCGAGCGAGAGGTCGTGGGTGATGAAGAGGATGCCGAGGCCGCGCGACTTGAGGTCGGCCAGCAGGTTGAGGACGTCGATCCGCGTCGACGCGTCGAGCATGCTGATGACCTCGTCCGCGACGAGGATGCGGATGTCGAGCAGCAGCGCCCGCGCGATCAGCAGCCGCTGCAGCTGTCCGCCGGAGAGCTGGTGCGGGTAGCGGTTGAGCACCTCGCCGGGGCTGAGCCCGACCGACGCCAGTGACGCGCAGAGCTTCTCGTGCCACTCGTCGTTCCCGACGCCGGGGAAGTAGGCGCCGCGGATCATCGCGAAGACACGGTCGGCCTTGAACACCGGGTTGTACGAGCTGAAGGGGTCCTGGAACACGCCCTGCACCTCGCGGTAGTACGCCTTCGTCCCCGTCCGGCCGAGCTGCGCGATGTCGCCGCCGTCGAAGCTGATCGTCCCGCTCGTGACGCGGTCGAGCCGGAGGATCATCCGGCCGATCGTGCTCTTACCGCTGCCGCTCTCGCCGATCAGCGAGACGATCTCGCCCGGCCGCAGGTCGAAGCTGACCCCTCGGACGGCCTGGAGGCTCTTCCCGCCGAACGCGCCGATCCGGTAGACCTTCGAGACACCGTCGAGCGTGAGCATCAGGTGACCGCCCAGCAGGCGACCCGGTGGCCCGGCTCGACCTCGACGAACGGCGGCTGCTCGGCGCACTTCGCGAACGCGAGCGGGCATCGGTCGCGGAACCTGCAGCCGTGCGGCGGCTCGAGCAGGGACGGTGGCTTCCCGGGGATTCCCTCGAGCCGGCGGTCCGCATAGCGCACGCCGACCTCGGGGAGCGACGAGACGAGGAGCTGCGTGTACGGATGCTTCGGCCGCGAGATGACGGCGTCCGAGGACGCCTTCTCGGCGAGGCGCCCCGCGTACATGACGAGGATCGTGTCGGCAGCCTGATAGAGGATCGCGAGGTCGTGCGTGATGAAGACCATGCTCTTGACGTAGCTCCGCTCGCGGAACTCGACGAGCATCTCGGCAACCGCACGCTGGCTCGAGACGTCGAGGGCGGAGGTCACCTCGTCGGCGATCAGGAGCGACGGGTTGAGAAGCGTCGAGAGCACCATCACCGTCCGCTGCTTCATCCCGCCCGAGAGCTCGATCGGGAACATGCCGAGGACGTCCTTGGAGAGCCCGACGAGCTCGAGTCGGCGCACGAGCTCGGGCCGCACGCCGTCGAAGTGGATGCCGCGTGACTCGAGGAGCTCCTCCGCGATCCTCCCGACCTTCCGCGTCGGGTTGAGAGCGCTCATCGCGTACTGCGGGACGATCGAGACGCTCTTGAAGCGGAACGCGTTCATCGCGCGGTCGTCACCGAGCGGGAGCTGCTTGCCGTCGAGCGTGACGCTGCCTCCCACGTGGCGCATCCGCCCGTCGAGGCGGATGAGGCTCTTGCCGAGCGTCGACTTGCCGCACCCGGACTCGCCCGCGAGGCCCATGATCTCGCCGTCTGCGATCTCGAAGGTGACGCCGTCGAGCGCCTGCACGTCCCCGCGCAGCGTGCGGTAGTAGACCTTGAGGTCGTCGACGCGCAGGCTCATCTCACGTCTCCCGCAGCCGTGGGTTGAACACCTCGTCGAGGCCGACGTTCATCACGTACAGGCCCCCGACGACCCCGATGATCCCGATCCCCGGCGGCAGGAACCACCACCAGGAGCCGAGCACGAGCGCGCTCGACAAGAAGGCGTTGTTCATCATCAGGCCGAGCGAGACCGACTCCGACGGGCCGAGGCCGAGGAAGTCCAGCGACGCGCCGATCAGGATCGCGCCTCCGAACAGCAGGATGAACATCATCAGCAGGTACGAGCTCATGTTCGGCGCGATCTCGCTCGCGATCACCTGACGCGTGCTGCGGCCGCTGAGCCGCGCGACGTCGACGAAGTCCCTCGTCTTCAGCGTGAAGGTCTGGGCGCGAACCGCCCTCGCCGCCCACGGCCACGAGGTGAGGCCGATCAGCACCGCCTCGACCGCGTAGCTGTGGACGTTCATGTAGGCGGAGACGATGATCAGGATCGCGAGCGTCGGGATCACGAGCACGACGTTCGTCAGCATGTTGAGGACGTCGTCGATCGCCCCGCCGCGGTAGCCCGCCGTGAAGCCGACAACTGCGCCGAGCACCCACGCGATCCCGCCGCCGACCGCCCCGACGAGGAACGCCGCACGCAACCCGTGGACGAACTGCGCGAAGACGTCCTGCCCGAACGACGTCGTGCCGAACCAGTAGTCCGACGACGGCGGCTGGTCGGTGGGGCCACTGAACTCGAGCGGCGCGTGCGACGCGATCATCGGGCCGAACAGCGCCGCGGCGAGGAAGACGAGCACGACGCCGAGCCCGAGCACGAACTTCCAGTTCCGCAGCGCGAAGTAGACGAACTCGGAGCGGTGGGCCGGGACCGGCGCGCCGGCCGCGGCCTGCGGCTCGACGGCGACTGCGGGCCCTCCGACCGTGGCGACGCCCGCCTGGGGAACGGTTGCCGGCTCGAGGTCGCGCGGGGCAGCCATCACCGGCCTCCCTGCATTCCGATCCGCGTGCGCGGGTCGATGAAGACGTAGGCGATGTCGATCAGGAAGTTGGCGATGAGGACGCCCGTGATGATGAACAGGAAGATCCCCTGGATCAGGAAGTAGTCGCGGTTCTGGATGGCGCCGAGCGTCAGCGTTCCGAGGCCTGGGTAGGAGAAGACGATCTCGACGACGATCGCGCCGGCGACGACCGCGCCGAGCGCGAGCGCGAGCCCTGTGATCTGCGGAAGGAGCGCGTTGCGGTACGCGTACTTCCGGACGAGCTTCGTCGGGGCGCCGAGCGACGCCAGGTAGTTCGAGTAATCCGCCTCGAGCTCGTAGATGATCATGTTGCGCATGCCGATCGCCCAGCCGCCGAAGGCGACGAGGAAGAGCGCGGCGAACGGCAGCACCCAGTGCTGGAGGAAGCTCCACGCGAACTCGAGCGTCCATCCCGGCTGGAGGTCGAAGCCGTAGGCGCCCGAGACCGGGAACCAGCCGAGCGTCAACGCGAACACCCAGGCGAGGACGACGCCGAGCCACATCTGCGGCGTCGCGGTGAGCACGTACCCGACGGGAAGCACGGTGTTGTCGAGCGCCTTTCGCCGGGCGGCCATCGCGCCGACCTTGTTGCCGGCCCAGAAGCTCAGGAGGATCGCGGGGACGAGGAGCGCGAGCGTGTAGGGCAGCGCACCGAGGATGAGCTCCGAGACCGACGTCGGGAAGTTCTGGACGCTGCGGCCGAGGTCGCCGTGCAGGAGCGCCGCCCAGAAGTTCAGGTACTGCTTCCAGATGGGCACGTCGAAGCCGAAGGCGTTCGTGTAGTAGCCGGACAGCGCCTTCTCGGCCGCGGGCTGCGCCTGCATCCGGGAGAGGAGCCCCTCGACGGGGTCGCCCGGCATGAAGCGCGGGATCGCCCAGTCGATCGTCACGGCGACGAAGAACGTCAGGAGATACACCACGACCTTCCGCGCGAGGTAGCGCAGCACCTCAGACTCCTCTCGACGCCGTCGGGAGACGCAGCGTGGTCCCCCTTCCGGTGTGGAGCCGGAAGGGGGACCGCCCGGTCATGTCATCCGTTCGGCACGCCTCGCCCTACTCCGCCTTCGCCGGCCGGAGATGGGTGAGCATGTCGATGCTGGTCATCTGCCAGTAGTTCCGCCACGAGCTGGGCGTGAACTGGTTGCCCGTCGCGGAGGGCCAACCCGTCCAGTACTGGGTGTTGACCATCGACCACATGCCGTTGTACCAGAGCGGAATCGCGGGCAGAGTCTGCAGGAAGCGCTTCTGCAGGCTGGTCAGGATCGTCTGGTACGCCTTCGTGTTCGTCGACGGTGTGCGGTTGAGCTTCTGCGTCAGGTTGAACGAGGCCTGATCGGTGAACCGCTGGTAGTTCATCGTCGTCTGGTTGTCCGTGATCGGCAGGTTGTAGATGTACTGGTAGTACGTCCACGGCGTGTTGCTCATCTGCCGATCGTTGCCGAGCAGCAGGTCGTACCGTCCGTGCCCGCGATCGTCGGTCAGCGTCGCGTACTCGGGATAGCTCGGCGTGATCTTGATGCCGACCTGCTTCGCGCTCTCCGAGATCACCTGGATCGCGGTCATCCAGTCGGACCAGCCGTTCGGGACGATGATCGAGAGGTCGATCTTCGACCCGTCCTTGTTCTCGACGAAGCCGTCACCGTTCGTGTCCTTGTAGCCGGCCGCCGCGAGCATCGACTTCGCGAGGGCGGGGCGGTACGAGAACCCGTTCTGGGCGACGACCTTCCGGTCGATCCACTTGTTCCAGATCGGCAGGAGGCCCGTCGGGCTCGCCTTGTTGACGAGGCCCTGGTAGGCCTTGTCGATGATCTGGCCCATGTTGATCGAGTTCGCCAGCGCCTTGCGGAACTGTGCGTCGTCGAGCGGCTTCCTCGTCGTGTTCGGGAAGAGCCAGGTCGTGTTCGCACCGAGGTGATAGGGCGCCTTCGAGAAGTACGTCTTGAACTTGCCCTTGATCGCGCTCTTCGGCGCGAAGTTGTTGAACAGGTCGATGTTCCCGGCCAGCAGGTTCGACAGCGCGGCGGCGTTCGTGCCGTTCTTGATGTCGACGACGTACTGCGGGCCGACCTTGAGGCCGAGCGCCGACGCCGCCCACCAGTTCGGGTTCTTCTTCCAGACGACCGTGGTCGACGCGGCCCCGACGCCCGACTGGTAGAGGTACGGGCCGGTTCCGACGATCTTCCCCTTCTCGAGGTTGCCGGTCGTGATGTCGGTGCTGGAGTAGCTCTTGAAGATGTGCTGCGGCACGACCGCGACGTTGAAGCGGTAGAAGTCGAACTCCTGGTACGCCGGCGTGCCGGCGAACGTGAAGACGACCCTGTTGCCGACCGCCCTGACGCTCTTCAGCCCCGTGTCCGCGAACAGCGGGTGCTGGGGGTGCGTGGGGGTCTTCAAGAGGTTGAAGCTGTAGGCGACGTCACTCGCCTTGAGGGCCTGGCCGTCGCTCCACTTGACGCCGTTCCGGATCGTCATCGTGTACGCCGTCTTCGACGTCCACGATCCACCCGTCGCGAGCCACGGGATGAACCGGTCCTTGAGCGGGTCGTAGCGGAAGGGCGTCTCGTAGGCGAAGCCGACGAGCCCCGTGATGTAGTCCCAGTTCTTCGCGGGGTTGAGGTCGTTGTTGGGCGACCACTGGTTCCCGCTCATGTAGAAGGTCTGCGCCCGCGGGAGCGCAAACGCCGACTGCTGCGAGGCGCCGGCGCCGCCGGCGAGGGATGCGGCCACGGCGATCGCGAGCGCGAGCACCAACCCGAGGCCGATCCCTGTTCTCGTCTTGCGGAGTCCGGTCATGACCGGTTCCTTCCTCTCGTGTTCGAGCCATGGGGAGCGCGAGCGTCCCATCCCTTCCTGGGACGTCGGGCCAGGGACCGTTGTCAGAGCTGCGCATCCCTCCTTTCGCCCGCCGCGAGAGCCGCGACGCCTGCCGGCGCTGACCGGATCGTCGGGTTGATCGAGCGGCGGGTCACCGCCACGCCGTAAGGGCCGATCGTGAGCGTCCCGGAGGGGACGAGGGCCTCCCCGCCCGCCACGACCGGCTCCGCCTGCACGGTGTCGCTCGACGAGTTGACGAAGAGGACGGTCTCGCGCGCGCCGCCGCGGACCCGCCCCACGAAGACGCGGGGGTCGTCGACACGCACCGGGCGCGAGACGCCGGCCAGCGTGGCGAGCGCGTCGTAGAGCCTCCAGGTGTCCTCGGGGTTGACGCTCGGGGTCCGTGCGGCCATGTGCTCGAGCGGGTAGGTGCAGAAGAACGTGGTTCCCGAGCCGAGCTCGTGGCGCAGCAGCGCCGGGCGCCCGTGTCCGTCGACGGCGACGACCCTGGCTCCGGCGGGCTCGACCGGAAGGTACGAGCGAGCGCTCGGCGTGCCTGCGACGTGGAAGCGGAGCAGCGTCCCGACGCCCAGGTCGCCGAGCTCCTCGACCAGCTCGAGGACGACCTCCTCGTCCTCGATCGGGTCGACGAGGCCGTACCGCAGCCGGTGCCGGATGCCGAAGATCTCGTCCAGCCAGGTGAGCCACGGCCCGCGCTGGTACGGCGTCGAGCCGGCGAAGTACGAGGCGTAGACGGTTGCGCCGCCCGTCGCTAGAGCCTGCAGTCGCAGGAGGCCCGGACCGGTGAGGAGCTTCGCGCTCGGGACGAGGTAGAGCCGCGCCGTGTCGGGCAGGCCGTCGCGCTCGCGGAGGAGGCCGATCGGGAGGTCCGCCTCGCGTGCCGCGACGTAGCCCTGCAGGAGATCGGCGCCGAGATCGGAGCGGAAGGCGTCGTCCGTGAACGGCAGCACGCGCTCGAAGTGCTCCGGGACGACCAGGGCGGCGTCGCCGGCCACGCGTTCCCAGCCGCTACGCGACAGCTCCCGCACGAGCGAGGCGAACGCCGAGAGCTCCTCGAGCTGCGGCTTCGGCCTGCCAGCCCGGTCGGTGAGGCCGAAGTGCAGCTCGAAGACGTGGTGCCGGTAGGGGTCTTCCTCCCAGAGGTCGTCGTAGTCGCAGTTGTTCCATGCGAGCCACCCGCGGGCGCCCGCGAGCAGCGACGTGTGGAGGACCTGCCGGTAGTAGTCGGCCGCGTGGTCGTCGGCGGCGAAGTCCGAGCTGACGCCGAACTCCTCGAGCACGACCGGCGTCCCGAAGCCGCCCGCCAGCTCGCAGGCAAAGGCCGCCGCGAGCGACTGGCGCACAGGGTCGTCGAGCATCGGGTACGAGTGAGGGCCGAGGAAGTCGACGAGCGGTGAGAGCGCACGCAGCGAATATCCGTTGTCGCGCCCCGTGACCTCGACGCCCCACGCGCCGTCGCCGACCGAGATCGGCTGCGTCGCGCCAGCCGACCTGATCGCCTCGACGAGCGCCCGCGCCCAGGCGACGACGTCCTCGCTCGCGGCGGGGCCCCCGTAGAGCGGCATCTCGTTCGAGAGCAGCCAGCCGACGACGGCCTCGTGGCCGCCGAACCGCCGCGCGAGCTCGTGCGCGAGCCATGCCTGCTGCGACACGAGCCACGCGTCCCGGTAGAGATCTCGTCCCTGACGCCAGGCCGGGTCCCAGTTCTCGCCGGACATGTGGCCGACGACGATCGTCGGGATCGTCCCGAGCCCCGCCTCGACGTGCGCGTCCAAGAAGTCGGTGAACCGCGCAAGCACGTCTTCGTCGAGGCGCTCGACCTCGGGGACGAAGTCCGGCCAGAAACAGAACGAGCGCGTCACGTTGCACCCGTGGCGCGCCAGGACGGCCAGCTCCTCTCTGACGACGGCAGCGTTGTAGCGACTCCACATCCGCGGCCCACCCACCCGCGACCAGAAGTTCGCGCCGATCCAGACGGCTCCGTTCTCGGGTGTCACGTCCAACCGTGCCCTCCGCTGCGGCGTTGCATCACCGGACCGGCCGGATCGAATCACTTATCCGGTTAAGTGTCAAGCGTAATAAGCCGCACAGCCGCGAATCGGCCTGCGCCGCGGTCAGACGCGCGCTCGAACCGGGCCGGTGCTGTGACGCGGTGTGAGCTCGCCCCGCGGCGTCTCGACGTCGCCCGTCGCCGTGCCGTCGACAACCGCGAGGAGATGCTTCGTCGCCGCGACGCCGTAGGCCTGGATGTCGCGCGTGACCGCGGTCAGCGGCGGGTGAACGACCTGGCTGATCAGCGAGTCGTCCCAGCTCACGATCGAGACGTCCTCTGGCACGGAGAAGCCCATGTGCCGTGCGACGCCGAGCCCGGTGACTGCGAGGAGGTCACTGTCGAAGATCATGGCGGTCGGCGGCGACGACGACGAGAGCAGCTTCCGCGTGACGCGGGCGCCGCGCTCGGGGCTGTAGTCGGTGCTCATCGTCTCTCCCACGAGGCCCATCTCCTCGACGACGGCCCGGAACGCCCTCGTACGCCTCTGCGTGTGTGCGAAGTCCTCGACGCCCGCGACCTGCGCGATCCGCTCGTGGCCGAGCGCTGCGAGGTAGCGCACGGCCTCGACGACCGCGGATGCCTCGTCGTGCCAGGCCGCGGGCAGCGTCCCGCCCGCCACGGGGCCACCGACGACGACGGCCGGGAGACCGAGGGAGGCGAGCGCCGCGATGCGGGGATCGTCGATCCGGAGGTCGACCACGAGGACGCCGTCGACACGGTGCTCGCCCCACCAGCGCCGGTACACCGCGATCTCGTCCTCCACGTTGTCGACGAGCTGGATCATCAGCGCGACCGACTGGGAGGACAGCTCGGACTCGACGCCGGCGATGAACTCCATGAAGAACGGCTCGAGCGCGAGCGTGTTCGCAGGACGTGCGAGCAGAAGGCCGCAGGCGTCGGCGCGGGCCGCCGAGAGAGCGCGCGCAGCGCGGTTCGGGTACCACCCGAGCTCCTCGGCGATCGCGAGGATGCGCTCCCGGGTGTCCGCCGAGACGCCCGGCCGGCCGTTCAGGGCATAGGAGACCGCGCCCTTCGAGACCCCTGCGAGCCGGGCGATGTCGCTGATCGTCGCCCTGCGAGCCGTGTTCGCGCGCTCGGCCATCGTGCGCCGCCACGTCCTCTCTTCGTCGGTTGACCGGTTAAGCATCGTAGCGCGGCGCGGATCGCGCGCAACCCTTCACCCGCCCGTCGCAGGTCAGCCCTGCGACTTGACGAACGCGACGAGGGCGTCGACGTCCTGCTGCCGCGTGTCGAACTTCTGCGACGCCACGGCGCCGGACATGATCCCCGCCGAATAGCCCTCGGAGATCTGCGCGTCCGGGTCGGTGATCGACCGGGCGAGATAGGCGTCGTCCGCCGTCACCGTCGATCCGTCGTCGAGCGTCACCGTAGATCCGGCGAGGCCCTGCACCGTGGGGCCGGCCCCCGCCGAGCCGTCGAGCGAATGGCAGCCGGCGCAGCCGGTCGAGCTCCAGAGCTCCTCACCGCGGGCGACGAGGTCGGCCTCCGACGCCGTCTCGGCCGGCGGAGCCTCGGTGGCGGGCGGCGTCGTCTCGGCCGGAGGCGCTTCGGTCGCGGGTGGGGTGGTCTCGGCCGGCTGCGTCTCGACGGCGACCTCGGCGTTGTTCTGCCCGCGGTCGTAGCCGATCGCGTACGCGCCGACGAGCAGGCCGAGTACGGCGGCGCCGGCCGCGAGCCCCCCGAGAATCCACTTCCACAGCGCGTCGCCGGTCTTGGCGTCAGCCACGTCAGCCTCCTGTCGCTCCGGCGGCGTACATCAACGCCATGCCGATCGAGAGCACGAGCACGAGCCGCCCCGTGACGAGGCCGAGCGTCCCCGCCGCGAGACCGGTGACCACGCCGAGCGCCGTGATGCCCAGGTGGTAGAGCAGGTGAACCCAGTCGTTCCCCTCGAACGACTCGTAGATCGAGGGGAGCATCACGAGCAGCATCACCGCGGGCCCGGCGACGACGAGCGCGATGCCGAAGTTCGGGTGGCGCCGGATCCGGGCGAAGACGGCTGGCATCGACGCGACGGCCGCGCCGACGAGCAGGCCGACGAGGAACTGGGCCGCGTGCTGGAGGTGGTGGTAGCGCACGCTCTCCTCGGTGGCGTCGGTGATCGACGGGGCGAACGACCCGAGGAAGACGAGCGCGGCCGCGGAGACGGCGGCGAACTGGAAGCCCGTCGTCAGCAGTGGCTCGCCGTCGCGCACGGCGGGCAGAGACGCACGCGACGCCGGCACCCGGTCCCAGCGGTAGACGCTCGCGATCCGCGCGAGGCGGAGGCACTCGAGCAGGAGGACGAGCACCCCTACGGCGAAGACGATCACGAAGATGCTTCCGGCGAGGCTGTACCCGGCCGTCCCCTCCGGGTGGACCGCCCAGCGGCGTGGAATGCCGAGGGCTCCGGACACGTACCAGGCGCCGACGAACCCATAGCCGCCGACGAGCAGCGCTCCCACCGCGAACGCCGAGACGCCGTCGCGTGCGGTCTGGCCGGCGCTCTCCTCGAGCATCCGCACGAAGAGCGCGAACGCCCAGAAGATCACGCCCAGCAGCAGGTAGGTGTGGAAGTGCGCGGGCACCCAGAGGGTGTTGTGGAACTTGAAGTTGATCGGGATCAGCGAGTCGATCACCGCGCCCGTGCCGCCGATCGCCCAGCCCATGAACCCGAGGTAGAGCAGCGTCGAGGCGAGCGTCCAGCGGTAGCGCGAGCCCCAGATGAGGACGACGCCCGTGAAGATCGTCACGACGGCCGGTGGGAGTGCGGCGCCGAACGAGGCGACGCTCGAGAACCCCTGCGCCCACTCCGGCTGGACGAAGTCCATGTAGAGGTGGTGCGAGTACGCCGTCGCGACGAACAGCAGCGTGAACAGCCAGGCGACGACGATCGGCTTCGTCGTCTTCCACGGCCGCCCGGTGTAGCCGGGGAGGAGCACGTACACCGCCCCGGCGGCCAGGTAGATGATCAGGTTCGCGACGGAGTGCCCGAAGAAGTACGTCAGGTTCTTCGCCCAGAGCGCGTCCAGTTCCAGGCCCGAGTCGATCGCGTGGCCGATCAGGGCGACGAGGATCGTCGTCCCGGCCGCGCTCGCCAGCAGCCCCTCGATCGAGACGACCATGGCGGCGATCGCCGCAGGAGGCGGCGGCGAGTCGTCCCGGTTTCGGAGGAACGAGATCCCGAGCGCGCGCTGGAGGCCGCCGTACGCCGCTGTCGTCTGCATCAGGAGGTCGAGGCAGAAGACGAAGAACCCCGCACCGACGAGCAGCATTCCGACGAGGAACGTGTCCGCCGCCCACGGGCGCCAGGCGGCGAACGAGTCGAACGGCAGCGGCCAGAGGAACGTCCAGCCCGCAGCGAACCCGCCGAGCAGCACGGCGATCACGACGAGAACGGCGCCGCCCACGATCGCGAGGTAACTCGCCAGCATCCGGCCCACGTGCAGCGGGACGGTCGTGCGCAGCACGAACCAGAGCGCGCCCATCATCGCGAGCAGTGCGCCGACGAGCATCCCCGCGCCGTGGAGCGTCATCAGTCGGTAGAACCACGAGGGCGAGAGGGTGAAGACCTCGGCCTGGCTCAGGCGCATCGCGAGCCCCGCCAGCCCCATCACGCAGAAGAGCAGGAGCCCCGTGCAGACGAAGAGCCACGCGACGCGGCGATCGCTGAGCCGCGCGGTCGCGAGAAGCTCGGTGCCGTCGCGGTGGATGACCGTCGTGGCGGCGTGGGCCTCCATCAGCGTTCCTCGACGCGGAAGGACGCGACCATGTTGTGGTGGCTCAGGCCGCAGTACTCGAAGCAGCGGATCCGGTACTCCCCGACCGTGTCGAACGTCAGCTCGAGCTCGTTCGTGTAGCCGGGCATCGCCTGCACGGAGCCGATCAGCCGGCCGTTCGGGTCGTAGACGCCGAAGCCGTGGTTGACGTCGACGGACGTCACGTCGAAGCGCACCTGCTCGTGGGCCGGGAGGACTGCCGGGTCGACCGTCCAGTAGAACTGGCCGCCGGAGACTGCGACCGTGGTGTCGTTCCCACCGCCGCTCGCGTACGGCAGCAGGAAGAACGAGAAGCCGACCGCGACGACGCCGAGGCCGCAGAGGAACGCGAGCCAGGGCCGGCGCAGCCGGTAGCCGCTGCGCGAGACGTCGTCGTACGGGACGTCCTCCTTCGCGTGGACGGCGATCACGAGCGCGGCGCCGGCGATCGTCACGGCGAGCACGCCGAACACGATTGCGATCGCCACCTGTGGCTCACCGAAACGCAGCACGACAACGGCCTCCTCGGCGCATGCAGTTCCGTGCGGCGGCATTCTCCACGCACAGCTCCGCCGGCTGCAACCGGGAACCGTCAGCCGGCCCGGCGGCGGAGCACGTCGGCCAGCACGACCGCGTCGTTGTGCTCGCTGTCGCGGGCGGCGTAGACGAGCGTCAGCGTTCCCTCCGAGGCCCTCTCGCGCAACTCGGCGAGCTTTGCTTCGTGCGCGGCGAGCTCCTCGAGATAGCGGCGACGGAACTCGTCGAACCGTGCGGGGTCGTGGCCGAACCAGGTCCGCAACTCGCTGCTCGGCGCGAGCTCCCGCGCCCATTCGTCGAGCTGCGCCTTCTCCTTCGAGACGCCGCGCGGCCAGAGACGGTCGACGAGGACGCGGTAGCCGTCGGCGGCCTCGGCCGGCTCGTATGCCCGCTTCAGCCGGACGTCCATCCCGTCACGCTAGTCGTCCAGGGCACGAGGCACGACGCCGTTCCGCGAACGCGCCTGGTAATCCGGTGGGTTCGCAGCCCTACGGCTGGATCAGGCCGCGGCGGATCGCGTAGCGGGTCAGCTCGACGCGGTCGCGCATCCCGAGCTTGTCGAGGATGTTCTGGCGGTGCCCCTCGACGGTCTTCACGCTGATCACGAGCTTCTGCGCGATCTCCTTCGACGTGTATGCCTCGGCGATCAGCTTCAGCACCTCGAGCTCCCGCGGGGTCAAGACGTCGAAGGGCTCCCCGCCCCGGCCGCCCTGCTCGACGTAGTCGCGCACGAGCGTCGTCACCGCCGAGGGGTAGAGGAACGAGTCGCCGCGCATGGCTGCCCGGCAGGCGTCGACGATGTCCGTGTCGGCGCCCGACTTGAGCACATACCCGGAAGCGCCGGCCTTGAGGGCCTCGTAGAGGAACTGCTCGCTGTCGTGCATCGAGAGCATGAGGACGCGGATCTCGGGCCTGCGTCGGTGGAGCTCGGCCGCCGCCTGGATGCCCGTGAGCCGCGGCATCGAGACGTCGAGGATCGCGAGGTCGACGTCTTCGGCCAGCGCGCGTTCCACCGCGTCCGCGCCGTCGACGGCCTCGGCGACGACCTCGAGGTCGGGCTGCGCGTCGAGCACCTTCCGCAGGCCCGAGCGGACGAGCGCGTGGTCGTCGGCGATCAGGATCCGCGTGATGAGGGGGATCGGCACTCAGGCTTCTCTCGCGGCGACGGCGGGATCGAGAGCCGGAACCTCGAGCCGCACCTCGACCCCTCCGCCTGATGCCTCGCGCACGGCAAGCGCCCCTCCGACGAGCACCGCGCGCTCGCGCATGCTGCGGAGGCCGCCATGCTGCTCCCTCGCTCCGCCGAGTCCGCGGCCGTCGTCGCGGACGCGGAGGACGACGCCGGAGGCTCCCGGCTCGAGCGCGATCGCGACACGGGTTGCCTCCGCGTGCCGGGCGACGTTCGTGAGGCTCTCCTGCGCGACGCGGTAGACGGCGAGCTCCGTCGCAGGAGCCAGCTGCGGCAGCGCCTCGCCGAAGCGCCGCTCCACCTCGACGCCCGACGTCCGCGCGAAGGTCCTGGTCAGCTCGGTGAGCGCGCTGACGAGGCCCAGCTCATCGAGCATCTCGGGCCGGAGCTCGCGCGAGATCCGGCGGACCTCGTCGAGCGCGCGGCGCACCGACGCGCGCGCCTCCTCGAGCGACTCGTGCCCGGCCGGCCCTTCCGCCTCGATGGCGCCGAGCTCCAGCAGCACGCCGGTCAGGACCTGGCCGACCTCGTCGTGGAGGTCGCGGGCGAGGCCGAGTCGCTCGGCCTCCTGCGCCGCCAGCACGCGCGCGGCGCTCTCGCGGCGCTCGCTCTCGAGGCGGTCGAGCATGCGGTTGAACGCTCCGACGACCCGTCCGATCTCGTCGTCGCGCTCGACCGCGAGGCGCTCGCCGGGCCGGAGGGGGTCGACGACCTCCATGCGGCGGACGAGCCGCTCGAGCGGCGTGAAGACCCGGCGCAGGAGAACCGCGTTGACGAGCAGAGCGATCGCGAGGCCGAGCAGGACGAGCGCTGCCTCGGTGACGGCAATGGGAGCGCTGATCGTCACGGGCGTGACGATCAGGAGCAGTGCGACGAGCGCCAGGAAGCAGGCGTTCACCGCGAACACACGCCAGAAAAGCCCGCTCATCGCACCCGCGACGGTAGCGGCGCGTCGTCGCGAGATGGGGCCGGGACCCCATGGCGCACGCCTCCGTAGAGGGCGACCATACGGCCACGGGGTCGAACGTCTGGCCCCGTCGATTTGTCCCCGAGACGAGAGGAGCCCGCCGTGAGCGCCACGCCCACCGAGATCGCCGACGACGGCCTGCTGATCACGGCCGACGGCTACGAGCAGCTTCGGGCCGAGCTCGACTCGCTGCGGGACGAGGGCCGGCGCGATCTCGCCGAGCGGCTGCGCGACGCGCGGCTCGACGGCGACGTCGCCGACAACCCCGCGCTCCTCGACGTGCTCGAGGAGCACGCGCTGCTCGAGCGGCGGATCGCCGTCCTCGAGGACCAGCTCGCCCAGGTGCGCGTTGTCGCGCCGACGCGAGACGGCGTCGCCGGCCTGGGCACCCGCGTCCGCGTCCGCGACGTCGAGACGCGCGAGACCGCCGAGTACGAGCTCGTCGGCGCCGTCGAGGCCGACGTCGGCAACGGGCGCGTCTCGGTCGCCGCTCCCGTGGGCAGAGCGCTCCTGGGCCGGCGCAAGGGCGACGTCGTCGACGTCGAGACCCCGCGAGGCTCGCTCGCGCTCGAGATCCTGGCCGTGCGGGCCGCCGCGGGCCGCCCGCTCGAGCGGGCGGCCTGATCGGCCGAGCGTCTCCGCTGCTAGAAACGGCGGTGTGCCGGAGCAGGCGAGGACATCCGAGACCGCGACGTCCGATCCGAGAGACGAGCTCGAGCGGCTGCGGATCCTGGTCCACGCAGGGATCGCGCTCAACTCCGAGCTCTCGCTCGACGCGCTCCTGCAGCGGCTGGTCGAGACGGCCGCCGAGCTCACGGGTGCCCGCTACGCAGCGCTCGGGGTGATCGACCGCGCCGGACAGAGCCTCGAGCGTTTCTTCACGGCCGGGATCGACGAGGAAACCCGCTCCGCGATCGGAGACGTGCCGAGCGGTCGCGGCATTCTCGGGGTCCTCATCCGCGAGGCCAGGCCGCTGCGCCTGCGCGACATCGCCGAGGACCCTCGCTCGGTCGGGTTTCCGCGGAACCATCCTCCGATGCGGAGCTTCCTCGGGGTTCCGATCGTCCTCCGGGGAGTGGCCTACGGCAACCTCTACCTGACGGAGAAGGCGGACGGGGCCGAGTTCTCGGCGGCCGACGAGGAGCTGACCCAGCTGCTCGCGGCCCAGGCGGCCGTCGCGATCGAGAACGCCAGGCTGTACGAGTCCTCGACCAGGTGGCTCCGCCAGCTCGAGAGCCTCAACGAGATCGGGAACGCGCTCGCCTCGGAGGTCGAGCTCGGGCCGTTGCTCGACCTCGTGGCGAGGCGGATGCAGGAGCTCGTCGAGGGTCGGATCGTGCTCATCGCGCTGCCGGACGGCGAAGGGGGTCTCGCCGTGGCCGCCGCGGCCGGCGGCGAGGACCTCGTCGGCATGCGGCTCGAGGCAGGCTCGACCAAGATGGGCCGCATCCTCGAGCGAGGGTCGAGTGAGCGCGTCGACGCGGTCGTCGACGATCCCGAGATCGACCAGCGGCTCGCACGCGAGCTCGGGATCACGTCGGCGATCTACCTCCCGCTTGCCGTGCGGGGGAAGCCGCTCGGAGTGGTGGCCGTCCACGACCGGCTGGGCGGCAGCGCTCGTTTCGACGAGGACGACGTGCGGCTCGCGGAAACGCTGGTCGCGCGGGCTGCGATCGCAGTCGATCTCTCGGAACGAGTCAGCCGCGACGCGCTGCGCCGGGTCGTCGATGCGCAGGAGCTCGAGCGCGCCAGGCTCGCCCGCGAGCTCCACGACGAGACAGGACAGGCGCTCACGTCGATCCTCCTCGGGCTCAAGCACCTCGACGACGTGATCGAGACCGACGACGCCCGCGAGGCCACCGCCGCGCTGCGCGAGCTCGTCGTCACGACGCTGCAGGACGTCCGCCGTCTCGCGGTCGAGCTGCGCCCAAGCGCGCTCGACGACTTCGGACTCGTGCCGGCGATCGAGCGCCTCGCCGGGACGCTCGCGGAGCAGTCCGAGCTCGTCGTCGACCTCGAGGCGCGGCTCGGGGAGCAGCGCCTGCCCGCAGAGGCCGAGACCGCGCTCTACCGCATCGTCCAGGAGGCGCTGACGAACGTCGTGAAGCACGCGTCCGCGCGTCGTGTGAGTATCACGCTCGTGCGGAAGGAGGGATTCGCCGTCGTCGTCGTCGAGGACGACGGCCTGGGGTTCGACCCGAGGACGACCCGCACGGGGTCGCTCGGCTTCGTCGGCATGCGAGAGCGGGTCGAGCTCGTCGGCGGCCGGCTGACCGTCGAGTCGGCGCCCGGCGCAGGGACGACGATCGCGGCCGAGGTCCCGGTGACGAGAACGCCACCGGAGCACGCGGGATGAGCATCCGCGTCGTCCTCGTCGACGACCATGCGATCCTCCGCTCCGGCCTCCGCCGGGTGCTGGACGCCGAGCCCGACATCGAGGTGGTCGGAGAAGCCGAGTCGGCCGACCGAGCGGTGTTCGAGGCGCTCGCGAACAAGCCGGACGTCGTCGTGATGGACCTGGTCATGCCCGGGAAGTCCGGGATCGAGGGAATGCCTGCGGTGCTGCAGGCGGTGCCCGACGTCAAGCTGCTCGTCCTCTCGATGCAGGACGACCCGCGCTACGTGCGCGAGGCCTTCGAGGCCGGCGCCGCCGGCTACGTGCTGAAGGAGGCCGCGGACACGGAGGTCGTCGGAGCGCTGCGGGCCGTCGCCGCGGGCGAGCGCTACGTCCATCCCACGCTGGGCGCGAGGCTCGTCGCCGCGGAGGCCGAGGAGCGCAAGCGGGCGGATGCCGACCCGCTCTCCGAGCGGGAGCGTGAGGTGCTCCGGCTCCTCGCACTCGGCCACACCAACCAGGAGATCGCGAAGATGCTCTACATCTCGGTCCGCACGGCCGAGACGCACCGGGCGCACATCATGCAGAAGCTCCGCCTCTCGAGCCGCGCGGAGCTCGTGCGCTACGCGCTCGAGAACGGGCTGATCGAGGGCTGACTGCCGCTCAGCGGACGACGAGCACGTCGCACGGGGCCTGCTGGAGGACGGCGTCGCTGACCGACCCGAGCACGAGCCGCCTCAGCGAGCGGCTGCGCCGCCCGAGCACGACGAGATCGGCCTCGAGCTCGCGTGCCGCGTCGACCAGCTCCGCGGCCGGGTCGCCGACCGGCTGGAGATACGTGGCGCTCACATGGCGGCGCAGCAGACGCTCGCGCGCCTTCTCGAGCGGTCCGGCGGCGTACCGGTCGCCGTCGCGCGCGACGCTGACGACGGTCAGCGTCGACCCGTAGCCCGTGAGGTCGGCGGCACGCTCGAGCGCCCGCTGCGAGGGCTCCGAGTCGTCGACGCCGACGACGATCTTCCGGGGCTGGGCCGACATGTCAGCCCATGGTGGTGCGAGACGCCTCCGCCGTCGTCCGCAGGGAGTCCGATTGCGCTGCGGGGAAGTACTGAGCGCGCGTTCGTATCGATCCCCGGTGCGAACGCCCGGACCGCCCGCCATTGCGGCCGGTGGGCGGCGTTGCCGCCCGGGAGACCAGACCCACGGCGGCTGCGGCGAGACGGCGGAGGAGGGGGCGCGTGGGGTGACCAGCGCTTCCCCCACGGATGGAGAGGGCGGCCCGAAGGCCGCCCTCTCGCTCACTCCGGGAGGTCGGAGCGATCAGTGGCCGATGGCCACCTTCGTTGCGACCCCGGCCTGTGCGGCGGCCTCCTCGCGGAACCTCCCGCCGAGCACTGCGAGTGCCAGGATCAGCAAGCCCATGCCGGTCAGGAGCAGTGCGATCCCGACCACGATCCCGAAGATCGAGAGCTGCTCGGCCATGTAGCTCATGTTGAGCGCGGTCGTCAGTCCCGTCTCCGTGACCCAGATGTTGCGGGCGCCGTTTGCGACCGGCTGGCCGCTCGAGTCCTTCGCGGCGGCTGCCTCGTCGTTCGTGCCCGCCGGATCGGTCGGCTTCGCGGCCGACTGGTAGCGGCCCATCTGCGCATACGTCAGGCCGCCGGTCGACTCGAGCGTGTGCTCTCGCATGACGAGCGCGAAGGCACGCGCCTGGTCGCCGGTCTTCACCTGCTGGCCGGCGTACTGCTTCGCGTGCTGCGCGACCGCCGGATCCGTCGCGTCGCCGAACACGATCTGCTCCTGCTTGATGCTGTCGCGAACGGTGCCCCGCCCGTCGATGCCCATGTAGAGCGCGCCGATGCCGAAGGCGATCAGGACAACGCCGGCGGCAAGACCCGCCCACTCGAGAATCCTTCTGGTGTTCATCGCTCCTCCTCCCGATGGATCAGTTGTGATGGCCATACCCTCGCGTCGTCGCGGCCGCGCGCCATCGGGGATAGGTCACCGGTCCGCTGCCAGGAAGCCGCCGCCGGGCTGTGGAGAAGTACGGAGGGCGCGGCTACCAGGACTTCGCGCGCACGACCGTCTCCGGCACGCGGACACGGACGCGGGCGTCGACCGCGATCGAGCGGTCGGGCAGCGCGAGCACCGGGTTGAGGTCGAGCTCGGCGACGGCGGGGAGCTCCTCTCCCAGCCGCGCGAGACGGTGTACGAGGTCGAGCAGCGAAGCGCGGTCGGCCGCGGGCGCGCCCCTGAAGCCCGCTACGAGTCGCCCCGCCTTGCCGCCGTCGACGAGCTCGGCCGCGTCGACGTCCGTCAGCGGGGCGATCCGGAAGACCGCCTCGCCGATCAGCTCAGCGAAGACGCCGCCGGGACCGAAGGCGACGAGCGGCCCGAAGACGGGGTCCTGGACGACTCCGGCGAGCAGCTCGGCGCCGCCCTTCAGCATGGGCTGCACGATCACGGGGAGCCCGATCCTGGTGGCCGCCGCGGCGACCGCCTGGTCGTCGGCGAGGTCGAGCGCGATCCCGCCCGTCTCCGTCTTGTGGGCGCCGGGAGCTGCGGTCTTGACGACCGCGGGGAAGCCCATCTCGCGCGCGGCGGCCACGGCCTCGTCGATGGTCGTCGCGACATGCTCCGGCACGAGCGGGAGACCGTAGGCCGCGAGCAGCTCGCGTGTCGCGGCCGGGTCGAGCCACACGTCGTCCTCGTGCTCGAGCGCGCGCGCGACCACGGCCTCGGCGGCCACGCGATCGATCCGGTCGAGAGCCGGTGTCGCGCCCTGCGGACGCCGCAGCCACTCGGCGCGGTCGGCGAGCCGGCCGAGCGCGCGGGCGGCCGACTCCGGATAGTTGAAGGACGCGACGTGCTCTGCGTCCCGGAGCGCTGCGGGCGTGCCCTCCGACGTCATGATCACCGCGAGAACGGGCTTGTCGGCGCCCGCCTCCCGCGTCGCAGCGGAGACTGCTGCTGCGACTTCGTCGGCGGTCGCGCTGACGGCCGGCACGAACAGCACCACGACCGCGGACACGTGCGGGTCTGCGAGCAGATGCGGCAGCACCTGCGCGTAGTGGGCCGCCGTCGCACCCCCGAGCATGTCGACCGGGTTGCCGACGCTCGCCTCCGCCGGCAGCACGCTGCGGAGCGCCGAGACGGTGTCGACGCCGAGCGCCGGAAGCTCGAGACCTGCGGCCTCGCAGGCATCCGCGCAGAGGATTCCGAGCCCGCCGGCGTTCGTCAGGATCCCCACCGAGCGTCCGGCGAGGCGCGAGCCCGTGGACAGCAGCGCGGCGACGTCGACGAGCTCCTCGAGCGTCACCGCGCGGATCACGCCCGCCTGGTGGAACAGCGCATCCGCGGCGGCGTCCGACCCCGCGAGGGCTGCGGTGTGCGAGCTGGCGGCGCGCTGGCCGCTCGAGGAGGTGCCGCTCTTGAGCGCCAGGATCGGCTTGCGCCGCGCGACCCGCCGGGCAATGCTCCCGAAGCGGCGGGGGTTCCCGAACGACTCGACGTAGAGGAGGATCGCCTCGGTCGCCTCCTCGTCCTCCCACCACTCGAGCAGGTCGTTCGTCGAGACGTCCGCCTTGTTGCCGATCGAGACGAAGGCCGAGAGGCCGAGGCCTCGCGTGACGGCGGCCTCGAGGAGCGCCAACCCGAGCGCGCCGCTCTGCGACGAAAAGCCGATGTTGCCCGGCGGCGTCGTGCGCGAGGCGAATGTCGCGTTGAGGCTCGTGCCGGCGACGGAGATCCCCAGGCAGTTCGGGCCGATCAGGCGTGCGCCGTGCGCGCGGACGAGGGCGAGGAGCCGATCCTGGCGGTCGATGCCTTCGCTCCCTGTCTCCGCGAACCCCGCCGAGATCACGACGAGCGCGCGCACGCCGTGGCGGAGCGCGTCCTCGGCCGCCTCGACGACGCCCGCCGCGGGCACGCAGATCACCGCGAGGTCGACGGGGTCGGGGATCTCGGCGATCGAGCGGTAGCCGCGGACGCCGGCGACGGATTCGCCGCCGCGGTTGACGGGATACGCGGCTCCCGAGAAGTCTCCCTCGATGACGTTCCGGAACAGCTCGCCGCCGATCGTGCCGCGGCGGCGCGAGGCGCCGATCACGGCGACGCTGCGCGCCTCGAAGAACGGCCGCAGCGAGGCGGTCACGGCAACGTGGTCGCGCTCGGCGAGGCGCTCCTCGAACCGCTCCGTCCGGGCGATCGGGAACGTGATCTCGAGCTCGCCGCCGGCGAGCTCGCGCGTGACCTCGAACCCGAGTGCCGAGAAGACGCCGAGCATTCTCCGGTTGTCCGGGAGCACCTCGGCGACGAACCGCTCGATGCCGTGGCGCGCCGCCCGCTCGGCGAGCTGCTCGACGAGCCGCGTGCCGACGCCGCGCCGCTGGTAGGCGTCCGCGACGGCGAACGCGGCCTCGGCCGCGCTGGGGTCGCGCAACCGCGCGTAGTTGGCGAGCGCGACGACGCGCTCGGTCCCGTTCTCGACGAGTGAGCCGAGCAGCGCGCCCCGCTCGGCCCAGTCGGACTCGAGGACCTGCTCGACGACCTGTGGCCCGAGAGACGGGAAGCCGTGGAAGCGCATGTAGAGGCTCTGCTCGGAGAGCGCGTGGAAGAAGTCGAGGATCGCGTCGGCGTCCGCGCGCACGGGCGGGCGCAGCCGGAGGGTGCTTCCGTCGCGGAGGATCACGTCGACGACGTCCATCGACCGCGCATTCTCGCGATACGGCGTCGCCGACGTCACGGGAGGCAGCGTGACGCCCCGCGCGGAGGCGGGCATCCGTGCACGCTCACACCGAGACCGCGGGAAGCTACGGAGCCGCCGCACGATTCGTAGTTCCCCGCGAGGCGATCCGTCGCCCCGCGGATGCCTCCCCCCGGGGGCCGGGTCCACGCTTGTGGCGGCTCATGGAAGGGGTTGCGATGAAGGGCACGCGAACAACGAGCGAAGTGACCGGTCTCAACGGAACGACGGTGCGGGAAGCGATGCACGAGGGCGTCCTGTCCTGCCCGACCTGGACACCGCTCTCGATGGTCGCCGAGCTGATGGCCGGCAATGGGGTGCACTGCGTCGTCGTCACCGACGAGAACGACGCAACGGTCTGGGGCGTGGTCTCCGACCTCGACCTCGTCGCGGCTGCGGGCGTCCGCGACCTCGACGCGCAGTCGGCAGGCGGCTCGGCGGCGACCCCGGCGCTCGCCATCTCGCCCGACGACACCCTGCACCGGGCCGCCCAGATGATGACGGAGCACGCGGCCGCCCACCTCCTCGTCGTCGACGAGGAGTCGAGGACGCCCGTCGGTGTGCTCTCGACGCTCGACATCGCGCGCCTGCTCGCAGATCGTTCACGCGGATGAGCCTCCGCGCCGAGCGCATGGCGTTGGGCGCCCGCCGGCGCGGGCTCGTCCTGGCCGCGGCGCTCGGGCTCGCGCTCGTGCCGCTCGGCGGTGCGGGGACCCGGGAGCTTCCGCTCCGTCCCTGCACGCTGACGGGGTCGGTCGAGGCGCGGTGCGGGACGTTCAGCGTGCCGGAGAACCGCGCCCTCGAGGGCGGCAGGACGATCGCACTCCGTGTCGCGGTCATCCCGGCGCGTGACGGCGGGTCCCGGCCCGACCCGATCGTCTACCTCGCGGGCGGGCCGGGCGGCTCGGCCGTCGACGGCGCTCTCGGGATCCAGCAGGTCTTCGCCTCGGCCAACGAGAGCCGCGACATCGTCCTCGTCGACCAGCGCGGGAGCGGACGGTCGAATGCCCTCGAGTGCCCCGTGCCGAAGAAGCCGCTCGGCGCGAGCGCGTCAGCGGTGCGCGCGGATGTCAAGGCGTGCCTTGCACGATTCGACGTGGATGCGGCCCGGTACACGACCGTGCCGGCGATGGAGGATCTCGCCGAGGTGATCCGGGCGCTCGGCTACGACCAGGTCGACGTCTACGGCGGCTCGTACGGAGCGACCGCAGCGCAGTACCTGCTCGTCCAGCACCCCGAGCTCGTGCGGACGGCGATCCTCGACGGCGGCACGCTGCTCGACGTCCCCATCTTCGAGCGCTGGGGCCCGAACGGCGAGCGGGCGCTCCGATCGATCCTGGCGCGTTGTGCAACGACCCCGCGCTGCGCACGGGCGTTCCCGCGCGTCCGCAGCGAGGTCTTCGAGATGATGGCGACGCTGCGCAAGGCTCCCGTCCGCGCCCTCGGCGTCGTGATCCGGCCGGCGCAGGCCGCCGGGACCCTGCAGACGCTCACCCGCTCGCCGGAGGGCGCCGCCCAGATCCCCTGGATCGCGCACCGAGCCGTGAAGGGCGACTGGTCGCCGCTCGTCCTGTCGATGGACGAGCACGGAACGGCAGGCGTCGAGACGCGGCGGCTGATGTTCTGGTCGATCGTCTGCAACGAGCCGTGGGCCCGGCGGAGCCCGGCGCGAACGCGTGCCGCGAGCCGCGGGACCTACCTCGCAGAGCGGACCGAGCTCGACGCAACGGGCACGTCCGTCGTCTGCTCGGTATGGCCGAAGGCGCCCCAGCCGGCGTGGTCGAAGGCACGCGTGCGCACGGACGTACCCGTCCTCCTCGTCGTCGGGGGCGACGACCCGCAGGACCCGCTCGCGAACGTACGAGGCGCGCGCGCCGTGATGCCGCAGAGCCGCACGGTGGTGGTCCCGCACGCGGGCCACGGCGCCGTCCAGCTCGGCTGTCTCCCGCGACTCGCCCACCAGTTCATCGAGCGCGGCACGGCCGTCGGCCTCGACACGAGCTGCGCCGCGCGGTACACGCCGCCGCCGTTCGTCATTCGCTGATCCGCGCCGGGCCCGTGGAACGGTGGAACCCCGCACGCGATCTGCCGCCGCCTACGGATGGCCACGGCCGCGTGGCATGGGACGCTCGCTCCAAGGAGGAGTTATGAGCACGCACTCGATCCCTCACGCGGCCACGCGGCCCGAGGCGGACCGCACGGCCCGCGTTTCTCCCCACTGGACCTGGCTCCTGCGCGGCCTCGCGGTCGGTTTCGTCGTCCCGTACGTCCTGACCGACCTGCTCGACCTGAACCGCGACCTGTTCTACGGCCTGTACGCGCTCGCCGTGGCGGCCCTCGTCGCCGCATGGGCGCGCTCGACGGGCTACGACCTCGCAGCCGCCGTCCGCCGGAGATGGCCCGTGGCCCTGGCGCTCGGGGTGCTGTGCGCGGGCCTGCTGACGATCATGGTCGTCCGCGCGGAGGATGCAACCACACGGCCGGACGGCATCCAGCTCGCAGCCGCAGTGCTGTGGCGAGGAGTGCTGTACGGGGCAACCGACGGCCTGCTGCTCTCGGCCTTCCCGATCCTCGTCGTCTTCGCGGCGTTCGCGGGCAGCCGGCTGCGGCAACGACTCGCGGGCACGCTGGTCGTCGGCGCCGTCGCGCTACTGGCATCGCTCGCGATGACTGCCGTGTACCACGCCGGGTACAGCGATTTCCGTTCGACGAAGGTCGCCAGGCCGATCGCCGGCGACGTCGTCTGGAGCATTCCCACGCTCCTGACCCTGAACCCGATCGGCGCACCGATCGCGCATGCCGGCATGCACGTCTCCGCGGTGCTGCACAGCTACGAGACGGAGACGTTCCTGCCGCCCCACAAGTGAAAGCAACGGAGATGCTCGCCGCGGCAGGCGTTTGACGACTCGCCGCCGCGGTGGGCATGCTCTCCACCCCGCAGGAGGTTCGATCGATGTCGGCCCGCAGCACGTATCCGGTGCACGTCGAGGGCACGCTCGACCCGCAGCTGAGCCGCTGGCTCTGGCTCGTCAAGTGGCTGCTCGCGATCCCGCACTACATCGTGCTCGCGTTCCTCTGGGCCGCGTTCTTCCTGCTCGGCGTCGTCGCCTTCTTCGCGATCCTCTTCACCGCGCGCTACCCGAAGGCGATCTTCGACTTCAACGTGGGCGTGCTCCGCTGGACGTGGCGCGTCGGCTTCTACACCTTCGGCGCGCTCGGCACGGACCGCTATCCGCCCTTCACGCTCGACGACGTGCCGGACTACCCGGCGCGTCTCGCGGTGGACTATCCCGGCCCGCTCTCGCGCGGCCTCGTCCTCGTGAAGTGGTGGCTGCTCGCCATCCCGCAGTACCTCGTCGTCAGCGTCATCGCGGGCGGGGGCGGCTGGCTCGCGTGGCGGGGCGAGGACTGGTCGTGGAGCTGGGGCGGCGGCCTGATCGGGCTGCTCGTCCTCTTCGCCGGCGCCGCGCTTCTCTTCACCGGGCGCTACCCACGCGGTCTCTTCGATCTCGTCGTCGGCCTCGACCGCTGGGTGTTCCGCGTCCTCGGCTACGCGTCGCTGATGACGGACGCCTATCCGCCGTTCCGGCTCGACCAGGGCGGCTCCGACCCGGGCGCGCCCGCCGGTGAGCAGCTCGTGCTCGAGGAATCGGGAGCGGTCGCCGCGACCGAACCCGGCGCCGGCGCGCGGGGACGCTGGAGCGGCGGCCGGATCGCGCTGCTCGCGGTCGGCTCGGTCATCGGGCTCGTCTCGCTGGGCACGCTCGCCGCCGGCGTGGGCGCGCTCGCGATCGACTGGACGCAACGCGAGGAGGGGTTCGTCACGAGCCCGAGGCACGTGTACTCGACGCCGACGTACGCCCTCGTCTCGGAGACGGCCGACCTCGACGGGCCCGACTGGGCCTGGAACGACCTCGTCGGCACCGTCCGGATCCAGGGCCGCAGCGACGACCCGGTATTCCTCGGGATCGGCCCCGATGCGGACGTCGAGCGGTACCTCGCCGACGTGGGGCACGAGGTGGTCCACGACATCGGCCACAACATCGGCGGTGACGAGAACGACCGCCGGCCGGGCGGCGCGCCCGCGACGCCGCCAGGCGAGCAGACGTTCTGGGCGGCGTCGGCGCAGGGGACCGGCCGCGTGAACCTCGACTGGGACCCGGAGAACGGGCACTGGGCAGTCGTCGTGATGAACGCCGACGGCTCCCGCTTCGTCGACGCGACCCTCAGCATCGGCGCCGAGCTCGACGCGCTGCCGTGGGTCGGGGTCTCGCTCCTCGGCGTGGGCCTGCTGCTCGCGCTTCTCGCCGCCGGGCTGATCTACGTGTCGCTGCCGAAGTCGCGCGCGCCGTGATCGGTCCGCGCGAGGCCGTGAGACCGTAGTTCCCCGCAACCGCGCTGCACGCCTCACGGATGCGTCGTGCCGCGGGCGTTGCTTGCCTTCGCGTGCCAAGCGAAGGGAGGTGTTCCCATGGCACTCGTTCGCTGGAGCCCGTTCCACGATCTCGACACCGTGGACCGCCGCATGCGCCGCATGCTCGACCAGGTCGGGATCGTCCCGGCGTGGCCGGCCGCCGACGTCTACGAGTCGAACGGGGAGTACATCTACGAGCTCGAGGTGCCCGGCTACGACGAGCACGATCTCGCCGTCGAGGTGCGCGACCACGTCCTCACCGTTCGCGGGGAGAAGACCGAGACGAAGGAGGAGAAGGAGAAGACCTTCTTCCTCAACGAGCGGCTCGCGAAGACGTTCGAGCGCCGCTTCGAGCTGCCCACCGAGGCGCTCACCGAGGAGGTGGCCGCCGAGTTCAGGCAGGGCGTGCTCGTCGTCCACGCGCCGAAAGCGGCGGAGGCGAAGCCCCGCACGATCGAGATCGCCGCGAAGTAGAGCGTCCGGGGGACCCGCGGTCCGCCGCGGTGACGCTCACACGAGGGCCGCGACCTGGGTTCGCGGCCCTCCCTCTTCGGCTGAGGCGCCTCAGGCTTCGCGCACGACGACCGCCACACCGCGCGCATTGGCCGCGCAGTGCAGGCTCACCGATCCGAGGAGGAGGCTCTTGAAGCCGCCGCGGCCGCGGGAGCCGACGACGAGCAGGTCGTCTCCGGCGATGTCGACAAGCGCGCGGCCGGCGGACGCGAGCACCACCTCGCCCGTGACCTCGACTCCCTCGGGGGCGGCCGCACGCACCTCCTCGACCACGCGCCCCGCATCCCCGGCCAGCGCGTTCCGGTATTCGAGGGCGATCTCGGCGCTCGAGAAGCCCGCCGCCGCAAGCGTCCACGGCTCCTCGTAGGCGGACACGGCGTGCACGGGAACGGAGCGGAGCTTCGCCTCCGCGAAGGCCCACTGGATCGCGCCGCTCGCCCCCGGAGAGCCGTCGACGCCCACGACAACGCGTGACCCGAGCGCCCGCTCGGCCTTGTGCACGACGGCGACGGGGCACTGCGCGTGGTGGAGCACTCCCTGGGAGACGGATCCGAGCAGGGGACCCGCGACGCTGCCGCGACCGCGGGAGCCGACGACGACCAGGGCGGCGCCCGCCGACCGCTCGACGAGCGCTCCCGCCGCGTCGCCCTGGACGACCTCGACCTCGACGGAGGCCTCCGAGGACGCCTCCTCGACCGACTGCGCGAGCTCCGCCGCCGTCCCCTCGGCGAGCCCGTCGCGGACGACCTGGTAGGCCGGCATGATCCCGACGCCGGTCGTCGTGAGCGGCGGGATGCTCCAGGCGCGCACCGCGGTGACGCGCGCGCCGCGGAGCGCCGCCTCGGAGAGGGCGAAGCGAAGCGCCTCTCGGCCGTGATCCGAGCCGTCGACGCCGGCGACGACGACGCCCGCCATCTACGACCCTGGAATCACGCCGTCGCAGGAATCCGCGTCCGAGAACGCCTGCTTCAGCTCGTCGTCCGAGTCGCGCAGGGCGCCGAGCTCGTCGAGCGTCGAGGAAAGCTGCGTCGAGATGTTCGCGACCGTCGACGAGACCGTCGAGGCGGCAGCGAGCAGGCCCTGGACGTCGGAGACGCCCTCGACGGCGCCCTTGATCGTCTCGACGTCCGACTGGAGGCTTGTCGCGAGCGAGTCGACGGCCGCCTTGGCCTCGTCGCCGCTCGTCGTGTCGGGCGCACCGAGCCCTTTCACCGTGTCGATCATCGTCCTCGTCGTCGCCTCCGCGTCGGCCGCGGCCTGCTCGAGACCGTCACGTGTGGGGTTGGACGTGAGCGTCGACGCGGTCGTCGCGATCGAGTTGCGCCACGTGTTGACCGCGGTGCAGAGGTCGCCCGCCCACTGTGTCGACGCCGAGACTTGGTTGTCGTCGCCGCCGCAGCCCGCCGCCGCCAGCACCGCGCCGGCGAGGAGGGTCGCTCCGAGTGCCCGTACCCGTCCGTTCACGCTCGCCTCCTCCCTGGCCGATCGCGCCTTCTCCAGGGACGACGATACGTGGTGAGCTCTACGCGCGCGCCTCTCCTCCGACCGGATGCCCCTTGCGGTCGACCGGCCACGACAGCTCGGAGCGGATGCCGACCACACCGGGCACCAGGGGGATGCGCTTCTCGAGGAGCTCGGCCTCGAGCTCGGTGTCGACCTGGCCGCGCAGGACGACCTCTCCGCGCTCCACCTCGACCTCGAGGCGGTTCGCGTCGATCCAGAGCATGCGGCCGGCGACGTTCTCGCGAATCTCCCGGGCGATGTCCTCGTCGCTCCGGGTGAAGAGCCTGACGAGATCCGCTCGCGTGACGATGCCGACGAGGGCGCCGTCCTCCACGACGGGCAGGCGGTTCATGCCGCGGTCGACCATCATGCGAGCCGCCTCGCCGATCGGCGTGTCCGCCTCGACCGTGACCGCCGGAGACGTCATCGCCTCGCCCGCCGTGTGGGCGCGCAGCTTCGCGATGTCGGGCGCGCTCGCGGTGTCGACGAGCCAGGCGAACAGGCCGCCCGACACGTGCCGCGGACCGCCTTGCTTGACGAGGAGGTCCGCCTCGCTGAGGACTCCCACGACGGCGCCGTTCGCGTCGCAGACCGGGACACCGGAGATCCCGCGCTCGGAGAGCAGGACGGCGACGTCCTTGATGGGCGTGTCCGGCGTCACCGAGAGGACATCGCTCGTCATCACCGACCGCACCTCGACTGCGTTGCGTCTCATCCTCACTCCTTCACTCGTGTCGAAAGACCGCTCAGAAGCCCAACCCGACGGACAACCGCTCGGGATGGCGCTGCAGGCGGGTGACGTCTCGGAGGCCGACCATGCCGACCGGCCGCCCGCCCTCGACGACGGGCAGGTGATGGACACCGTACTCCGTCATCAGCGCTTCGGCGGCGTCGAGCGTCGTGGTCGGCTCGACGGCGACCGGCTGGGCGGTCATCCACTGGCCGACGGGCGCGCGGGACGGATTGACGTCGCTCGCGACGGCACGCAGGACGTCGCGCGCGGTCAGGATCCCGACGAGCCGCTCGTCGTCGCCGACGACGAGGACCGAGCCGTCGTCGTGCCGGCGCATCGTGCGGACCACGTCGTCGAGCGCCGTCGCGCCCGTGACGAGCAGCGGGTCCCGCCGCATCACCGCCGCCACCGTCCGTGGGCCGGCGCCGTCCGACGAGGGCCCGAGGAGCACGTCCGGCGCCGTCGTGGCGAACCGCTCGAGTCGGCCGGCGTCGAGCGGCAAGTCGACGGACAGGCCGCCGGGAGGCGGCGCGAGGTCGGCGACCGGAACCTCGCCGGTCAGAGAAGCGAGGAACGGCGCCAGTCGACGCCCGACGATCTTCGTCGGCGGCCACCAGATCGGCGACGCGCTCGCCCAGTCGGGCTCGTGGCCCGAGAGATCGCGCCGGAGGTACTGCGGCTCGTTGCCGGTGAGGAGGAGGCCGCGCAGGACCGGCCGGAACGGATGCGGGACGAGGGAGGCGCCGGCCAGCACCGCGATCGCCTCCGCGGCGGCCACCGCCTGCTGGGCGGCGATACCGCCCTGCTTGATCGGGAAGCTCGTGATGTCGCCGGCGGCGAACACCGCCTCGGCGCCGCGCACACCGCAGTGCTCGTCGACGGAGACGAAGCCCTCGACCGTCTGCGGGATGCCGTCGATCTTCTGCCCGCGCAGCCGTGGCAGCGCGACGACGCGGTCCGCCGGGACGGCCCCGCCGGAGAGGGAGAGCAGCTTGCCGTCGGCGAGCGCGACGGGCGAGACGCCTCCCACGAACTCGACGGCGGCCTCGTCGAGCAGGCCTCGGACGGCCTCGCTCGCGGAATGGCCGAAGAGCTGGAGCGGCTCGGCCTCCGGTGTGACGATGCCGAGCTCGACGCCGTAGATGCCGACCGCGGAGAGGTGTGCGGCCGTCATCAGGGCGAGCTCGTAGGCCGGGAGCGCCCAGGTGGCGCCCCACGGCACGGCGAACGCGACCTTGGCGACCTCCCCACGCTCGATCTCACCGAGGAGCTCGCGCATCCGGGGGCTGTCGGCCGGACCGCGGAACGTCAGCGCCCCGGCGACCGCCGGCTCGGGCACGGCGCCGCAGGCGAGCAGCAGCGCGTCGTAGCGCAGGACGGCGTCGCTCGCGGTCCGGGCCTCGCGGCGGTCGACGTCGACACCCGTCAGCGAGCCGAGGGTGACGAACGCGCCGATGCCTTCCGCCAGCTGGCCGAGATCGAAGTGCCGGACCTCGCCGAGGTCGAACGGCTCGGCGACCGCGACCGGGCGGTACCAGAAGCTCGGCTCGGGCGCCAGGAGCTCCACGCGAATGCGGCCTTCTCCGAGCTCCCGCAGGGTGAGCGCGGCCTCGAGGGCCGCCACCCCGCCGCCCGCGATCACGACCGAGAACGAGTCTGCTTCCACGTTTCGATGGTGCGAGGCGGCGTACCGATCGTCATCGGGGAAAGAGCGTGCTCTCGGCCGGGTTTCTACGGATCGCCCGGAGAGCCGGCCCGCCGCCGCGGGGGACGGCCGGCGACGGGCTCGAGGAGGGCACCCGGTCGTGTCGACCCGGACGCGCAGCGCGGCGACTCGGAGTGGGCGGCGGTGTCAGTACTCCGCCGCCCTTCGATCGCGGGCCCCGGCTTCGGAAGCCGTGACCCGGGCGAGATCTCCGAGCCTTAGGGGGGAGGCGCCCGTCATGTCATACCGCGACCCTCGGCGCAGCGCCCATCCACAGGACCGTCGAGGAAGTCGCCGCAAACTGCGTACGAAACGGGGCGCCTTTCCACACGTTGCCCACAGGCGACACGGAGGCCTGGGGAGAAGCGCGGACCGTCAGGTCGGGCGGATGGAGATCTCCGCCGGCAGCTCGCGCCGCACGTCGGCCGGCTCGAGCTCCTCCCGGACCCGGGCGTCGAAGTAGACGTAGCACGTCACGAGTGCGACGAACGGAAGCGTGATGGCGTACACGATCCCTGCCACGAGGTTCAGGAGCGCGAGCGACGAGTTCGAGACGAAGATCAGGAGCGCGCCGATGAGCGGCCCCGCGAGCAGCGCGATCAGCCCTCCGAGGCCCACGAGCGAGCCGACGCGGAGCCACCGCCCGCGAACGAGCTCCGCACTGCGACGGAGCGCGCCGAGCGCGCCGCGATCCTCGAGCTCGACGGCGGGCGCGAGCAGCGACCAGCGGACGACGAGCCAGATCGCGACCGGGAGCAGCACGACACTCGTCGCGAGCAGGATCCACATCGCGACGGCGACCGCGACGGCGCCGAGCAGCGGACGTAGCTTCGCGAGTGTCAACCTGTACGCGGCCGTCGGGGACAGAGTACGGCCGGCATCGAGCTCCACGAGCGCGCACGCCGTGGCGGCCTGGACGAGCCCGAGCCCGAGCAGCGTCAGGGTCGTTCCCACGACGACCGCGAGCCACGCAAAGAGGCCCGCCAGGTCACCCGTCACGCTCCCGGCCGCCTCGAGGCCGGTGACGAGGAGCCACTGGAGCACGGTCACGATCAGCACGATCGGGATCAGCAGGAGGCCGAGCCCGACGAACAGCCCCGGCCGGGCCACGTACATGCGGGCCGACGCCGAGAGGACCTGACCCCAGCTCCGGCGATGCGCGATCCGGAGCGGCGCGACCGGCGTCCACGTCGCCCGGATCACGGCGAAGGCGAGGAGCCCGAGGACGGCGGCGATCGCGAGCAGCGTCGCGCCCGGGTTGCGGAGCAGCCGGATCAACGTCTCGGAGCCGCGCTCGACGCCGGCGCAGAACACGTCGGTCGCACCCGTGCCGAGGATCCCCCCGGTGGGGACGGCATAGCTGCGGTCGCGCCATCCTTCCGCCCATTCGATTGGCGCCGTCCACTGCGTCTTCAGGTTCGGCCCCGTCGGGCCGTTGAAGAACGCCTTCTGGAGCTCGCCCCACCGCCCTTCGAACGTGATCCACGGGTACGCGTCGGCGGCGGACGGAGCGTTGCTCGGGATCGTCCGCACGCTCGGGTGGACCTCGCGATGCGGCCCGCGGGTGTCGTCGCACCCGACGCCGGCCTCGGCCGAGCTGCCGACGTAGAGCGCTTCGGTGTACTTGTTCGCGTGCGACCCCGCGGCCGGGAAGACGACGGGGTGCGTCCCGTCGACGACCTCGAGCTTGTCGTCGCCCCACACCGCGCGCTCGGCGCCCTCGTGAGAGCTGTAGCCGACCTCGACCGGATGCTCGGCGGTGAGCGCCGCCTCCGCGTCCTCTCCGTCGAAGACGAGCTGGATCATCTCCCAGTCGCCCTCGTGCGTGTTGTTGAAGTCGTTGAACGCGTAGAAGAACCAGTACTGGAGGGCGACCTTGCCGGGGAACGCGGGATCGGTGGCCACGTGGGCGTAGACCGTCGGTGTCGATCCCTCGGTGATGCGTCGCGACCACCGCTCGTAGTCGCACCCCGCCTGGAGCGGGTTTCCCGGGAAGTCGAGGTGATACTCGTAGAGCCCGGCGAGGTCCTTCGCCGTCGGCGCGATCTTCACGAGGTCCGTGTTGTTCCAGGGGCCGCGGAGCGCCACGGTCGGCTCGCCGAACAGCCGGTCGACGTCCATCGGCTCGTACGGCTCACCCGGGCCGCATTCCTCGGGTTGCTCGACGAGACGGACGACGGGCGCGTACCGCTCTGCGAGCGCCTGCTCGTCGCGGAGGTCGGCGGCGGCGGCCGGCGCGAGCGCGAGCACGAGCGCGAGGGCGCCGAGGATCCCGATCCCGCACCGGCGCCTCATCGCGCGGGATCCTCTCACACCCCCCGGCCGCGCCGACCGGCCGGCTCAGGTCTCAGACGGCGTAGCGGAGGATCCCCGCGGCGGCACCACCGCCGGGCACGTCCTCGCGGCGCACGGCCAGCACGCGCCCGCCGTTGAGCCAGACGCGCCGTGCGATCTCGTCGACGACGCCGTACGCGACGGCGTCGTCCTCCTCGGCGAAGGTCACCGCGCCGGAGTCCTCGTCCACCGTGCCCGGGACGACGTCGTCGATGTCGACGAGCACCGTGTCCACCGCGCCGAACGTCGCCGCGCGCGCGAGGTCCACGACGTCCTGCGCGGTGCGGCCCTGAGACGCGCGCCGCTCGTACAGCTCGCGGACCCTCTCGAGCTCGGCCGCGTAGACCGTGTCGAGCACGGTGCGCGCCCCTGCGACGAGCTCCGTGTCGGAGCTGGCCTCCGGGCTCCCCGGGACGCTCTGCGGCGCGAGGTGTGGATACGTGTTGACCGAGCGGTAGATCGAGTCCAGCGGCTCGGTGGCCGCCAGCACGAGCGGGACGTCGAGCCCGGCGAGCATCGGGCGAAGCGCGCGGTCGACCTCGCGGCAGTACTGCCGCATCCGCACCTTCTGGCCCTCCGCGCCCTGGAGCGCGCCGCGGGGAGCACGGTCGGCGATCGACGCCATCCCGGCAGCGCTCGCGACGTCCGACGGAAGATCGGGAACGTCGACCTCCCACGGCCCGACCTCGGGACCGACCTCGAGCAGGCGAACCGAGCCCTGTGCAAGCGCGAGCAGGAACGCCACCTGCGGAAACGTCACCGCGCGCAGCAGCGGCTTCAGGTGGAACCGGTCGGCGACCTGGACCTGCGCCACGAGCCGGTTGGGAAGGCGGAACGACACGAGCGACCGCGGCGTCGCGAAGACGGCGAGGCTGCGCGCCTGATGGCGCCAGAACGTCTCGTCGGAGTCGAGCGACGCGAGCTGCTCAGCGATCGCATCGGCATCCGCCTTCGGCGTGCCCGCCTCCTCGAGCTGCCGCACGGCCTCGGCAGCGAGGTTCTTGAGCTCGATCCGCTCGGCCTCGCCCGGAGACGCGGGGTCGGTCGGGACGTAGATCGAGACGCTTGCCGCGTCGCGGCCGGCGAGGAGGGCGTCGATCTCGGCACGGCTCGGAATGTCGGTGTGGAGGTTCACGGGCCTCCTCTCGCAGCATGTGGGACGGGATCAGGGGCTCCCTGACAGGAGGCTACCCTGGCTCGATGGCCCACGGCTCCGAGGGACGTCGTCCTTTCTGCTCTGCGACCTCGCTCGCGCGCGAGGAACCGCTCGCGGCGACCGCGAGCCGGATCGACCACTGGATCCTGATCGAGTACCGCGGAGCGTGGCAACGCGACGTGCTCGGCGGCAGCCTTCTCTCACCGAGGCTCAAGGCCCATCTCCGCGAACAGCTCGCGCTTCTGCGCCCGTCGAGGCTGCTCTTCGTCAAGCAGCCGGAGCGCCGGGCCGAGCACGGCCGGCGCGTCTTCCTCGCGACCTCGACTCCGGGCGAGGAGCAGCTGGTCGGGCTCGAGGTCGAGCACCAGGACGACCTCCACGACGTCGACCTCGCGAGCACGTTGCAGGGCAGTCCCGGCATCGGTGACGCCGTTCGGCAGCCGCTCCTCGTCGTCTGCACCCACGGCAAGCGCGATCGCTGCTGCGCCCGGCACGGGCGTCCGCTCTACGACGCTCTCCGTGCCGCTGCGCCGCCGGGCGAGGTCTGGCAGTCGACGCACGTCGGCGGCGATCGCTTCGCCGGGAACCTCGTCGCGCTCCCACAGGGCCTCTACTTCGGCCGTGTCGGCCCCGAGGAGGTGGAGCCGGTGCTCGCGTCGCTCGCTTCCGGGGACGTCGACCTCGACCGCTATCGCGGCCGGAGCGCCTACTCGTTCCCGGTGCAGGCCGCCGAGCAGGCCGTGCGGACGTCCGAGGGCCTCCTCGGCATCGACGACCTCCGCCTCGTAGGGTCGCAGCGCCGGGACGAGAACCGGTGGCGGGTTCGCTTCCGGACGCCCGACGAGGCGGTACACGAGCTCGACGTCGAGGCCGTCCCCGGCGAGGAGCCTTTCTCCCTCACATGCGACGCGACCGAGCCGCGCGCCCCACGCCACTACCGCGTCACCGAGCGCCGCGTGCGTACCCCGCGGTAGCGCCTACTCTCGCTCGACGACGAGCCGGAGGAAGCCCTCGCGGACGAGACGGCGGGCGAGCACGACGCGCCCCTCGTCGTCGAGCTCGCCGGGAAGCTCGGAGACGCGGAACGGCTCCTCGCTCTCGTAGCACGCCCGCAGCTCCTCGCCCGCATGGGGCGGGAAGCGGAGCTCCTTGCCCTCGAAGACGAGCGCCGGTCCCTCCGGCGGCTCCTCGAGGTCGGCGATCACGGTCTCGCGCCGCTCGAGGAGCGTCTCGGGGCCGAGTGTCTCGAGCGCCCGGAGCTGGGTCAGGCCGTCCTCGCGGATCGGCCGGCGCGTCTCGACGAAGCGACGCCTGCGTCGACGCTCGACGAGCTCGGGGTCGAGCGCGACCGCAAGCGCGTCGTCCAGGCCGTCGCCGTCGCCCGTGCCGATGTCGCGCCGGAGCGCCGGCTCCCGCTCCAGTGCCGCGAGCCCGTCGCGGGCGGCATCGACCCACGTGTGCGCGGTGATTCCGATCGTCAGGTGGAGCGAGTCCGTGTCGGACGTCTCGGCCTCGTGGAGCCAGCCCCTCGGCAGGTAGAGCGTGTCCCCGGCGCGCAGCACGAGCTCGTCGGTCGCCTCTCCGTGCTCACCGAGCGCCTTCGAATACCGCTGGTGCTTGAGCGGGAGCTCGAGCAGCGGGTCGTAGAGCCGCCAGCGCTTCTCGCCCGCGACCTGGAGCACGAGCACGTCGTGTGTGTCGTGGTGAACCGCAAAGCCCTGCGACCCGCGCGGCGTGTAGTAGGAGTTGACCTGGACCGGCCGGTCGAGCGCCCCCTCGAGCAGGCGACAGAAGACCGCGAGCGGATGCCAGTTGACGTGGAGGGCCTGCAGCACGATCGTGGCGCCCGCCTCCCACTCGGCGACGACGCGCATCACGTCCGCCGTCTTCGTGAACGGCGGCCTCCACGACACGTCACGGGCGTAGGAGGCGATGTCGATCTGGGCGCCCTCGCGGACGAGGCGGAACGCCGGGTAGCGGATCGCCGTCGCGCAGACGAGGCGCTCGACGTCCGCCTCCGAGAGGAGATCGTCGAAGCGCCCCGGCTCGTCGCGCGGCACCACGAGCGGTCGCCGCTCCCAGTGCTCGGAGAAGAACGTCTCGGCGTCGACGGGATCGAGGCAGCGCGCCAGCGCCGCCGCGGCCGCCCTACGCGGCGTCGGTGTCGTCCGCGTCGGCGTCGCCGGCATCCGAGTCTCCGGCGTCGGAGTCGTCCGAGTCGCCGTCGGTCGTGTCGGTGTCGTCGCCGTCGGCGTCAGCCTGAGGGTCGAAGCGCTTGCCCGCCTCGATCGTCTGGATCTCGTCGTCGCGCAGCGTGCTCATCCGTACCTCCCTGGTCGAGGACTGCCTACCTACGCTATCGCGCCGCGCAAGGCGCGCGCCAGAACGACCAGATCACGGGAACGAGCAGCACTGCGACGACGCCGTAGAGCGCCATCAGCGGTAGGCCGAGCTTCCGGTAGTCGCCGAAGCGCTGGCCGCCCGGTGCCAGCACCATCCGGTTCGCCGGGGTCGCGACGGGGGTCGGGAGCGCTGCGGCGGAGGACGCGATCGATTATCGATCTTTGTCGCCGGACCGAGACGTGGTCAACCGGGGCGGCTCGCCTTCGCTCGCCGGCGTCCGCTCGGGCGGCTTCTGATGGACGAAGAGGCCGAGCACCGCGCGCCGCACCTGCATGCGCAGCGGCTCCGGCGGCCCCTCCGCCGGCGGCGCCGACCAGGCGGCCGCGACCTCCGCCCCGAAGAGGACCGCGGACGCGTAGAGATACACCGAGTAGAGAAATACGAGCACCACCGTGATCGAGCCGTAGATCACGGAGAGCTCGGCCAGCCGGTCGTACACGAACGCCGATGCGGCGGAGATGACGAGAAGAAGGATCCCGGTCACCATCCCTCCGGCGACCGCATCGCCGAAGCGCAACCGGCGCGAGGGCACGAAGCGGTAGAGGAGCATCACGACCGCGGTCGTCACGAGCAGCGGGACGGCGGCGCGCAGGAGCTCCGCGAGGAGCCCGCCCTCGAAGCCGACGACACTCGCGGCACCGTCGACGAAGCGCGTCACCACCTGGGCCGCGACGGCGACGGCGATCATGACGATGACGAGCGCGCCGGCCCCGGCCACAAGGAGCAGGTCGACGAGCTTTCCCCGCACCGCCGGTCGGCCGCGGTCGACCCGCAGGGCAGCCTCCAGCCCCATGCGGAGCGACGCCATCATCCCCGTCGCGGCCCAGAAGAAGAGGAGAAGCGAGAGGATCCCGACGGCGCTCGTCGGGCTCGCGAGCCGGGTGATCGCCTCCTCCACCGTGTTCGAGCCCTCTTCGGTCACCGGCAACCAGCCCACGATCCGGTCGACCACCTCCGCACGCCGGGCGTCGTTCCGCAACACGAGGCCCACGATCGAGACGAGCACGATCGCGAGCGGCGCGAGCGAGAAGAGGACGCGGTACGCAATTCCCGCGGCGTGCTGGCCGAGCCGGTCTCGGAAGTAGCCGTCGATCGCCGCGGGGACGACCCGAACGAGGTTGCGCAGGAGCCCACGCAGGATGGCGTACGGCGAGTGGGCGAGGCGCGCGAGCCAGGGTCGCTGCTCGGGGGCGCGCGCCTCGGCCATCGGCGCGAGTGTAGGGCTCTAGGCTTGCGCGGTGCTTGCGGCCGAGATGCCCCAGCGGCACGTGCTCCTGCTCGTCCTGGGCCTGCTCGCCCTTCGCAGCCGCCGTCGAGCAGTGGCGTTGCGCGCTCGGCCCTGAGTCCGAAGAACGTGTGGCTCCGTCGCGGCGCCGCCGGTGCGCGTGCCGCTCTACGAGCGGGTGATCCCCATCGTGATGCGCCCGACGTAGCCGCTCTTGCTCCTGGCGAGCTTCAGCATCGACTTCGAGCCGCCGTTCCGAAAGATCGAGTCGGTCGCGTTCCGCGTGTCGCGGTTCGGGCGCCGGCTGTACGGCGTGCGCCGGAAGACGGCGTCGGTGAGCCGTTCCGGGAAGAAGAGCTGGCCGGTGTGCAGGACGTTCCCGCCGGCCGAGACCTGGACGTGGATGTGCACCGTCCGGCCGGAATACCACCCCGGATAGACCGTCGTGAACCGCGCGACGCCGTTGCGGTCGGTTCGCTGGATCCCGCGCATGAACGTCTCGCCCTCGGTCCCCTCCTGCGCGAAGCCCGAATACGTCCCACCGGCGTCGCAGTGCCAGACGTCGACGGCCGCACCGCGGATCGGCTTGCACGTCGACACGTCGACCACGGTCGTTGCGAGCTCGAGCCGAGTTCCCGGCCTGCCCTCGCGGATGTCGCGACGCACCTTGTCGCCGTCGAGGATGAACGGGCCGGCCGTCATCTCGGGCGTCAGCACGCACGTGACGAGCCCCGAGGCGACCGCCGCGGGCCCACTCCCGGCTGCGTGGGCGATCTCGCCGTCGACCGCCGCGAGGACGCCGCCCGCGCCCAGCGCGGCCGCCGCGATCCCTCCGAGGCCGAGGAGCGAGTCGCGCCGGGTAAGCGTCGTCTCGTCGCGCGGATCGTCGTCGTCGATCATGGTTTCTCCTCCCGGTCCGGCTCGGTGATGGTGCGCTTCATCGTGCCTGTCCCTCTCATCACGGCCATGAAACCGAGGCGCGCCGGGGCGGCTCTGTGAACCGGCTGGGAGCCGGCTGTGGACGTCGCAGCGCCGATCAGTCGCCGTCGGCGAGCGGCAGCGAGATCTCGAACGTCGCGCCGTCGCCCGGCTGCGAGCGCGCCGAGACGTGCCCGCCGTGCGCCTCGGCGACCGCGGCGACGATCGAGAGTCCGAGGCCGACGCCCCCGCTCGCCCGGGCGCGCGACGAGTCGACGCGGTAGAAGCGCTCGAAGACGTGCTCGAGGTGCTCCGCGTCGAGCCCGGGGCCGCTGTCGCGCACCGCGATCGCCGCCGCCCCGTTCCGCCGGCGCACCGAGATCGCCACGGGCGTGCCCGGCGGAGTGTGAGCGCGCACGTTCGCGAGGAGGTTGTCCAAGATCTGGCGCAAGCGGTCGCGGTCTCCGATCACCACCGCCGGGTCGGCGTCCAGCTCGATCCGACGATCCGCGTCGACGGCCTGCGCCGTCTCGACCGCCTCGCCCACGACCTCGTCGAGCTGGACCCGGTCGCGCGCGAGCGGCCGGCCGTCGTCGAGGCGCGCGAGGAGGAGCAGGTCGTCGACGAGGAGGCTCATGCGCTCGGATTCCCGGCTGATGCCCGTCATCGAGCGCTCGAGGTCGTCGGGCCGGGTCGCGGCGCCGCGCTCGAAGAGCTCCGCGTAGGCGCGCACCGCGGCGAGCGGCGTCCGCAGCTCGTGCGAGGCGTCGGCGACGAAGCGGCGCAGCTTGCGCTCGGAGGCCTCGCGGGCGCGGAATGCAGACTCGATCTGCGCGAGCATGGCGTTGAGCGACAGCCCGAGCCGGCCCACCTCCGTCCGGTCCTCGGCCCGCTCGACCCTGCGCGAAAGATCGCCGGCGGCGATCGCCGCCGCCGTGCCCTCGATCGCGTCGAGCGGACGCAGCCCGACTCGCACGAGCCAGAGCCCGAGGGCGGCGATCCCCGCGAGCACGAAGGCGGTCACGACCAACTCGATCAGGAGCAGCCGGTCGAGGGTCGAGGCGACGTCGGCGAGCGACGTCGAGACGACGAGCATCGCCCGTGCCCCCTCCTCCACGGAGGCCCGCACGCGGTAGCTGCCGCCGTCCTGCCCGGGGACCGTGAAGTAGCGCACCGCTTCGCGGCCGTCGCCGCCCGTCGGCGGGAGAATCGTGCCGGGCAGCTTCGGGGCCGGCTCGCCCTCGCCGGGGATCACGATCGTCGGCAGGGTGACGAGCACGGTCGTCCCGTCGGCAGAGCGCACCTGCACCGCGACGCCGGGCGGACCTGCACGCTCGCCTCCGGGCCTGCGGATCGAGTGCGCGCTGTCCTCGAGTGAGCTGTCCGTACGGTCGACGAGAAACGAGCTGAGCGCGCGGTAGGTGGCGACGTCCGCCGCCACGAGCCCGACGGCCGCGACGACGAGAACCGCCAGCAGGAGCCTCGCTCGCAGCGACAGCCGCTGGAGCATGCGTCATGCCTCCAGCATGTAGCCCGCCTGGCGCACCGTCTTGATGAGCGGCGGGCCGGCGGCGTCGAGCTTGCGGCGGAGGTAGGAGACGTAGGTCTCGACGACGTTCGAGTTGCCGCGGAAGTCGTAGCGCCACACGTTCTGCAGGATCTGGCCCTTCGAGAGCACGCGCCGCGGGTTCAAGAGGAAGAAGCGGAGGAGCGCGAACTCGGTCGCCGTGAGCTGGACCGGCGTCTCGCCGCGGAAGACCTCGTGGCGCGCCTCGTCGAGGACGAGGTCGCCGTAGCGGAGGACGTCCCCGGGCAGCTCGCCGGCTGTCCGCCGCAGGATCGCGTGCACGCGCGCCACGACCTCCGCGAGCGAGAACGGCTTCGTCACGTAGTCGTCCCCACCGGCCCGGAGCGCCTCGACCTTGTGCTCGACTCCGTCCTTCGCCGTCAGGAACAGGATCGCGTTCCGGTGCCCGCGCTCACGCAGCCGGCGCCCGACCTCGATGCCCTCGACGTCCGGAAGCATCCAGTCGAGCACGATCAGGTCCGGGTCGAAGCGGGCGACCGCCGAGAGCGCCTCGCGCCCCGTTGCCGCCTCCTCGACCTCGAAGCCCTCGTAGCGCAGGGCGGTCGCGACGGCGTCGACGATCGAGCCCTCGTCGTCGACGACGAGGATCCTCGCGGGGCTTCCGTTCGTCTCGCGGATGCCGCCCACGCTCGAACACTGCCTGGCGATCCTGTGAACCGTCTGAGAATCGATGCGCCGCGGGCCGAGGCGGCTCGCTCACTCCCAGCGGGGCGGATTCGACTCCACGAGATCGGCGTACTCGGGGTGCCGCTCGAGGTACGAGAGCACGAACGGGCACACCGGAGCGACCTTGAGGCCGCGGGCGCGGATGTCGTCGAGTGCGCCGCGGACGAGCCGCGAGCCCAGCCCCTGCCCCTCGACGGCCTCTGCGACCTCCGTGTGGATCAGGAGGACGAGCCCCGGTTCGACCGCATACCGGATCTGCCCCATGACGTCGGCGCCGCGCCGAAGCTCGTAGCGGAGCTCCGCCGGGTTGTCGACGACCGTGAGCTCCGCTCCGGCGCTCACGCCGTCGTCAATGCTCGGCCGCCAGCGCGTCCGCCTTGGTCCGGTGAACGGTGCCGTCGGGATGCTCCGGGGGCGAGTACAGCGAGTAGACCTTGAGCTTCCCCGAGCCGGTGTTGACGACGTTGTGCCAGCTCCCCGACGGGACGATGATCGCCCAGTCGTCCGCGACCTCGTGGACCTCTTCGGGTGAGCCCTCGCTGCCACCGAGCTCGACGCGGGCGGTGCCCGACTCGATCCGGAGGAACTGGTCGTGCCCGTGGTGGACTTCTCCGCCGATGTCGTCCCCCGGCTCGATGCTCATCACCGTCAGCTGCGTGTGCTCGCCCGTGAACACGACCGTGCGGAAGGTCTCGTTCGAGAGCGTCTCCTGCTCGATGTTGCCGACCCAGCCGGGCATCGTCTCCTCCTCCGCTCGTGGAACGCTTTGTGCGTCCACGTCCTTTTACCCGACGCGGTGGGCCTACCATCGCCTCGATGGCGGATGCGACAGAGGTGCGCTGGATCGGGCACTCGACGGTGCTGATCTCGCTCGACGGCGTGCGGCTGCTCACCGACCCGCTGCTGCGGCTGTTCGTCAAGCACCTGCGGCGCCGGGCGCCGGTGCACCCCGACGCGCTACGGCCGGTCGACGCCGTGCTGCTCTCGCACGCACACCACGACCATCTCGACCTCGGGTCGCTCTACCGGATCGCCACGAAGACCCCGCTCGTCGTGCCGCGCGGGATCGGCCGGATCCTCGGCCGGCGGGGTTTCCGGGACGTGACGGAGCTGGACGTCGGAGAGACGCTCGCGATCGGCGCGGTCGAGGTCGAGGCGACGTTCGCGGCGCACGACGGCTCGAGGCCGCCGTATCCGGAGCGCGCGCCGGCCCTCGGCTATGCGGTGCGCGGCTCGCGCCGCATCTACTTCCCCGGCGACACGGCGCTCTTCCCCGAGATGGACGGGCTCGTGCCGGAGCTGGACCTCGCGTTGATCCCGATCTGGGGCTGGGGGCCGACGCTCGGCCGCGGCGCGCACATGGATCCCGGGCAGGGCGCCGAGGCGCTTGCGCTGCTCCGCCCGCGCATCGCCGTCCCCATCCACTGGGGCACGTACGCACCGGTGCACCTGGGGCTCCGCCGGCAGCCGGCGTTCCTCGCGGAGCCGCAGGCGACGTTCGTCGAGGCGGCCGCCCGAGAGGCGCCCGAGGTCGACGTCCGCGTGCTCGCGCCGGGCGAGGCGCTCGAGCTCTAACCCGACGTCCCCGCCCCGAGCAAGCGCCCCTTCGCAGCGGCGTACTCCTCCTCGGTGAGCAGCTCGTCCGACCGCAGGCGCGCGAGGCGCTCGAGCTCCTCGACCTGCGTCGTCTGCTCGGTCGCCGCCGGCCGGCGGAACGGCATCGAGAGCTGCGGCCGTCCGGCCTCGCCGCCCTCGGCCTCGTACTCGGCGACGGCCTGGCGCCGCGCGATCTCGAACCCGGCACAGGCGAGCACGGCGAGGATCGCCGCCACCAGGAAGCGCTGCAGCGGGAGCGCCCAGATCACGAGCAGAAGCACGGCCGCGAACACGCCCCACGCGAGGCCAGGGCGGGCAAGCCACGGCCCGAGCCAGCGTCGTGTCCCGGCGGCGCGCGTCCCCTCGCCGGTTACCCAGGC
>NZ_DATMBZ010000005.1:0-16421 GCF_035558935.1 Gaiella sp. | reverse complement strand
GGCAGGGTCGGGTCGAGGCGGAGGTCCATCGGCGTCGCGCCCGCATGGTCGCCCCGTCCCCGGATGCGCACGTCGGCGTGGACGTAGCCGGCGATCGCGCTGACGATCCCGATGCGGTTGCCCGTGTCCTGCAGCACGCGCGCCTGCTCGATGTGCATCTCGATCCAGCCCGTCAGGTCGTCCAGCACGCGCCCGCACTCGCGCCACCGCGCGGGCTCGTAGCCCGCATCCTCCGCGTGCTCCCAGAAGCTCCGGCCGTCGTCGACGGCGAGGAACGTCTCGCGCAGCTCCTCCTCGGTGACCCGTTCGAGCATGATCCGGCTGCCCAGGAGCATCTGGCCGAAGCCGGAGCCCTCCTCCTCGAGGAACGAGATCAGTTGCAGCGGCAGGTCGAGCCCGAGCTCGGCGTTCAGCCGGCAGACCTCGAGTGCCGTGACGACGCCCATCGTCCCGTCGTAACGGCCGCCGTTCCGGTTCGAGTCGCAGTGCGAGCCGATGCCGAACACCGGCTCGCCGGCGGGGCGGTTGCGGGCCACGAGCGTCCCGACGGGGTCCTCGTAGACGTCGAAGTCGAGCGCCTCGAGCGCGCCGGTGAAGTGGTCGAGCGTCCTGCGGTAGGGCTCCGTGTACGCGTACCGCCGGATCGCCTCGTCCGAGAGCGTGAAGTCGGGGCCGGAGAGCGTGTCGATCTCGGCCGCGATTCGGTCGGCGCTGCGTGCGCGGTCGACCACGAGGCCGACTCTAGTATGGCCCGGACGTGGACGACGAATGGCCGCCGCGCGAGGCCAGGGTGCAGGCCGCGCTCTGGGAGGGCGAGAGGCTGCTCGAGCGCCGGGCGTACCTCGCGGCGGCGGACGCGCTGGCCGGAGTGTTCGGCATCGCCGGGGAGCGCGAGGAGCTCGTGAAGGGGCTCCACCACCTCGCCGCGGCCGGCTACCGGGCGCAGATCGGCGAGGCCGATCGCGCGCGACGGCAGCTCGGGCGCGCGCGGCGCCGACTCGCGGCGTTCCCGGACGCTGCGCCTCTCGTCGCGCTCGTCGAGCGGGACATAGAATCGGCCGATGGAGAGCTGGCGCCACCGTAAGACGCTGATCCTCGGGCGCTCGGACATGGTGGGCCTGCTCGCCCCGTCCGAGTACGTGGACTGCGTCGAGCACGCCTTCCGCATGCACGGCCTCGGGCGCGTCTACATGGAGCCGAAGGGCCACATCGTGCTCGACCGCTATCAGGGCGAGTGGGAGGTGATGCCGTCCTGGATCGAGGAGCCCGAGGCGGCGGCCTGCAAGTGGGTGTCGATCCGCGAGAACAACGCGGCGTACGACCTGCCCGCCGTCTTCTCCATCCTCGTCTACACGCACCCCGAGACCGGGTTCCCGCTCGCGATCTGCGACGGCTCCCACCACACCCTGATGCGCACCGGGGCTTCCGCCGCGGTGTCCGCCAAGTGGCTCGCGCGGCCCGACTCCACGGTGCTCGCGATCGCGGGCACCGGCAGCGTGGCCGACGGGACGCTCGCGACGTGCGACACGGTGTTCGGCTGGTCGGAGGTGCGCGTCTGGAGCAGGACGCAGGAGTCGCTCGAGCGCTTTCTCGCCGAGCAGCAGCCCCGCTATCCACATCTGCGCATCATCGGCTCCACCGACCTCGAGACCGTCGTCCGCGGCGCCGACGTCGTCGTGACCGGGACGCACGCGCGCGGCTGGATCGTCGACGACGCGTGGATCGCGCCGGGCACGCACCTCGCGGCGCTCGGCGCCGACCTCGAGGGCGAGCAGGAGCTCCATCCGGCGATCCTCCAGCGGGGGCGGGTGTTCGTCGACGACATCCGCCAATGCATTCCCGACGGCGAGATCAACGTCCCGCTCCGCGAGGGGCTGATCTCGGAGGACGACATCGCAGGCGAGATCGGCAAGGTGATCTGCGGCGAGCTCGAGGGCCGCCAGAGCGACGATCAGGTCACGGTGTTCGACTCGACCGGCATCGCGCTGCAGGACTCCGCCACCGTGCCGCTCGAGGTCGAGCGCGCCTTCGCTGCCGGCGTCGGCATCGAGAAGAAGATGATCTCGACCTGATGGTCGCGGCGGTCTTCGAGGCGGAGCTCGACTCCGGCCAGGCAGCCGACCTCGCGCGGCTGATGGACGAAGGCCGGCCGACGAGGCCGGAGGGGGTCCTCACGGCGACCCTCCTCTACGACGGCTCCCGCGCCCGCCTCGTTGCGGTGTGGAAGAGCCGTGACGCGCTCGAGCGGTACCTCGCCACCGCGGACGTCCCCCGCGGCGCGGAGCTGATGCGCAAGGTCGGCGCCGAGCCGACGATGTCGGTCGTCGACGTGCTGGAGCACGCGTGACGGACGTCGAGCAGATCCGCCTCGACCCGGATCCGTACGAGCCCTTCAGGCTCTCGCAGGGCTTCCGCGTCGGCGACCTCGTGATCGTCTCCGGTCAGGCGGCCATCGACCAGGACGGGCACATCGTGGGCGTGGGCGACTTCGACGCGCAGGCGGAGCAGGTCTTCCGCAACCTGACGCGGGTGCTCGAGGCCGCCGGGTCGGGGCTCGACCGCGTCGTGAAGGTGACGATCTACCTGACGGACATGGGGAACTTCCCGAAGATCGTCGAGCTCCGTGGAAAGTGGTTCACGGCTCCGTACCCGGCAGACACGATCGTCGAGGTCTCGTCGCTGGCCCTGCCCGGGCTCGAGATCGAGATCGAGGCGATCGCCGTCACGGGCTAGGCGTTCCGGCTCAGACCCCGTCGAACACCTCGAGCGGGATGAGCGCGGAGACGAGGGGGTACGGGACGTCCACCACCTGCGACAGGTGCAGGTCGACGCAGGCGGAGCAGAGGCAGTACGCGGCAGGCCGCGACAGGCCATGCTCTGCCTCGAGCCAGTCGATCATCGCAAGGAGCGCGTTCCGCGCTGCGACCGTCAGGTCCATCGCGTCGTCGACCGGAATGCCGGTGGTGGCGAAGGCCGGCCCGCGCGATGCTCCGGGCGTCCGGTACGCGGGGAACTGCGGTGCCCAGGGTTGCGCGGCGAGGATCTCGCAACGCAGGCGGACGGCGGCCTCGATCTCGATCCCCGTGCCGCACACCTCGCCGTCGCCCTGCGCGAAGTGGACGTCTCCAACGGAGAGGAGCGCGCCCGGCACCTGGACGGGGAGGAGCAGCGTCGCTCCGGCGACGAGGCGCCGGATGTCGAGGTTGCCGCCCGTCTCGCGCGGAGGGATCGTCCGCAGACCGGACGCCGCGGTCTGCGGCAAGGCCGCCTCCGGCAGGGGGTCCGCCACAGGGCCGCCGGACGCACGGATGCGCTCCTCGCGGGCGCGCTGGGCCTCCATCAGCTCGGCGGAGGGGGCGACGCCGACAACCCCGGCATGCGGACATGCCGGAACGGCCACGCCGGGAAGCTCGTGGGACCGGGCGTGGCTGCCGTCGAGCTCCCAGCGCACGAGGAACGGCTCGACGAAGATGTCTGCGAGGAGCCCGAAGCCCGGGATCACCGCGTTGACCCCGAAGCCCGGCGTCTCGTAGCCGAGGAGCTCGACCGCTAGGACGTCGCCGGGCTCGGCGCCGTCGACGAACACGGGCCCCGTGAGCGGGTGGGCGAGGCCCAGGTCGAGCGTGGCGCAGTCGGCGTCGGTGCTGTCGCGCGTGAGCTGCCCGTCGAGGCCGTCCCGCGTCTCGAGCACGATCTCGCGCCCCGGCTCGACGACCGCGACCGGCTCGAGCGCCGGGTGCCAGCGGTTGTGCGCCGACGACGCACCGACTCTCACAGGAGCTCTCCGATCCGTCGCGCCGCCGCCGTCGCGGCTTCCACGTCCTCCGGGGACCAGCGGCGCGGCGCGCCGAGCTGGTGGACGGAGACGATCGCGACGAGCCGTCCGCCGGAGACGACCGGCGTCACGATCTGGGCGGCGAGACCGCCGTAGGTCGCGAGCATCGCCTGGAAGCCGGCGTCGTCGTGCGCCGACCGGCAGTCGTGCTGCACGACCTGTCGGCCGCGTGCGAGCTCCTGGACGACCGGCTGCCGCCGCAGGTCGACGGTCCTCTCGTCGCGGAGCGAGCCGACGCCCGGTGCGAGAGCCTCCTCGACGACCGGGAACGCGTAGTCGCCGGGGTCGTCGCGCCGTAGCGTGACCCGGCTCGCGCCGGTCGCGTCGAGCAGCTCGGCGAGAACGTCCGCCGCTGCCGTCGTCGGCTCGGAAGCGGTCGTGGCGGCTCCTACGAGCGTGGGACGAGCGGCTCGCCGGCGAGCAGGCGCTCGAGGCCGCCCATGCCCCAGTGGGTGCGTCCGTCCTCGGCGAGGAGCGACGGCACGCCGGACACGCCGGCCGCTTCGGCCTCGGCGCGGATCGAGCGCAAGGTTCCCTGGAGCTCCGGGTCGTAGGCGGCCGACACGGCATCGGCCGGGTCGAGCCCGGAACGCTCGGCGGCCCGCGCGATCTCGCGGTCGGTCGCGATGTCCTCGCCCTCGCAGAAGAACGCCTCGTAGAGCGCATGCTTGAACTCCCGCAGGCGCCCTTCGCTCCCGGCCCACAGGCAGGCAGCGAGCGGCAGGGTCGATCGGGGCTGGTAGCGCGGAAGGTGGATCTCGATCCCGCGCGCCTGCGCGCGGGCGTAGACGTACGTCGTCCAGTCGACGCGCAAGTGGTCGCCGCGCGGCTCCAGGAGCGGCTTCGGGGCCGGTCGGAGCTCGAACGGGAGCCACTCGATCTCCACGAGCTGCTCGTCCTCCGCCCGCTCCATCGCGTGCGTCTCCATGTACGAGTACGGGCAGACCACGTCGTAGTAGAAGCGGACTCGTTCCATGCGTGGGTCGCAGTATGCTCGACCCGTGCCCGCCGACGGGGTCCGAAAGGTCGTCACGCTCGTCGAGGACGTCCACGTCGAGGGTGGTCGGTCGGTGACGCCGCCGACGAGGATGGTGGCCGTCGGCGCCGTCGTGGCGAATCCCCTCGCCGGCGACTTCGTCGAGGATCTCTCGCCGCTGATCGATGCCTACTGCGAGCCGCTCGGCGCGCTGCTCACCGGGCGCGCGCTCGACCTGCTCGCCGCGCCGGCGCAGGGGTTCGGCAAGGGGGCGCTCGTCGGCCTCGACGGCGACGTCGAGCACGGCTCGGCGATCATCCACAACCTGCGCTTCGGCAACCACGTGCGCGACGCGGTCGGCGGCTCGGCGCTCCTTCCCGCCGCCGAGAAGCGCGGCGCCGCGGGGGCGACGCTCGACCTGGCCGTGAAGCACATCGACGACCAGACGGTGCGCTCGCACCACCAGACGCTCGAGGTGCGCATCGGCGACGCGCCGCGCGCCGACGAGATCGTGGTGTGGGTCGTGCTCGCGAGAAGCGGCCGCCCGCATGCCCGTCTTCGCGCGTTCGGCAGCGAGCTCGAGACATAGCTCTCGTGACGCGGGTCGGGTTCATCGGCATCGGGACGATGGGCCGCCCGATGGCGAGCCGCCTGCTCGCCGCCGGTCACGAGGTGATCGCGTGCGACGTCGACCCTCGACGCGCCGAGGCGCTCGGCACGCACATCGCCGGGACCCCCGGGGAGGCGGCCGAGGGCGCCGCGGTGGTGATCACGTCGCTCCCGTCGCCCGAGGCCGTGGAGGACGTCGTGCTCGGGCCCGGCGGCGTCGCGTCCGCCGCGTCGCGGGGAGCGCTGCTCCTCGAGATGTCGACGAGCCCGCCTGCGCTCGCGCGCCGTCTCGCCGCGCGCCTCGAGGGCAGGCTCGACGTGCTCGACGCACCGGTGAGCGGCGGGCCGCAGGGCGCCGAGGCCGGGACCCTGACGGTCATGGTCGGCGGCCCGGCGGCCACGTTCGCGCGGGCGGAGCCTCTTCTCCGGGCGCTCGGCCGCCATGTGGTGCACGTCGGCGACCACGGCGCGGGCCAGGCCGCGAAGCTCTGCAACAACCTCGTCGCGGGGACGACCATGGCGGCCCTGGGTGAGGCCTGCGCGATCGCCGTGCGGGAGGGGCTCGATCCGGCCACGCTCTACGCCCTCCTCACCGCCTCGACGGGCGACTCCCGGGTGCTTCGCACGCGGTATCCCCTCGCCGGCGCGGACGCCGCGCATCCCGCCTCGGGCGAATATGCGCCGCTGTTCGCGCTCGACCTGATCGAGAAGGACCTCGCCCTCGCCCTGCGGCTCGCCGCCGAGCACGGCGTCGAGGCGCCCGTCGCCGCCGCCGCCCGAACCGCGTACCAGGCGGCGCAGGAGGCCGGTCTCGGAGGGCTCGACTACTCGGCCGTCTACCTCGTCCCGTCGCGGGGGCGTGTTCCCGAGGAACGCTCCGCGAAGCCGGAGTAGGCTCGCGTCATCCATCCGAAGGAGGATCCCATGGCAGACCCCGAGCTGGTTCCCGAGGCGATCCACGAGCAGGACGGTCTCAAGGTCTCGAAGAGCCCCTGGGGCGAGGACGACGAGATCGGGCGCCTGAACTGGGTCACGAAGGAGTCGACGGCGGCGATCCTCGACCATCTCGACGGCCGCCACGTCTTCGACCTGAACGTCGACTACTTCATCGGGATGCCGTCGTGGGTGGCGGCGGGCGACCCGCCGTACGGCATCTGGATGACGCACACGCCGCAGGGATCGGTGAACGACGACCTGTCGGGCGTCGGCAGCGAGGTGCACGAGGCCTACTCGTACTGCGGCGACTCGATCCATCTGTACACGCACTGCGGCACGCACATCGACACGCTCAACCACCTCGGCTTCTACGGGACCTTCTGGAACGGCTGGACGGCGGACAAGGACCTCGGGAGCCGCATCTGGACGAAGGGAGGCCTCGACAAGTACCCGCCCGTCATCTCGCGCGGCGTCATGCTCGACGTCGTGGGCACGCTCGGCGGCGACGTGCTCCCCGACGGGTACGCGATCACGCCGAAGGACCTTCAGGACACGATCGCGAAGCAGGGAGTCGAGCTTCGCAAGGGCGACGTCGTGCTCGTGCGCACGGGCCGGATGAACGTCTGGCCCGACTTCGACGGGTACCTGAAGAACACGCCCGGGATCGGCCTCGAGGCCGCCAAGTGGCTCTGCGAGGAGGTCGGTGCGATGTGCATCGCGGGCGACACGATCGCCCTCGAGGTGCTCCCCTCCGAGGAGGAGAAGGTCTTCCTCCCGGTGCACGCGTACATGTTCGCGACCGCGGGTGCGCAGATCATCGAGGTCGTCGACATGAACGAGCTCGCCGCCGAGAAGCAGTACGAGTTCGCGTTCCTCGGCCTCCCGCTCAAGCTGCGCGGGGCGACGGGCGCGCCGATGCCCTCCTACGCGGTGCCGCTGCGCAGCTGACGCGGCTGCGGCGCGGCCGGCGCTACGACGTTCCGTCGAGCGCCTCGACGTAGCGCTCGAGCGCGTGCTGCATCGCGCGGCACCGCTCGAGCTCGTGCTCGAGCCGCCGGATCTCGGGCTCCGGCCCCGCGTCGTCTTCGTCCGCCGTGTCCTCGAGCTCCTCGTCCTCTAGCGGCTCGTCGTCAGGCCCGTCGCCGTCGGCCGTCCCCAGCGCCTCGCGGACGCGGCTCGCGTCGTCAGGCGTCATCCGTGCGAACACGAGCGCGTCGACGTGGGCCCCTTCGGCTTCGAGCACGACCTCCCGCAGCTGGGAGTCGAGCGCCTGCTCGCGCTCGCGCTCGAAGGCGAGGGCCTCGAGCGCCTGTGCGCGCCGCCCCTCGCGTGCGATCGCAGCGCGGTCCACGCGGCAAGGATAATCGCGCTGTGAGCCGCGCCACGCGATCGCCCGGCGCCGTGCTCGTCGGGGCGTCCGCGGCGCAGACGTCGGTCTCGCTCGTCAACTTCGGCCTTCCCTCGATCGGCCCGCAGCTGAGCGACACGCTCGACATGAGCCTCTTCTGGCTGGGCGCCGTCCTCGCCTCGGGGCTGCTCGGGGCCGGCATGGCGCTGATCGCGGCAGGGAGCGCGGTCGACCGGATGGGAGCGCGGCGGGCGATGCTGATCGGGACCGCGATCGCGACGACCGGGCTCGTCGCCGCAGCCTTCATGCCGTCGCCGCAGACGCTCTTCGCGGCGCTCCTCGTGTTCGGGCTCGGGTCGGCGGTGATCCCCGTCGCCGGCACCGGCGCGCTGTTCGCCGTGTACCCGCCGGCGCGGCGCGGGTGGGCGCTCGGGATCCGCCAGACGGCGGTTCCTCTCGGGGGGACGATCGCCGCGGTGACGTACCCGGGCCTCTTCGCGGTCGGGGGCGTCGAGCTGACGATGCTCGGCTCGGCCCTCGTAGTCGCCGCCACGGGCGTCGCCTTCGCGATCGTCGCGGGTGACGACCGGAGGCCCGCGGAGAGCCGGATCGAGAGGCCGTTCCGCACGATCCTCGCCGCTCCCGGCCTGCGCCGGCTGCTCGCGGTGGCGGCCTGTTACATCATCGTGCTCCAGGCGCTCCTGGCGTACATCGTTCCGGCCGTGCGCGCGGCCGGGCACTCGCAGTTGACCGCCGCCGTCGCGTACTTCGGGATCAACGTGGCCGCCATGGTGGCGCGCATCGTGTGGGGAACGATCGCCGACCGCAACGGCGGCTCCCGGCGGGTGCGGACGCTCGTCGAGGTCGGTCTTCTCGCGGCCGGCGGGGCGGTGGTCTTCGCGGCAGCGCTGCACGGCGGCGGCGCGATCGTCGTCGCCGCCGCGGTCCTCTTCGGGCTCGGCGCCCTGGGGTGGAACGCGCTCGTGTACGTCAGCGCCGGCGAGCGCGTCGACGCCTCGCTCGCCGGGCGGTCGGTCGCGGTCGCGGCGACGGTCGTCTTCGTCCTCTCGGGCATCGCCACGCCCGCGCTCGGCGCCGTCGCGGACGAGGCGGGATGGGATGCGTTGTGGATCACGACCGCGCTGATCGCGCTGCTCGGCGCGGTGCTCGCGACGCGGCTCGGCGAGGTCTCGACGCTGGCTCGGGCACGCCCGGATCCGTGATCCACGCTCGCATTCAGGCTGGTTGCATATTGTATGGTCGCGCCGGTGAGCATCTTCGAGGCCCAGACGCCGCTGTCCCGCACCGCGGCGGCGGCAGCCGCCGATCTCATCCGGCAGGCGATCGTCGACGGCCGCGTGCCACCGGGCCATCGCCTCAAGGAGGAGGAGCTCGCGCAGCAGCTCGGGATCAGCCGCACGCCGGTCCGAGAGGCGCTGCTCGTGCTCCAGTCCGAGGGCCTCGTCGAGGCCGCGCCGAACCGCGGCGCGACCGTTCGGGCGTACGACACCGCCGACCTCGAGGAGATGTACGAGCTGCGGGCGCTGCTCGAGGGCCACGCCGCCGGACGCGCGGCGTCGCGCGTCACCCCCGACCAGCTGGCGCAGCTGCGGGAGAGCTGCACGCGGTTCGAGGGCCTGCTCGACGGCGGGGACGTCCAGGCGCTCGTGCTCGAGAACGCCGTCTTCCACGAGACGATCCTCGAGGCCACCTCCAGCGAGCGCCTGAGGGCGATGGTGCGCCAGGTGATCGCGCTGCCGCTCGTCTACAAGTCCTACGTCTGGTACTCGCCCGCGCAGGCCTCCGCCTCGTATCACTGCCACCTGCAGCTCGTGAAGGCGCTCGAGCGCGGCGACGCGCAGCGGGCCGAGCTCGTGATGCGCGAGCACGTCTACGAGGCGCGCGACGTCCTCGTCGCCCACGTCGGCGCCTCGGCGGCCCCGGACGCCGGAGACGCCACGTGAACGCCGGGCAATCCGCGGCGAACGGGGGCGGGCCGCTCGCGGGCCTGCGGGTGATCGAGCTCGGCTCGTTGCTGGCGGGGCCGTTCACGGGACGGCTGCTCGGTGACCTCGGCGCGGAGATCCTCAAGGTCGAGGCGCCCGGCAAGCCCGACCCGATCCGTGAGTGGGGCAAGGCGCGCTACGAGGGACGGTCGCTCTGGTGGCCCGTCCAGTCGCGGAACAAGAAGTGCATCACGCTCGACCTCGGCGCGGCGCGCGGACAGGAGCTCCTGTTGCGCCTCGTGGAGCACGCCGACGTGGTGACCGAGAACTTCCGACCGGGGACGCTCGAGCGGTGGGGCCTCGGCTACGAGCGCCTGAGCGAGGTCAACCCGCGTCTCATCCTCGCCCGGGTGTCCGGCTACGGGCAGACCGGGCCCTATGCCGAACGGGCCGGATTCGCGTCGGTTGCCGAGGCGATGGGTGGGATGCGCTACCTGAACGGCTTTCCCGACGAGCCTCCGCCCCGGATGCACCTGTCGCTCGGGGACTCGCTCGCGGGAATGTTCGCCGCGCAGGGGATCCTCGCGGCGCTCTACTGGCGCGACGTGGCCGGCGGCGGCGTCGGACAGGTGGTCGACGTCTCTCTGATGGAGGCGTCGTTCGCGATGCTCGAGAGCACGGTGCCCGAGTACGACCGGCTCGGGATCGTGCGGGGGCCCCAGGGGACGAACCTCAAGGGGATCGCCCCCTCGAACATCTTCAAGTCGCGCGACGACAAGTGGATCGTGATCGCGGCGAACGCCGACAACGTCTTCCGGCGGTTGTGCGCCGCGATCGACCGGCCGGAGCTCGCGGACGACGAACGGTTCGCGACGCACCTCGCGCGCGGCGACAACCAGGAGGAGATCGAGGGGATCGTGGCCGACTGGGCGCGGCTGCACGACGCCTCGGAGATCGATCGCGTCCTCAACGAGGCGGGTGTCATCTGTGGCCCGATCTACACGATCGCCGACATCTTCGAGGACCCGCAGTTCAGGGCCCGGGAGATGCTCCTGGAGCACGTCGACCCGGAGTTCGGACCGTACATCGGGCCCGGGATCGTCCCGAAGCTCAGCCGGACACCCGGCTCGGTGCGCTGGTCGGCGACGTGGGAGCAGGGGAGCCACAACGAGGAGGTCTACGGCGGCCTGCTCGGCCTCAGCGAGGACGAGCAGTCGGCGCTGCACGAGGAGGGCGTGATCTGAGCGCGGTCACCGTTTGCGACGTCGGGCCGCGCGACGGGCTTCAGAACGACGCGGTGATCCTCGAGCCCGCCGTGCGGGCCGAGCTCGTCGACCGGCTTGCCGCCGCGGGCCTCCCGCGGATCGAGGCGGTCAGCTTCGTCAATCCCGCGCGCGTGCCGCAGATGGCCGGCGCCGAGGACGTCGTCGCAGGGATCGAGCCGCGAGCGGACGTCACGTACGCGGGCCTCGTCCTGAACGAGCGCGGCTACGAGCGGTTCGCGACGACGAGCCTGACGGAGGTCCACTACGCGTTCGCCGTCAGCGAGGAGTTCAACCGGCGGAACGCCGGCGCGTCGGCGGAGGAGTCGGCCGTGGCCGGCGAGCGGGTCGCCGCACGCGCGAAGGCGGATGGCCACCGCGTCACGGTGACCCTCGGGACGTCGTTCGGATGCCCGTTCGAGGGCGCGGTCGACCCGGGCCGCGTGCTCGCCCTGGCCGCGCGCTTCGCGGAGCTTGTCGACGAGGTCGTGTTCGCCGACACCGTCGGCGTCGGCGTCCCGCGCCAGGTCCGTCACCTCGTGTCGGAAGGCGCGAAGCTCGGCGTCCCGGTCGGCGTCCACTTCCACAACACCCGGAGCACGGGCTACGCGAACGCGCTCGTCGCGCTCGAGGCCGGGGCGACCGTGTTCGACGCGTCGATCGGAGGCATCGGCGGCTGCCCGTTCGCGCCGCGCGCCACCGGGAACACCGCGACGGAGGACCTCGTCTACCTGCTCCACGGCGAGGGGGTCGAGACGGGGATCGACCTCGAGGCGCTGATCCAGGTGGCCGCATGGCTCGAGGAGCGCCTCGGGCGGCCGCTGGAGGGGCAGGTCTACAAGGCCGGTGCGTTCGCGCCGGCCATGGCTCACTGACGACGGAGGAGAGGATGGCATTCAGGCTCGGAGTCGACGTGGGAGGGACGTTCACCGACCTCTTCCTCGTCGGGGACAACGGCGCCGGCACGCAGTACCGCGTGAAGACGCCGTCCACCCCGGCGGACCCCTCGGAGGGCGTGCTCGTCGGCGTGCGCAGGATCTGCGAGGAGTCGGGAGTCGCAGTCGGCGACCTTCGCAACATCCTGCACGGGACGACGGTCGCGACGAACGCCGTGCTCGAGTCGAAAGGCGCCCGAGTCGGCCTGATCACGACGCAGGGCTTCGCGCAGATCCTCCACCTCGCCCGCTCGCAGACACCCGGCCCGTTGGCGGGCTGGATCATCATGATCAAGCCCGACCCGCCCGCCTCGCTCGCCGACACGCGTGAGGCGGTGGAGCGGATGGGGCCGCGCGGCGAGACCGTCGTCGCGGTCGACGAGGAGCAGGTCGAGTCGATCGTCCGCGACCTCGTCGAGTCGGGCGTCGAGTCGCTCACCGTCGGCCTGATCAACTCGTACGTGAACCCGGCCCACGAGGAGAAGATCGGCGAGATCGTCGAGCGCCTCTATCCGGGGTTTCCGGTGACCCTGTCGTCCCACGTCCTCCCTGAGTTCCGCGAGTACGAGCGGACGCTCACCGCGTGCATGAACTCGTACGTGCGGCCGAAGGTGGCGACGTACATCCAGACGCTCGAGCAGGAGCTGAACGGGATCGGCGCAACCGCCGACGTCAACATCCTCCGCTCCGACGCGGGCCTGATGACGACCGCGGAGGCGACGCGGAACCCGATCTACGGCATCCTCTCGGGGCCGTCGGGCGGGGTCGCCGGCGCGCTCTACGTGGCACGCAAGGCAGGGTTCGACGACATCCTCGCCTTCGACATGGGCGGCACCTCGACCGACGTGGCGCTCTGTCAGAACGGTGAGCCGACGATCGGCCGCGAGACGTCGATCAGCCACTTCCGCATCAAGGTGCCGTCGGTCAACGTCCACACGGTGGGAGCAGGGGGCGGCTCGATCGCGCACGTGCCCGAGCTGACCAAGGCGCTTCGCGTGGGACCGCAGTCCGCGGGCGCCGACCCCGGGCCTGCCTCGTACGGCCGCGGCGGCGCCGAGCCGACCGTGACCGACGCGAACGTCGTCCTGGGCCACCTCCCCCCGAGCCTGCTCGGCGGCGAGATGACGCTCGACGTCGCGGCCGCCCGGACGGCGGTGCAGACGATCGCCGACGCGATGGGCCTCGGGTCGCTCGAGGAGGCCGCGGAGGGGATCGTCGCGATCGTGAACGAGAACATGGCGGGCGCGCTGCGCCTCGTCTCGGTCCAGCGCGGGCACGACCCGCGAGACTTCGCGCTCGTCGCCTACGGCGGCGCCGGCCCGCTCCACGCGAACGCCGTCGCCGAGATCATGGGCTCGTTTCCGGTGCTCGTCCCGCCGGCCCCCGGTCTTTTGTGCGCGATCGGCGACCTCGTGGCGGACTTCCGGGACGAGTTCGCCCAGACGTACATCCGGGTGCTCGGCGATGCCGATCCGGGCGAGGTCGGGTCGATCCTCGAGGCGCTCGGCGAGCGCGCACGCGCGTGGCTCGACGCCGAGGGCATCCCGGAGGACGCGCGCTCGATCACCTACACGGCCGACATGCGCTACCACCGGCAGGGGTACGAGATCCCGGTCGCGATCGACCCGGACGAGGTCCGCGGCGGGCTCGACGCGCTCGAGGAGCGGTTCAACCTGCTCCACGAGCAGCTCTACGGGTTCCGGATGCCGGGCACCGCGTCGGAGATCGTCAACCTTCGCGCGATCGGCTCGGGGGCGGTTCCGAAGCCGGAGCTTCCCGTCGGGGTGCTCGGCGAGGCCGACGCGTCAGGGGCGGTGGCCGAGGAGCACGAGATCGTCTTCAGGGGCGAGCGGTTGCCGACGAAGATCTACGACCGGGCGAAGCTCGCTCCCGGGAACCGATTCGACGGGCCTGCGATCGTGACCGAGTTCGACTCCACGACCGTCGTCCTCCCGGGGTACGCCGCCGAGGTCGACGTCAACTTCAACATCCTCATCAACCCGAAGGCGTAGGGGAGACGATGGCCACCATCACCACGGACAAGCCGCAGATCGCCGAGATCCCGACCGGGGTCGAGATCGACCCCGTCACGCTCGACATCATCGAAGGGGCGCTCAAGAGCGCGCGCTACGAGATGGACGCCGTCCTCTTCCGCTCCGCGATGAGCCCCGTGATCCGGGAACAGCACGACGAGTTCCCGATGATCACCGACCCACGCGGCCGCATGGTCGTCGGCCAGTTCGGCGCCTACATCAACGAGATGATGGAGGAGTGGGACCGCGGGGTCTTCCCGGGCGACGTGATCCTCACCTCCGACCCGTTCAAGTGCTCGGCGTCGATCTCGCACACGAACGACTGGCTCGTGCTCGTGCCGATCTTCTACGAGGACGAGCTCGTCGGCTGGTCGTCGCAGTTCGGGCACCAGATGGACGCCGGCGGGCCGCTTCCCGGCTCGCTGCCGACCGGGGCGAAGACGATCTTCGAGGAGGGGATCATCATCCCGCCCGTCAAGCTGATCGAGCGCGGCGAGGTGCAGGAGGACGTCCTGCGCCTGATCCTCAACAACGTCCGCAACCCGGAGATGAACCGCGCCGACCTGTTCGCGATCGTCGCGGGCTGCCGCGCGGGCGAGAAGCGCGTGATGGAGCTCTGCGACCGGTTCGGCAAGGAGACCTACCTCGCGGCGCTCCAGGCGCTCCTCGACCGCACCTACAACGCGATGAAGTTCCTCATCTCCGTCGCGATCCCCGAGGAGCCGCAGACGTTCGTCGACTACATCGACGACGACGGGCTCGGCAACGGCCCGTACAAGATGCAGCTGACGATCTGGCGGGAGGGCGAGCACGCCTTCTTCGACTGGTCGGGCACCGATCCCCAGGCCCTCGGCCCGATCAACTTCTACCTCTCAGAGGGCATGTTCAAGATGTTCATCGGGATCTACCTGATCATGGTCAACGATCCCCAGATCCTCTTCAACGACGGCTTCTACCCGCTGCTCCACGTCGTGATGCCGGAGGGATCGCTGCTGCGGCCGCGCTACCCGGCCGCGCTCGGCTGCCGCACGCACGCGCTCGCGCGGCAGTTCGACGTGCTCGGCGGGGCGCTCTGCAAGAACGCGCCCGAGCTCAACACGGCCGCCGGCTACGGCACGAGCCCCTACATGCTCTACTCGGGCTGGGAGGAGAGCGGGGACTTCTTCTACTCGATGGAGATCCTCTACGGCGGCATCCCCGGGAGGCCGATCGGCGACGGGATGGACGGCCACTCGTGGTGGCCGCTGTTCGAGAACATCCCGACCGAGTACCTCGAGGCGTACTACCCGCTGCGGATCGACGGCTACACGACCGTCACCGACTCGGGCGGGCCCGGCCTGCACCGGGGCGGGAACGGCGTCGAGAAGCGCTACGTGTACCTCGAGCCGGGCGAGGTCTCGATCCACGACGACCGCTGGCTGACCCGGCCGTGGGGCGTCCTCGGCGGGCTGCCCGGCGCCCGCTCGACGAAGCTGCTCAAGCGCGCCGACGGCACAGAGCAGGCGCTGCCGTCGAAGTGCGACAACGTCGTCGTCGAGCCCGGCGACATGCTCGTCTACCGGACGGCGGGCGGCGGCGGCTGGAAGGACCGGCTCGACCGTCCCGCCGAGCTCGTCGCGCGCGACGTCTCCTTCGGGCTCGTCAGCCGCGAATGGGCGAAAGAGGGCTACGGCGTCGTCCTCGCCGACGACGGCGCCGTCGACGAGGCGGCGACGGAGGCCGAGCGCGAGCGGCAGCGGTCGGCGCGAGGCGAGGCGCCCGCGTTCGACTTCGGGCCCGAGCTCGACGACGTGATCGCCCGCTGCAAGGAGGAGACCGGCCTCGACGCGCCGACGCCCGCGACGCCGCTGCGGTGGTCGCCGCTCGAGCCGGCGGAGGACGCGCTCGCACGCGTCCGGGCGGGCGACGACGTATGACTCACGACGGATGACGATGCACCACGAGGGGTTCCACGGGCGCGCCGGCTTCGGCCGGCGGCCCGCCCTCGTGGTCGTCGACGTCAATCGCGGTTTCACCGACCCCGCCTCGCCGCTCGTCTGCGAGCTCGACGGCGTCGTCGCCGCCATCTCGCAGCTGCTCGCCGCGTTCCGCGCAGCGAAGCTGCCTGTGGCCTACACGACGGTTGCCTACGACGAGGCCGGCAAGCGGGCCGCGGAGGCGTTCATCGAGAAGATTCCCGCGCTGCTCACCCTCGAGGCGGGCAGCGGCTTCGAGGAGATCGACCCCCGGATCGCGCCGGCGCCCGGCGAGCCTGTGCTGACGAAGCTCTGGGCGTCCGCGTTCCACGGCACCCCGTTCGACAGCTTCCTCACTGCGAACGGCTGCGACTCGCTCGTCGTCACCGGGGCGTCCACCTCGGGGTGCATCCGCGCGACCGCGGTGGACGCTCTCCAGCACGGGTACCGCGTGCTCGTCCCTCGTGACGCCGTGGGCGATCGCAATCGCGCCGCACACGAGGCGAACCTCTACGACATCGATACGAAGTACGGTGACGTGGTGACCACCGCCGACGTGCTCGCCGGAATCGAGGCCCCGCCGTGA
>NZ_DATMBZ010000004.1:0-15177 GCF_035558935.1 Gaiella sp. | reverse complement strand
AGACTCTGCACGAGCTCGCGCGGCTTCCGCTCGGGACGCCTGTCGTCATCCATCCCTAATCTCCCGCCGTGCGGCTCGCCGACGCGATCTCGCTCCGCTCGCGCAGGCGAAAGCTCGCGCTCTTCCTGGAGCTGATCCGTCCCGACCCGTCGACGACGGTGCTCGACGTCGGCGTCGACGAGGTGTCGCTCGGCGAGTCGGGCGGCGAGAGTGGCTGCACGACCCACAACTTCCTCGAGGAGCGATATCCGTGGCCGGAGCGGCTCACCGCACTCGGGCTCCACGACGGGACACGTTTCCGCGCCCGCTATCCGCGGATCGAGTACGTCCAGGGCGATGCGTGCGCCCTGCCCTTCGCAGACGCGACCTTCGACGTCGTGTACTCGAACGCCGTCATCGAGCACGTCGGAGGGCACGAACGTCAGCAGGCGTTCGTCCGAGAGGCGCTCCGGGTCGGCCGGCGTGTGTTCCTGACGACGCCCAACCGCTGGTTCCCGATCGAGGTGCACACCCGGCTGCCGCTCGTCCACTGGCTGCCGCAGCCACTTGCGACACGCGTCTACGAGCTGGCCGGCAAGCCGTGGGCCGGGGAGAACCACCTGCTCGGGCCTTCCGACCTGCGCCGCCTCTTCCCCGGCGAGGTCGAGATCCGCAATCTCGGCATGACACTCGTCGCGACCACGTGACGCAGCGATTCCCTCGCGTCGCGCTGCTCGCTCTCCTCGTCGGGCTCGCGCTCCACAACCTCGCAATGGCGCTCCTCTGGCAGGTGGGCACCCGCGACACCGCGCTCGACGTGGTCGCGGCCTGGAAGGACGCGCTTTTGCTCGTGGCGGTGGCCGCGGCGCTGATCGGGGCCGGGGCGCTTCCGCGACTCGGCTGGGCCGATCGGTTCGCGCTCGCGTACGGCGCGATCGTCGTCCTCTACTGGCTCCTGCCGCAATCGTGGCTGGGCGGAGAGGCGACGGCGCGCGGCGAGCTCTACGCCCTCCGTCACCACCTGCTCCCTCTCGGCGCGTACATCCTCGGGCGCCTGCTCGTCCTCGACCGCACCTGGTGGCGGCGTGTGGTCGCGACGCTCGTCGGCGTCGGAGTGGGTCTCGCAACGTGGGGACTGGTGGACGTCTACCTCGTGCCGTTCCAGTGGTGGCGCGACTCGGGCGTACCGGACTGGTTCTCGCAGCAGCTCGGGCTCGCCTACCGCTGTCTCTCCGGCCTCCCGGAGAACTGGATTCTGAACACCGACGAGGAGAGCCCGGCGCGCCGGCTCGTGTCGACCTTCCTGAGCCCGCTCGCGACCTCGTACGCGCTGGTGATCGTCATGCTTCTTGTCGTCGCCATGAGGCCGCGCCGATGGACCGTCGCGGCCGGCATCGTCGTCTACGCGGGCCTGCTCTGGACGCACACGCGCGCCGGATTCGTCGCGCTCCCCGCGGGGCTGCTCGTGCTCGCCCTCCTGCGGCGCTCCTGGCCGCCGGCGTTGCTCGCGGCCGCGTCCGTCGTCGTCTCGATCGCCTTCGTCGCGCTCTTTCCGACCATCGGGCCGACGACGACGTACACCCCGGCCGAGCTCGCATGCCTGCGGAACAATGCGGCGCAGGGCGGGGTCAAGAGCGACGACCCGTTCTCGACGGGAGAGAGCTCGACGTCGAGCCATCTGACGGCGCTCCGGGACGGCATTCGCACGGTGGCGCGACACCCGTGGGGCTACGGGCTCGGCAACGCCGGCGTCTCGGCGTCGCGGACGGGGCTGACGCCGAAGGCCGGCGAGTCGACGTACACCGAGCTCGGCGTGGATGCCGGGCTGCTCGGCTTCGTGGCGTTCGTGGGGTGGCTCGTCGCCCTCTTCGTCGCCCTCGTGCCGCGATCGCAGTGGCTCGCCGCGTCGGTCGCCGCTGTCGCCGTGCTCGGGCTCCAGACCGACGTGATCGGGATCCACTGGCTCTCGGTCGCCGTGTTCGCCCTCGCAGGTGCGGCGCTCCGCGCCGCACCTGGAACTCCTACACCCGAGGGCGTCCTCTGACGGGCCCCTGTTCTAGTGCCCCGGCGAAGGCGGGGCACCGGAGCCGAAGCTCGCGCGCCGCTCGACGTCCGCCTCGTCGACCATGTGGCCGTCGCGGCCGACGTAGCCGCCCTTCGCGCCGACGACGAGCATCACGAGGTCCTCGTCGCCGCCGTTCGAGACACGGCGAGGCGTCGTCGACGAGACGTGCACCATCCCGCCCGGGCCGAGCAGTCGCTCCTCACCCTCGACCTCCACCTTCGCGGTGCCGGCGTGGACGAAGTAGAGCTCGTCCTGTTCGTCGTGGTAGTGGTGGAAGCCCGTGTAGCCGCCCGGCATCACGATCACGTTGACGCCGAAGGCCTCCACGCCGAGCGCCTGGCGCACCTTGCGGAAGCCGTAGCCGTCGCCGAGCTCGTCGATCGTCCCGAAACCGTGTGTCATGTCGCTCCTCTCGTGCCGAGCACGGCGTCGATCGTCCGCCGTAGCCCTTCCTCGAACTCGACCGTCGGCTCGTACCCGATCGCCTCGCGCGCCGCGGTCACGTCGGCCCACGACTCTCGCACGTCACCGGGCTGCGGGGGGCCGAAGCTCTTCTCGACCGGCCGGTCGAGGATCCTGCCGATCGTCTCCGCGAGGTGGTTGACCGTCTCGGAGCCGCCGGTCGCGACGTTGAGAACGCGCCCGACGGCGGCCGGCGCGTCCGCTGCGAGCAGGTTCGCGTCGACGACGTTCTCGACGTAGGTGAAATCGCGGGACTGCTCCCCGTCGCCGTGCACCGTGACGGGCCGTCCGTCCGCAATCGCCCGGATGAAGCGCGGCACGACCGCGGCGTACTGGGAAGTCGGGTCCTGCCGGCGCCCGAAGACGTTGAAGTACCGCAGCGCAACGGTCTCGATCCCGTAGACGCGAGTGAAGCTGACACAGAACCGCTCGGCGGCGAGCTTCGCGACGGCGTACGGGGAGAGGGGGTTCGGCGCCTGCGTCTCGACGCGGGGAAAGGTGCCGCCGTCGCCGTAGACGGAGGACGACGACGCCGCGACGACGCGGCGGATCCCCTCGTCGCGGGCCGCGAGGAGGACGTTCAGCGTGCCTTCGACGTTGACGGCCGTCGACGTGAGCGGATCCTGCACGGAACGCGGCACCGAGCCGAGCGCGCCCTGGTGGAAGACGACCTCGACGCCTCGCACCGCGGTGTGGACACGCTCGTAGGAGCGGAGATCGCCTTCGACCACCTCGACCTCGCGCCCGAGCGCGGCGAGGTTCGCGCGGCTCCCCGTCGAGAAGTTGTCGAGCACGCGAACGTCGTCGCCACGCGCGAGCAGCCGCTCGACGAGGTTCGAGCCGATGAAGCCCGCGCCGCCTGTCACGAGCACCCGGGTCATGCGGCCCGGTCGGCGACGACGTGGTAGTTGGCTGCGAGCGTGCCCGGCCGTTCGTCGCGCAGGAGCTCGAAGCGCCGGTCGAGAGCGCGCGCGGCTCGGTTGAGCCCGGAGACGAGCGCCCCGCGCAGCGGGCGCAGCGGCGTGCGCCGCAGGACGTGCTCGAGGTAGATCGCGTTCAGCATCGCGAGTGACGAGGCCGTGCCGGAGCCGGCGGACACCGTAACCGAAGCCCACTCGCCGTTCTCCGAGAAGAGCCGCCCGAGGCCTGCGCCCGTCCAGCGCCAGAGGTCGACGGGGTTCGGGTGGTAGACGAACGTCCCGTGCGTCGAGAGGAGCACGCGTCCACCGGGGCGTGTGACCCGGCCGAGCTCGCGCACGCCCTGCGCGGGGTCGTCGACGTGCTCGAGCACCTGTGCGCAGAGGACGACGTCGAACGAGGCGTCCGGGGCCGGGATCGCCTCGATCGGCCCCCGCAGCGACGCGCGGGGGTTGTCCCACGTGTCCAGGCCGACGATCTCCTGCGTGTGGGGCTCGAAGAGGTCGAGGTACGGCATCTCGCCGCAGCCCACGTCGAGCAGCCGGTAGGCACCGAGCTCGGTTGCGGCGCGGGCGGCCTCGGCGGCGAGCCAGCGGACGAGCGGAGCGCGCACCGCGTAGGTCGGCGTCGAGAGGGGCGGGTCGAGCCGCTCGTCAGTCACGGACGGTCACCAGCCCGAACGCGATCCACGTCAGGGCGCCGAGCGGCAGCCCGGCGACGAGGCCGATCCCGGTCCAGACGCCCGCGACGACGCAGAGCCAGCCGAGCCCGACGAGCGCGGCCGGCGACGAGCGGAGGCCGCGGATCCCCGCGGTCACGCCGGCGGCCGCGAGTCCGAGCAGGAGCGCGATCCCGGCGATTCCCAGGTCGGCGGCCGCCTGGAGGTAGAGCATCTGGATTCCCCACGGATGCTCCGGCGAGGGAAAGGCCTGGTCGGGCTCGCTCGGAAAGCGCGCCCGTGCGTCGGCGAGGAACGGCCCGTAGGCCCATTCTTCGCTCGAGGCCTGCCAGCCGACGCCCGTGACGGGCCGGTCGAGCCAGATGCGCCCGCCGATGTAGGCGAGCAGCGTGCGGTGCGCGTAGCTCTCCACACCCGTGTCGGCCACCCGCTCTCGAAGGCCGATGAACTCGGCGAACCGCTCGATGGTGCTCGCCCTCATGACGGCCGTCCCGGCCGTGACGAGCAACACGACCGCGGCAAGCGCGAGCGCGGCGCGGGGACGCAGGGTGCGCACCGCGCGGGCTCCGAGGAGGACGGCCGCCAGCGCCAACCAGAGCCCGACGACCGCCGTCATCGCGCCGGAGAGGACGACGCCGAGCGCACCCGTCGCGAGCGCGACGAGCGACCAGCGCCGGCCCGTCGGCCGGCCGTCGCCGAGTGCGATCCCGGCCGCCCCGACGACGAGCGCGGCGCCCGAGAGCGCGGCGAAATCGTGGATGCCGACGAACGACGGCTCCCGCTGCCCCGGCCGCTTTCCCTCGAACTCCGAGACGATGCCGAGGAACTGGAGCAGCCCCCACGAGGTCGCGGCGACGGTCCACGCCGTCACCGCCCGCAGCAGCGGCACGGCGTCGAGCGTCGAGCGGACGAGCAGGACGGTCGCCGGCAGGAGGGTCGCGTACCACGCGAACTTCGCAAGGCTGATCGCGTGCGTCGTCAGGTCGTAGTCCTCGCCGAGGAGCGACGGCGTCGCGAGCGAGACCGCCCCCGCGAGGACGAACGCCGCCGCCAGCGCGGGCACGACCCACGCACGGCGGAGCGGCTGCCAGCCCTCGTGCCGCGCGCGGACGGCGGCGGCCGCGAGGACGCACGCGATCGCGGCGTCGGCGAGCGTGACGTCGACCGACGAGTCGCCGAGGCCGAGCGACACCGTCGGCTGGTAGGTCGCATGCAGGAAGAGGAACGGGATGGCGGCGGCGAGCACGACTGCCTCGGGCGCCGCATTCCCGACGAGTGCCCGCAGCGTCCCCGCGGACGGGTGCGCCCGGGGCAGCGGCTCGGCCGTCACGCGGCGGACTGTAGCGAGGGCCTCACCCGGCGCCCCTACACTGACCCGTCACATGGCACCGAGCGTTCTCCGGCGCCGTTTCGCGACCGCAGCCGGGCTCTACCTCTCGGTCGCCCTCGGCATCCTCGGCACGATCGCGGCGGCGCGGATCCTCGGCCTCCACGACTTCGGGCGCTTCGCGACGGTGACGGCCATCGTCGGCCTCGCGCAGACGCTCCTCGACCTCACCGTCGAGGAGAGCCTGACGAAATTCGGCTTCCGCTACGTCGCCGGCAAGGAGTGGGGCAAGCTCCACCGCCTCTTCCGCCGCGCGCTCGAGCTCAAGCTCCTCGGGGGTGCGCTCGCGTCTCTCGTGATCCTCGCGCTCGCCCCGTTCGCCGACTCGATCTTCGGCACGGACGGCCTCGCCGGGCCGATGGCCGCGGCGGCGGCGATCCCCTTCCTCGCCTCGCCGGAGAACGTCTCCGCGAGCGCCCTCCTGCTGCGCGGGCGCTACGACCTGCGCGGCGCGCTTCTGTCCGTGACGATGGCGATACGACTGCTCGCCATCCTCGTCGGCGCATCGATCGGCGTCACCGCGGCACTCGGCGCGCTCGCGCTGGGCCAGCTCCTCGCCACCGCTCTGGTCGCCACCGCGGGAACGGTCGCGCTGCGCCGATTTCCGCGCGCCGAGCCGACGCCGCTCGGGAGCGACCGGCGCGAGATCGTCTCGTTCGTCGTCCAGTCGAGCGTCGCGACGGGAGTGATCTCGCTTCGTGCGGCCCTGACGCCCGTGCTGCTCGGCCTCGTGGCGGGGACGACGCAGGTCGGCTACTACCGCGTCGCCCAGGCGCCGCAGAGCGGGTTCTCGGCCGCGAGCGCACCCGTCCGGCTCGTGCTCCTGACCGAGCAGACGCGGGACTGGGAGCACGGGCGCGAGGAGAACGTCATGCAGGGCCTTCGTCGCTATACGCTCGGCGCCGCGGGAGTCGCGGTCGTCGCCGTTCCCGTCTTCCTCCTCGCGATGCCGTGGCTCGTCCGCGTCGTCTTCGGGAGCGAGTACCTCCCGGCGGTCGACGCCGCGCGCATCGTCCTCGTCGCCGCGGCGATCCTGCTCGTGCTCGGCTGGTCGAAGTCCCTCCCGGTGACGATCGGGCGGCCGCACCTCCGAATCGTCACCCACGGCATCGAAACCGCCGTGCTGCTGCCCCTGGTCCTCGTCTTCGGCGCACGGTGGGACGTGACCGGCGCGGCCGTCGCGGTCCTCGTCTCGACGCTCGTCTTCGCGGCGACCTGGGCGGTCGTGCTGGTCCGGCTGAGAGCCGAGCTGCGTACGGCCCGCCGCGTCGGCGCCCCGAGCGCGGCCGGCTCGTGAGAGTCGTCCTCGTGTCGGGCATCTGGCCGCCCGACGTCGGCGGGCCGTCGAGTCATGCCCCCGCGCTCGCGGCGGCTCTGCTCGAGGCGGGTCACGAGGTGGAGGTCGTGACGACCGCAGACGTCGCTCCTGAGTCGCGGCCGTATCCCGTGCGCTGGGTCGCGCGCTCGCGGCCCGCGCCGCTTCGCCACCTCGCCGTCGTACGCGAGGTGGCCTCCGCCGCCCGGGATGCCGACCGCGTCTACGCGACGACGATGGTGCGACGCGCGGCCCTCGGCGCCGCGCTGGCCCGGAGGCCGCTCGTCGTCAAGCTGGTCGCCGACGAGGCGTTCGAGCGCGAGCGGCGGTCGGGCCGCTTCGACGGCTCGTTGGAGGAGTTCCAGGCCGCGCGTGGCGGTCCGCGACGCCGTCTGCTGCGCGCGACCCGGACCGTCGCGCTCCGGCGGGCCGAGCGCGTGCTCGTCCCGAGCGCCTACCTCCGCGGGATCGCCCGCGGCCGGGGCCTCGCGCCGGAGCGCGTGAGGGTCGTCCCGAACCCCGCACCCGAGCTGCCGCAGCTCCCGTCACGTGAAGAAGCCCGTGCGGCGCTCGGCGTCACCGGGCCGGCGCTCGCGACCGCGGGACGACTCACCGCCCAGAAGGCGCTCCCGGACGCGTTGCAGGCGATCGCCCGCGTGCCCGCGGTGGAGCTCTTCGTCCTCGGCGACGGCTCCGAACGACCGGCTCTCGAGCGTGAGGCGGAAACCCTTGGTGTCTCCGACCGCGTGCGCTTCCTCGGCGCCGGGACGCGCGACGACGTCCTGAGGCTCTTCCGAGCGGCCGATGCGGTGCTCGTGACGTCCGCGTGGGAGAACCTGCCGCACACCGTGCTCGAGGCGCTCGCAGTCGGGACGCCGGTGATCGCGACGGCGGTGGGCGGGATTCCCGAGGTGGTCGTCGACGGCGAGAACGGGCTGCTCGTGCCGCCGCACGACGTGGACGCAATCGCCGCGGCCGTCGCACGGCTCGTACGCGAGGAGGATCTTCGGCGCGCGCTCGCGGCGGCGGCGCCGGGATCGGTCGACGGGCTCTCGGAGCCGCGTATCCTCCGGCTGATCGTGGATGCGATCGTGGACGACGCATGAAGCCGCGCGTCCTGATGGTGGGGCGGACCCGCTACCGCCTTCCGTTGAACGGCTCGCTCGGGCGCAAGTTCGACGCGCTGCGGGAACGCCTCGACCTCCGCGTGCTCGGCGCCGCGCCGCGCGGCGAGGCAGCCGGCGACGAGACATTCGGCCTGCAGCGGGGAACGCCGGTCGGCGCGTTGGACGGGCCGCTGTTCTACGGCTCGCTACCCGTACGGATCGCGCGCGAGCTGCGACGGTCACCCGCGGACGCGATCCTTGCCCAGAGCCCGTACGAGGCGCTCGCCGCGTTCGCGGGCCGCACGCTCGCCCGGAGCGACGCCGCGGTCGTCGTCGAGATCCACGGCGACTGGCGCACCTGGTCGCGGCTCTACGGCTCGCCCGCGCGCGCCGTGGTCTCGCCTCTCGCGGACCGCGCAGCACTCGTCGCGATCCGCCACGCGGACGCCGTGCGCACGCTCTCGCCGTTCACGACAGGGCTCGTCCGCGACGCGGGCGTCGAGCCGGCCGGGGTGTTCACGACCTACACGGAGCTGACGGCGTTCTCGGAGCCGCCGGTCGCGCCCTTGCCGGAACGCCCGACGGCGCTCTTCGTCGGTGTGGCCGAGCGGTACAAGAACATCCACAACATCGTGGCTGCGATCCGGCTGGCCGCCGAACGGCTGCCGCAGGCCGGATTCCGGCTCGTCAGCGACGGCAAGCATCGAGAGGTTCTCGAGGAGCTCGCCCGCGAGCTGCCTGCTCAGGTGACATGGGAGCGGCGTCTTGAAACCCCCGACGTCGTGCAGGCGTTCGACGATGCGTGGCTCCTGTTGCTCGCCTCCCGCTCGGAGGGGACACCGCGCGTCGTGCTCGAGGCGCTCTGCCGGGGGCGCGCGGTCGTCGGCGCGAGAGCGGGCGGGATCCCGGACGTCGTCTGGGACGGCGAGACCGGCCTCCTCGTCGACCCCGACAGCCCGTCCGAGATCGCAGACGCGCTCGTCCGCATCCTGAACGACCGTGCGCTCGCCGAGCGCTTTGGTGCCGAGGGACGCGCCCGCGCGGACGCCTGGACGTACACGCCCGAGGAATACGCGGATCGGGTGGTCGAGCTCGTCGCACGGGCCGTGGGGGCGCGTCGCACATGAGGCTCGTCGTCGTCACCCAGCAGGTCGATCCGTCGAGCCCCGTCCTGGGCGCGACGGTCGTCAAGCTGCGCGCGCTCGCGGCCCGCGTGGACGAGCTCGTGGTCCTCGCCGACAGCGCGATGGAGGGGGTCCTGCCGGACAACTGCCGCGTGCGCCTCTTCCGCGCGAGCCGGCGCGCAGGACGGGGCCTGCGGTTCGAGACGGCCCTCGCCCGTGAGCTCGCACGCCGGCCGCGACCTGCGGCTGTGCTCGCGCACATGTGCCCGATCTACGCCGTGCTCGCGGCGCCGCTCGCGCGGCCGACCGGCGTGAAGGTGCTGCTCTGGTTCACCCACTGGCGGCGCAGCCGGCTGCTCGCGACCGCCGAGCGGATGTCGACGCGCGTCCTCAGCGTCGACGCACGCACCTTTCCGCTGCGGTCGCGCAAGCTCGTTGCGATCGGGCACGGGATCGACGTCTCGGGGCTCCAGTGCGTCGGCCGCCCTGCACGGGAGCCCCTCACGCTGCTGGCGCTCGGCCGCACGTCGCCCGCGAAGGGTCTCGAGACGATCCTGCGGGCAGTCGAACAGGTTCCCGAGGTCTCGCTCCTCCTCGTCGGGCCCTCGGTGACCGAGGACGAGCGGCTCTACCGGATCGCGCTCGAGCGGCTCGTGATCGAGCTCGGCCTCCTCGACCGGGTGGAGATCCGTGGCCCGACGCCTCACCACACGGTGCCCGGGCTCTATGCGGAAGTCGACGCGCTCGTCAACGACATGCGCGAGGGCGCGACCGACAAGGTCGTCTACGAGGCTGCGGCCACGTGCCTGCCGGTGATCGCGTCGAACCCGGCGTTCGACACGCTCCTGCCGGACGAGCTGCGCTTCGCGCACGGGGACGTCGAGGGGCTCGTCGAGGCGATCCGCAGGCTCGGCGACCTGGACAGAAACGCGGTCGGCCGCTCCTTGCGCGAGGTGGTCCTGCGCGAGCACTCGGTCGACGTCTGGGCCGACCGCGTCGTCGCGCTCGCGCGATGAGCGCCCGCGTCCTGCACGTCGCGAAGGTCGCGGGAATCTCGGGCTCCGAGAACCACCTCCTGCTCCTCCTGCCCGCGCTCCGGGAGCGCGGGTTCGACGTCCGGTTCGTGATGCTCCACGAGGGCGAGCCCGGCGCCGCGGAGCTCGCCGACCGGCTCGAGGCGAGCGGCGTCGGCGTGGAGCGGCTGCGCCTTCCCTGGGCAGCCGATCCCCGGTCGTTCGCACGACTTCTTCGGATCATCCGCCGTGTGCGGCCGGCGATCCTCCACACGCACCTCGTCCACGCCGACTTCCACGGCCTCGCCGCGGGCAGGCTCGCGCGGGTGCCGGTGCTCGTCTCGACGAAGCACGGCTTCAACCCGTTCCGAAGCGGAAGGGCCTTCGCCGCGGCCGACCGCGCCGTCGCGCGCCTGGCGGACGTGCACATCGCGATCTCGGCGGGCCTCGCGCGCTATCTCGCGGCGAACGAGGGGTTCGACCCGGGGATGTTCGAGATCGTCCACTACGGGATCGAGGCCGGGCCGCCCCCTCCGCCGCTGCCGGGCGTCCCGCGGCTCGCCGTCGTCGGCCGTCTCGTTCCGATCAAGGGCCACGACGTCCTGCTCCGAGCACTGGCGCTCGTGCGGGAGCAGCTGGCGGAGGTGACGCTCGAAGTGGCGGGCCACGGACCGCTCGAGGCCGAGCTGCGCGCGTCCGCCTCACGACTCGGGATCGTCGACGTCGTCTCGTTCCTCGGACGCGTGGCGCCGCCCGGGCCGGTCTTCGAGCGGGCCGAGGTCGTCGTCGTGCCGTCGTTCGGCGAGGGGTTCGGAATGGTCGCGCTCGAGGCGATGGAGCGGGGCCGCCCCGTGGTCGCGAGCGACGTCGGCGGCCTGCCGGAGATCGTCGAGCACGGTCGCACGGGCCTCCTCGTCCCGTCGGGCGACGCCGACGCACTCGCCGAGGCGCTCGTTGCGGTTGCGGGCGACAGCGCACGCGCCGCGATGATGGGCGCAGCCGGTCGGGAACGCGCGCTCGCAGAGTTCTCGCAGGAGCGCTGCACCGACCGCATCGAGGCGATCTACGGCGCGGCGCTCGCGGCGGCCGGGGCGCGGCGCCTCCGCACGAGCTCCCACGCACGCTCGACGGCGAACGCCGCGAGCAGCGCCAGCAGGAAGTCCCAGGGCGCGCGGTAGCGCACGGTGCCGGCGAAGACCATCGCCATCAGCGTGTTGAAGCCGAGGAGCAGCGCGGCGAGCACGACGAAGCGCCGCGGCGCGAGGAAGGCGCCCCAGAGCGCGAAGGCGTAGAGCAGCATCACGAAGGCCGGCTCGACGGTGCGCTGCGCGAGGTTCGAGAGCCCCTGCTGGCCGGGGTCGTCGGCGGCGACGCTGAGAAACGGCGACCACAGCATCCCGACGGCCTGCACCGCGAGGCGCCCCTTCTCCCCGGGATGGTCGCGCCAGAAGTCGAAGACCTCGTCGCGGTAGAACGACGCCTGCGCGCACTCGTCGACGGCCTTCGCGGCGGCGACCGAGATTCCGGCCGCCTTCTCGGGCCACGGCGGGACGTTCGGGAGGTCGGGGACATCGTCGATCCATCCGCCACGCGCGAGGACGTCGTACGTCGCGGGGTTGTTCGCCTTCCAGAGCGCGCGGGTGTCGGTCGTGATCGTCGCGCAACCGATCACGACCTCGTTTCGGATCACCCAGGGCGCGGTGACCGCCGCGGCCCCGACGACGACGAGCACCGCGGCGAGCACGGCGCGGCGTGCGGGACGGACCCGCCACGCCACGTAGGGAGCGAGGACGAGCGGCAGGAGGAGCAGCCGGGCGTTCGAGAGGATCGCGAGGCCCACGACGGCGCCGGTGGCGAGAGCGAAGAGGAGCGAGCGCCGCTCGAAGGCGACGAGCGCGAGCAGCACGATCGCGGCGGCGAGGAGGCCGTCCAGGATCTCGCGGTTGACGTGCACGTCGTGCCACACGAGGTACGGGTGCAGCGTCGTCATGAGCGCCGCGACGACGCCGGTCGAAACGGACCCGAGCCGGCGGCCGATCAGCAGCACGAGCAGCGCCGTCGCGACCGCTACGAGCACCTGCGCGAGCCCTACGACGGCCCAGGAGCGCTCGAGCGGCCAGTAGAGCGCAGCGAGGAACCACGCGTAGAGGGGCTGTGTGTAGGCGGACGGAACCCCGGGGAGGAAGCCGAAGGTGCCGCTCGAGACGAGCGTCTGCGCGAACGTGTCGCTCTTCTCGACGTACGCCTCGAGAATCTGGTGGCGCTCGATCGCGAGGGCGAGGAGCCGGGGGAGCGCTGCGGCGGCGACGACGAGGGCGATCGCGGGACGTGGTATCCGTTGCGCTGTGTCGCCCACGACTCCGGAACGGTACGCAGTGGTCTCCTGCCACGTCGAACGACCGCTCGACGACCGTGTCTGGGCCGCGTTCTCGAACCTGCAGGAGAGCCGGCCGGGCGGGCTCGCGATCGCCGCGCTCATGCGTCCGCCCGACGCCGGGGCCGGCGAGCGCGACGAGGAGCGCTGGCTCGCACGGGCGCGCGAGGCGGCGGACCGCGGCCCATTCGGCCACCACACCCACTTCACGAGCCCGACGCACGCCCGGCCGACGACGGGTGACCCCGCGGAACGCGTGCGGCGGGAGGCCGAGTGGCTGCACGAGCGTGGGGCCCGGCCGACGCTCTTCTGCGGCGGCGGGTGGTACACGGACCGCTCGGTGGCGCTCGCATGTGCCGAGCTCGGCTACGTCGACTGCACGCCGCGGGCGTCACGCCCGCCGTATCTGCCCGACGACGCGGCGTGGGTGGAGCTCGACGCCCCGGCACGTATCGAGATCGACGGCCGCAACCTCGTCGCCGTCCCGACGACCCATGGCGCAGGCGCGCTCGCGCGCGCCGCTCTCCTTCCCGGGCTTCCGGCGCGAGTCCACGCCTACTTCCACGACACGGATCTCGTCGCCCGTCCTCGCCGGACGGTCATCGTCTGGGCGCTCCGGATGCTCGGCCTCCGCAGCGCAGCGACCGATCTCGACGCACTGGCGCCGGCCGTACGCGAGCACGGCCGCGTCGTCGCCTGGGATGACCTCGCGCGCGGGGAGGCGGCCGACCTCCGGGCGTAGAATCCCGGCGTGCCGAGCGAGGCGCCCACGAAGCCTCCTGCCCGCCCCGAGCCGACGCCGGCGCCGCCCGGCGAGCCACCCGGAGACATCAGGCGCTCGCGCCTCTACCTGCTCTCGCGGGGCCCGTTCGTCAGCCTCCTGCGCCGCGGCGTGAGCGTCGCGGCGCTCGTCGTCGCCGACGTCGCAGGGCTCGCGCTCGGCCTCTACAGCGCACTCGTCCTCCGCTCGCTCGTCTACGGCGACACGGTCTTCTGGTCGCTCCTGTGGGACACCGGCCCCGCGGAGTGGCTGCCGTTCCTCGCACCCATCACCGTGATCGTCTTCTTCCAGGCCGGCCTCTACGCGCCTCGCGAGCGCCGCGCCGGCTCGGGGCGGATCCTGGCCGCGCTCGTCCTCGTCGCGCTGATCATCCTCGCGTTCGGCTTCGGGACGGACTACGACTTCACGACGACGGGGCTGATTCCGACCGCCGTCGCGACGAGCGCGATCTCCATCAGTCTCCTGCGCGCCGCCTACGACTCGGTGTCGCTCGAGCTGATGGGGCTGGCCGGAGTCCGCAGGCGCCTGCTGCTCGTCGGAGGGGAGGACACGTTGCCCGATCTCGAGCGACAGCTACGCGCCTCGCGTGGCGGCATCGGCGTCGACGTCGTCGCAGTCCTGGCCGTCGCACCCGGGCCGGCCGGGCTCAGCGGCTCGCTCGACCGGATCGCCGCTCTCCTCGACAGCGAGCGACCCGACGAGGTCGTCCTCGCCGAGGCGCACTTCGACGAGCAGACCGTGCTCGACGTCGTGCAGCTCGCGCACCGGCACGGGGTCAAGGTCAAGCTGGCTCCCACGACCACCGAGCTCCTCGTCCACGAGGGCGAGTACGTCCCCGGTCAGGGCATTCCGCTGTTCGAGCTGCGGCCGCCGATGTTGACCGGCGTCGACTGGGCGACCAAGCGGGCGTTCGACCTCGTCGTCTCCATCCTCTTCCTCGTCCTGGGGATTCCGCTGTGGCTGCTGATTGCCGCCGCGATCAAGCTCGACTCGCGCGGGCCGGTGCTCTACGTCTCCCGACGGGTCGGCGTCAGGGAGCAGGAGTTCGGGATGTTGAAGTTCCGGACCATGGTCTCGGGGGCCGCCGAGCAGCAGGACGCGCTCGAGGAGGAGAACGAGGCGTCGGGAGCGCTCTTCAAGATCCGAGACGACCCCCGCGTCACGCGGGTCGGCCGGGTGCTGCGGCGGCTGTCGCTCGACGAGCTGCCGCAGCTCGTCAACGTCCTGCACGGCGAGATGAGCCTCGTCGGCCCGCGGCCGTTGCCGCTCCGCGACCACGCGATGCTCCAGGAGTGGCACCGGGCTCGCTCGCTCGTCCTCCCGGGGATGACCGGGCTCTGGCAGATCTCGGGCCGCTCCGGGCTCGAGTTCGACGACCTCGTCCGGCTCGACTTCACCTACATCGAGAACTGGTCGATCTGGTCGGACGTGTCGATCATCGCCCGCACGATCCCGGCCGTCCTGAGCGGCCGCGGCGCGTACTGAGCCGAGGTCGGTCGTGGCGGGCCTCCCCAGGGCGTAGGGCGGTCTCAGAGACCGTCGTCTGTCAAGGCTGTGGACGGATTGGCACGAAGGCGTGACGAAGAGGCGTCCTCGGGAGAAACCCTCTCTGTCCACGCGGTTCGGGCTGTTGATCGATCGGCACGGGATCGGCACGCTTTGCCCTTGACAGAGATCGGTCTCTGAGGCCGCCGTGGCGCACGGGGACCGGCAGAGCAGGTCCCTACACTGGCGCTCGTGCGCCAGCCCCGCATCCTCGCCGTGGCGTCCGCGGTCGACCTCGACTTCCGCTACGGCTGCACGCCCGCGTGGTGGCAGCTCTGGAAGGGGCTGTACGAGGTGGGCGTCGACCTCGTCGTCACGCCGTACCGCGGGCGGCCGGTCGAGTCTCCCTGGTGGCGCACGGCACCCAACCCGACGTATCGCGAGGGAGAGAGCTACGCCGCGTTGCGGAGCGGGCTCGCGCGCCTCAAG
>NZ_DATMBZ010000003.1:0-7101 GCF_035558935.1 Gaiella sp. | reverse complement strand
CTGAAGCTCGCGCTCGAGGAGCTGCGCGAGCTCGCGCGCGGGCTTCATCCGGCCGTGCTCAGCGACCACGGGCTCGAGCCCGCCCTCAGGTCGCTCGCGAGCCGCGCGCCCTTCCCGGTCGAGGTCGTCGGAGCTCCGCCGCAGCGCCTCGACGAAGGGGTCGAGGCCGGCGTCTACTACGTCGTGGCGGAAAGCCTGACGAACGCGGTCAAGCACGCCGAAGCCACGGAAGCGCGCGTCGAGCTCGAGACGACCGACGCGGGAATCACCGTCGCCATCCGCGACAACGGCACCGGCGGCGCGAACATGGAGGGCGGTTCTGGGCTGCGCGGACTCGCCGACCGCGTCGAGGCTCTCGGAGGCCAGCTCGACGTGGAGAGCCGTTCCGGCGACGGCACCGTCGTGCGCGCGATGCTCCCTCTCCGCTGACGAGCTCGCACCCGACCTCTCGAACCACGGAGCCGGCCGGACGGAGCGGGCTCGGCGCGGGGCCCCCGGGTCGGAGGCCCCGCGCACTTCGCCGTGGTGGACGCTCTAGGGGAGGGGGACGCCGTTTGCGAAGAGCTTGATCACACCGGCTGCCAGGCCGCCCGCGTTCACGGTGTCCTTGCCCGCGAGAGTGTTGATCTCGAGCCGATCGTTTGCGGCCTCCGGATGGAGGACGTTGACCGTCGCGGCCAGACCGCTCACCTTCGCGGCGCCTGCGTCTCCGTCGACGCGGATCGTGTCGTCGCCGTTGGTGCCGTTGACGACCACGCGGTCAGCCGCGCCGTCGCCGTTCGAGCCGCCGAGGGTGCCTGCGAGGTCGATGTTCACATTGCCGACATCGGTGCCGCTCAGGTCGTTGACGGTGACCAGGTCGGCGCCGCCGAGCGCGTTGAAGTCGACGCGTTCGATACCGGCGGTGTCCATCGTGATGTTGCCCTGGGCGCGGAAGAACCTCAGGCGGCTTCCGTTTGCCGACAGGTCGACCTGCTCGGGGCCGCCTGCGCCGTTGAAGAGCATCGTGTCGGTGCCGTTCTGACCCTCGAGCACGTCGCTCCCGTCGCCGGGATCCCAGACGAACGTGTCGTTGCCGTTGCCCATCAGCGCAACGTCGTTGCCTCCGTTTCCGTCGATCGAGTCGCTGCCGTTGCCCCCCAGCAGCGTCTCCACGCCGGAGCCTCCGGCCAGGATGTCGTCCCCGTTGCCGCCTTCCAGCGTCACGGCTCCGGCTCCTCCGACGAGGTTGTCGTCTCCGTTTCCGCCGCCGACCGTCGTCGAGATCGTGTCGGTGAAGACGCCGTTGCTCTCGTCGATGCGCACCGCGTCATCGCCGTTTCCGCCATTGACGGAGATCTTCGCGATCTCCGCGCGCGCGAATCTGAAGTCGGCCGAGCCGTCGTCCCCGACGTCGACCTGCAGAATCGCCGGGTTGCCGCTCTGCAGCCGAAGAGCGAGCCGGTCGCCCGCATTCGTTCCCTCGATCGCCAACTCGCCATGCGCGAGCTGCGGATCATCGAACGCCGCCTCCGTTCGCAGTCGCGACGCATTGTGGGCATGGTGGACGGGCGCGGTGCCGTATCCGGCCGCGGTCCCTGCCGTGCCGCCGACGATCGCGATCGCAGCCACTGCCGAGACCGCCAACAGTGCCGGCCGCACTACACGCGAGCCGTGGAGTCGAATGAAGTTCCTCATGGCTTCCTTTCCGGAGTGGAATGACCTGTCGCTGCTGAAGACACCGGCGATCGGCGTCTATTCCCGCGGGTGAGCGGCCCCGGCCGCCAATCGAGCGCGACTCCCCGGCCCAGGAGGGGCCTGCAAGCGCTCACGCGTCCGAATCACGGTCGAGCGACGGAGGTATCGAACACGCCTCGTATGCGGTGAATCCCGCGCGCGACACGGGAATAGCAGGCAGGGAAGTGGTGTCTTTCCGGGCGAGATGGTCCCACATGCGGTTCACCCGGGTTCTCCCCGCGGCTGCGCCGACTCCTGCGATACGCGAGTCGGGTCGGCGACCTCCCGCCTCACACGGATGCGCCAAGCTCGTCGAGAGCCGGGAGCCCGACCCCACGACGTGGTGTGCTCGGCGTTACCGTTCGCGGTGTGGTGTCGATGAGACGTCGTCGAGCAGACGAGGACGGTGACCGGGAGATCGCTGAGCTGGCCGCGCTCGCGGACGGGTCGCTCGAACCGGAACGGCGTGACGCGCTCGAGGCACGAGTCGCCGCGTCGTCGGAGCTTGCCGACCAGCTCGCCGAGCAGCAACGGGCGGTCGCGCTCACGCGGAGCGCGGCGGAAGAGGTCGAGGCGCCGGCGGCCCTCCGGGCGCGCGTCGAGGCTCAGCGCCGTTCACGCCGCGGGCGGGCGCCCGGTCGTCTCCTCCTCGCGGGCGCCGGGACTGCCGCCGCGCTGGTCGCCGTCGTGGCGCTGGCCGTGAGCGTGCTCGATTCGGGCACTTCCGCCGAGAGCTTCCACGCTGCCCTTGCACCGACCGACCTGGCGCCCGGAGCAACGGGCGAGGCGACGCTCACCAAGACCACTTCGGGCTGGCGGATCGAGCTCGATGCCACCGGCCTTCCCCGCCTCGACGCGGGACGCTTCTACGAGGGTTGGCTGCGGGACGCCGCCGGCGTGCTCGTGCCGATCGGGACCTTCAACGAAGGCGTGCGGGTCACGCTCTGGGCGGGGGTATCGCCGAAGGAGTTCACGACGCTGACCGTCACGCGCGAACGAGCCGACGGCGATCAGACCTCGTCGGGCGAGAAGGTGCTCGATGGAAAGGTCGACACCGGGAGCTGATCGGCCCTGCCGCGGTTCAAGCCGTGCCGCCCTCGACTCGGCGCACCACCTGTTGACGAGCGCGGTAGAGGCGGCTCATCACCGTACCCTCGCGGATGCGCAACGCGCGTGCCGCCTCCTTGTAGGAGAGTCCGGTGACATCCACGGCCACGAGGACGTCGCGGAAGTCATCCGGAAGCGCGGCGATCGCGGCGTAGAGCTCCGCAGCTTCGAGCGCGGCATGCGGCTGGGGCGCGTGCGGATCGGCAACGAGGTCGAGACCGTCGGGTAACGGCACGGGACGGAGTCGGCGGCTCTCGTTCCGCTTCTGGTTCAGGAAGGTGTTGCGCAGCGCACGCAGGAGATAGCCGAGGTCGTCCTCGTTGCGAAGCAGGCGCGGGCGGGCGAGCAGGCGCGCGTACGTTTCCTGGACGAGATCCTCTGCATCCTCGCGCGACCCGCAGAGCGCCCACGCCGCCCGGTAGAGGCGGTCTAGGTGGTCTCCAAGTCGGGCGGGGTCGAGCGTGCGCTCCATCTGGTGACTGCTCGTGCGTCCCGGCGAGCATGAGGCCGCGAACCTGGCCGCCGTCCGGCGCGAGCAGCGTCAGCAACTCGGAGCTCGCCCCCGGGCGGCCTCGATCAGCAGTCGCGCAGGTCGGCCCGACCGCTCACCTCCCGTCTGAGGCGTGCCGGCTCTCGGGAAACCGCGGCAGCCCGTCGTCGGGAATGGGCTCCCACGGCGCCGCGTACGCGACGAACTGCCGCACCGAAGGGCGTACGCCCGGGTCGTCGTCGAACGTGCCGAGACGGATCCCGATCGACTCGGGATGGGCGGGGTTGGAGCCGAACAGCGCCGACCCGCACTCCCCGCAGAACCATTTCTCGCCGCCGCTCTCCGGCCTCCAGACACGAAGCCTGTCCTCGCCCGCGACGATCCGGAACGACTCCGGCGCCGGATGCGCCTGCGCCGAGGCCGCCGTACCAGTCCGCCGCTGGCAGCGCCGGCAGTGGCAGTAGCTCGCGCGGACGAGCGGCTCGCTGACCTCGTAACGAACTGCCCCGCAGTTGCAGCCGCCCGTGAGCGGAAGCTTCATCTCACCATGATGCCGCGGCGGGTCGTCGCACGCTGCAGCTCGGCCCGCTCCTCGTCGCTCAACATCACGAAACCTCTCCTCCAGCCATGCCTGGGCGACGCCTGCTCGCCTGGGTGACCGGTTGGAAGAGCATCGATGAGTTTCGCCGGCAGCGGGAGTCTGATGAGAGATTGAGCCGTCGTCTGAGGGAGGTGAGCAAGGTGTCACGCACGCTGCTGCTGATTGGGACGCGCAAGGGGCTCTTCATGCTCGAGAGCGACGCCGACCGGACGAGCTGGTCGATGCGGGGGGCGTATTGCGAGGGCTGGCCCGTCTACCACGCCGTGTTCGACCGGGATTCGGGCGCGATCTACGCCGCCGCCGCGAGCGAGTGGCACGGCTCGTCGATCTGGCGCAGCGCCGATCTCGGCGAGACGTGGACGCAATCGAGCGAGGGGCTCGCGTACGACGATGGCCGCAGGTTGTCCAAGGTCTCGAGCCTCTCGGCCGCTCACGGCCGCGTGCTCGTCGGCGTCGAGGCACCGGGGATCTTCGAGAGTCGAGACGACGGGGCGACATGGTCTCCGTACTCGATGCTCACGGGCCAGCCCGGGAGCGAGGAGTGGGACGATCCGTCGAACCAGCCGCCCGGCCACCTCGGGATCTCGGCGATCACCGCCGACGAGAAGGACCCCGCCCGCGTGTGGGCGATCGTGCAGGGCATGAGCCTGTTCGAGACGACGGACGACGGCAAGACGTGGACGCCGCGAAACCGCGGCCTGCGCAGCGATTGGCCGCGCGAGCACGAGGAGGTTGGCTTCTGCGTCCACAAGTTCGTCCGCTCACCCACCGACGCGCAGCGGATGTACCAGCAGAACCACGTCGGCATGCATCGCTCGGACGACGCCGGCGCGACCTGGACGGAGATCACGGAAGGGCTGCCGACCGAGTTCGGGTTTGCCGCTGCGGCCCATCCCCACGACCGGGACACCTTCCACGTCATCCCGCTCGACCCCGGCCATGGCCGCACGATGCCCGACGGCCAAGCGGCGGTCTGGAGGACGAAGGACGCGGGCTCGAGCTGGGAGCGTCTCGCGAACGGCCTCCCACAGGAGAACGCGCACCTCGGCGTCCTGCGCGAGGGCATGACGGGCGACACGTACGACACGCCCGGCTACTACTTCGGCACGAGCACCGGCCAGGTGTACGCGAGCGCGGACGACGGGGAACACTGGAGCGAGATCGCGAGCTACCTGCCCGCCATCTCGTCGGTCGAGGTCGCCATCGTCGACTGATGGCCGACATCCACCTGCCTCCCACGCTGATGCCGCTCTTCGCGGGCCTACCGCGCCGCCTCGACCTCGAGGCGGCGACGGTCGACGACGCGATCGGCCGGCTCGACGCGCAGTGGCCGGGGTTGCGCGACCGGCTGTGCGACCCGAGCGGCGGGCAGATCCGGCAGCACATCCACGTCTACGTCGATCGTGAGCGGGCCGGGCTCGACACACCGCTCGGGCCCGGCTCGCGTGTCCAGGTGATCGCGGCGATCTCAGGGGGCTAGCGGGACAGCGCTGCGCGCTTCGCGCGAGGGCTACTGGCGCTTCCCGCGTCGAGCCCAGTGCCGGATGAAGTACACCGGCACCGTGATCCCGGCTGCGAGGAACGCCGCGACACCCCAGGCCGTCGCGTGACGACTGCCGTGCCTGGATGCGTGTGCGAACACGCCGGCCGAGATCGCCGCCGCAAGAGCGACCGCGATCAGGAACGTGACGGGATCAGCCGTGGCCACACCGGACACGATACGTCCGAGGATGTAACGGGACTCGCTGCTCGACTCTAGGGGGTCATTTCATCCATCGGCGACATCGGCCCCGCTCCGGGTATCGACAGCGCAGGGACGACGTCCGGTGCGAACAGCATGAGCCCCCCGACAAGGATCAGCACTGCTGCCGTTCCATATGTCGCTGCGCGACGCGACGGGATCAACTTCTCGAACGCAATGAGACCCGCGACGACCGCCATCCAGACGATGCTCATCACGCCGAGTGCAAACAGCGACGCCATCAGCGCCCAGCAGCAACCCACGCACCAGGCGCCGTGCCGAACGCCCATGTTCACGGCACCCGAGAGTCCCTCTCTCCAGTTGCCGAGAAGGAAGCCCAGTGGCGTTCGGCACTTTCCGAGACAGACGTCCTTGAGGGGAGTCAGCTCGTACGCCGCTGCGATGAGAAGCGTGGCGCCGGCGACCCAACGCCCGGCGCGGTCCCAAGCGAGCACGTCACCCGAGAGCTCTGCCCCAATCCGAGCGAGGAGATACGTGCCGAGTCCCACGGCGCTCCATACAAGGAGGTAGCCGGACGTGAACAGGAGCGGCGCGCCGAGGGCTCGCGTGTGCTTGAGATTCGAGTAGAGCGCCACGGTCGGCGCAACGGATGGGAGCATCATTGCGGCCATCATCACGACCCATACGCTGAGGAACCAGCCCGCGGACCCGAGCTCGGTCCAGGGGCCACCGTCCATGTCCTGCATCTCGCGCGCTGTCCACCACCAGCCGACCGCCGCGAGTGCCACGAGCAATGCGATGAGCCCGAGCCGCGTGCGTGCGGCCGCGTAGGCGGGGACAAGCCCCCGTTCAGGTGCTCGCTCCGGCGCCGCGATGCTCATGTCCCTAGGCTGCCCAGGCGAACGGCGACGAGAGCCCCGTCTTTCCCTCGTATTCGATCCCGAACGCGCTGATCTTCGACCGCGTCGCTTCAGCTGCCGTCAGTTCGGACGCGACGGGATGGAACACGCCGGTGAGCCGTGCGGGCTCGCCGGTCTCGATCCCGAACGGGACGATGTCCTCGACCTCGAAGTCGATTGCCTCGCCGATGCGGACGCTGTGGTTGAGTCCTTCCTCGACCACTTCGATCGGGGCCCTTTCCACGCCGAGCACTTCGCCGATGAGCGGTGCGAGGCCCGCCATAGGGCCGCCCATCTGGCCTCCGAAGACGCCGGTGAGCTTCTCCATCTGCTCTTCCGTCGTGCCGTCGTCGACGAAGATCCCGACGCGCCAGTTCCCCTCCGTCATGACCTTCGGTGTGTCGGCGATCAATGCGAGCGTTCGGCCGCTCACGTCCGTCCCTTCGATCGCGCCGTCGCGGATGCTGAAAACGAGCGTGACGCGGCAATAGTCGTACGTCGCGCCATGGTCGAAAGAGAAGTTGCACGGGCACATCAGCTCGCAGGAGCACGTCTCGAAATACGTCCCCTCGATACTCCAGGACAT
>NZ_DATMBZ010000002.1:0-35574 GCF_035558935.1 Gaiella sp. | reverse complement strand
ACGATGTTCTTGCCGATGTCGTGCACGTCGCCCTTCACGGTGGCGAGCACCACACGTCCCGCGGTGCGGCCGCCGACCTGCTCCGCCTCCATGAAGGGCTCGAGGTACGCGACCGCGCGCTTCATCGCGCGGGCGCTCTTGACCACCTGCGGCAGGAACATGCGGCCCGACCCGAACAGGTCGCCGACGACGCGCATCCCGTCCATCAGCGGGCCCTCGATCACGTCGAGGGGCCGGTCGCGGACGGCGCGGGCCTCCTCGACGTCCTCCTCGATGAAGTCGACGACCCCGTGCACCAGCGCGTGCTCGAGGCGCTTCTCGACGGACGACTCACGCCAGGCGAGATCCTCCTCGCGGCGCACCGTGTCCCCCTCGAAGCGCCGCGCGAGCGCCACGAGCCGCTCCGTCGCGTCGGCTCGCCGGTTCCAGATCACATCCTCGACGTGCTCGAGCAGCTCCGGTTCGATGTCCTCGTAGACCATCAGTAGGCCGGCGTTGACGATCCCCATGTCGAGACCTGCGCGGATCGCGTGGTACAGGAACGCGGCGTGCATCGCCTCCCGCACGTGCTGGTTGCCACGGAATGCGAACGAGAGATTCGAGATGCCGCCGCTCGTCCGCGCGCCGGGGCAGCGTTCCTTGATCAGCGGCAGCGCTTCGATGAAGGCCTTCGCGAACTCGTTGTGCTCCTCGATTCCGGTGGCGACCGCCAGCACGTTGGGGTCGAAGATCAGGTCCTCGGGCGGGAAGCCCGCCTGCTCGGTCAGGAGCCGGTACGCGCGCTCGCAGATCTCGACCTTCCGGTCGCGCGTGTCCGCCTGCCCCTGCTCGTCGAACGCCATCACGACGACGCCCGCTCCGTAGCGCCGGATCCGCCGCGCCTGCTCGAGGAAGGGCTCCTCGCCCTCCTTCAGTGAGATCGAGTTGACGATGCCCTTTCCCTGGAGGCACTTGAGCCCGGCCTCGAGCACTCCCCAGCGCGAGCTGTCGACCATGATCGGCAGGCGCGCCGCCTCCGGCTCGGTCGCCACGAGATTGAGGAACCGCGTCATCGTCCGCTCGCCGTCGAGCAGGTCGGCATCCATGTTCACGTCGAGCGCGTTCGCGCCGCTGCGCACCTGCTCGAGCGCGACCTCGACCGCCGCCTCGAGGTCGTCCGCCTCGACCAGCGAGCGGAAGCGGGCGGAGCCCGTGACGTTCGTCCGCTCTCCGATCATCACGAAGCCCGTGTCGGGCCCGATCTCGAAGGGCTCGAGCCCGCTCCAGCGGGGGCGCGGCACGGGGGTCGGGAGCACGCGGGGCGGAAGGCCGTCGACCGCCCCCGAGATCTGGCGAATGTGCTCGGGCGTCGTTCCACAGCATCCTCCGACGACGTTCACGAGACCGTCCTCCGCGAACGCGAGCAGGAAGCGGCTCGTGTCCCCGGGTTGCTCGTCGTGCTCGCCCATCGCGTTCGGCAGCCCCGCGTTCGGATAGCACGACACGTAGGTGTCGGCGACTCGCGCGAGGCTCTCGAGAAACGGCCGCATCTCGCTGGCGCCGAGCGAGCAGTTGACGCCGACCACGAGCGGCTCGGCGTGGGCGACCGAGACCCAGAAGGCCTCGGCGGTCTGGCCCGAGAGGTTCCTCCCGCTCCGGTCGATCGCGGTGAACGAGAGCCAGAGCGGCAGGTCGGGCGCGACCTCCGCCGCGGCGACGATCGCGGCCTTCGCGTTCAGCGTGTCGAAGATCGTCTCGACCAGGAGGAGGTCGGCGCCGCCCTCGACGAGCGCGGCGATCTGCTCGGCGTAGGTCGCCGACACCTCGTCGAACGTGGCCGAGCGGAAGGAGGGGTCGTCCACCTTCGGCGAGACCGAGAGCGACACGTTGAGCGGCCCTATTGCGCCGGCGACGAAGCGCGGACGGTCCGGCGTGCGCGCGGTCCAGGCGTCGGCCGCCGCGCGGGCGAGCCGCGCGCCCTCCCGGCTCATCTCGGCGGCGAGCCCCTCGAGTGCGTAGTCGCGCTGGCCGATCGAGGTCGCCGTAAACGTGTTCGTCGTCGCGATGTCCGCCCCGGCGGCGAAGTACTCGTCGTGGAGCTCGGCCACGATGTCCGGGTGCGTGAGGTTGAGCAGGTCGGGGTCGCCCTTGACGTCGCGCGGGTGGTCGCGCAACAGCTCGCCGCGGTAGTCAGCCTCGGAGAGCCCCTTCTTCTGCAGCAGCACGCCCCAGGAGCCGTCGAGGACGGCGATCCGAGTGTCGAGAATCTTCCTGAGTTGGGCTTCCGCGCTCACGTCTCTCCTTCACGAGCCGGCGACCACACCTTCGAGCGGTCCCGGCCGCAGGGCGCGGGGGCTCTTTAGGCGTTTGTTGACCCGGTCGCCAAGCTGCCTCAAAGCTCTCCGGGAACGTCACGATAGCGCGCGTCCGATGCTCCGCGAAGCGGTCTCAGGCGGCTACCTGTCCGAGCGCCTCGTCGACCGCGCGACCGTCGCCCAATGCGTCGGTCAGCACCTCGGCCGGCACCGGACGGCCGAGCTCGTAGCCCTGGGCGAGGCCGCAGCCGAGGTCGAGCAGCATGCTGCGCGCCCGGGGGGACTCGATCCCCTCGGCGACGACCGCGAGGTCGAGGTTGGCCCCGAGATCGAGGATCGTCCTCACGATCGTCATGCCCGTCGGGCTTTCGGTCATCCGGCTCACGAACGAGCGGTCGATCTTCAGCTCCGACAGCGGCAGGGCCGTGAGGTGGCCGAGGGACGAGTAGCCCGTCCCGAAGTCGTCGATGGAGAGGCGAACTCCGATCGCCGCGAGCTCCTGGGCGACATGGCGCGAGCGCGTCGGATCGGCCATCAGTGAGGTCTCGGTGATCTCCAGGGTGAGCAGCTCGGCGGGGAGCCCGGCCTCCGCGAGGATCGAGTCGACGGCGGACGGAAAGGTCGAGTCCAGCAGCGCGCGGACGTCGATGTTGACAGCGACCTCGATGGGTCTCCCGGCGGCGCGCCAGGCCGCCGCCTGCGCCACCGCGAGCCGGAGAACGCGATCGGTCAGCAGCCGCATGACCCCCGCCTTCTCCACGACGGGGAGGAGCACGGCCGGAAGGACGATTCCGCGCTGGGGGTGATTCCAGCGGGCGAGCGCCTCGGCGCCGACGATTCGACCGCTCGCGACCTCGACCTTGGGCTGGAAGTGGACGACGATGCTTCCGTCCTCGAGCGCCTGCCGGATCTCGCCGCCGAGGGCGAGCGCCTCGCGGCTCGAATCGTCCGCGGCCGGGTCGTAGAGCTCGACGCCGCTCCGGCTTCGCTTCGCGGCGTACATGGCGACGTCGGCAAAGCGCACGAGCGTCTCTGGATCGACGGCGTCGTCGGGAAACACCGCGCCTCCGATCGACGCTCCGACGTCGAGGGAGAGGTCGCCGATCGCGAACGGCTCGTCGAGCGCGCCGTGAATGCGCTCGGCTGCCTCGAGCACGTCGTCGGCGCCGTCCACGCGCAGAACGATCCCGAACTCGTCCCCGCCGAGGCGCGCGACGGTGTCGGTCTCGCGGATGGAGCGCCGGAGGCGGGCGCTGAAGCTGCGGAGCAACTCGTCGCCGTTGGCGTGCCCGAGGACGTCGTTGATCTCCTTGAACCCGTCGAGATCGAGGAGCATCACCGCCGCCCGCGCGTTGCTGCGTCGCGAGTCTGCGAGGACCTGGTCGATCCGGTCGCGGAAGAGGACCCGGTTCGGCAGGCCCGTCAGGCTGTCGTGGAGAGCCAGGTGCTCGATCGCGTCGATGTGGTAGCCCATCTGCCGCGTCGCCCGGCGGAGCACCGGGAAGAACGACGCGAAGAGGGCAAGCACAAGGATTTCCAGGACGGCAGCGATGGGCACGAAGGTGGCCCGGATCGACCGGGCAATCGGCGCGTAGTCGCGCGACGAGACGAAGGTGCCGGCCGGCCGGTGGCCGAACGAGATCGGCACGACCTGCTTGAGCACCGTGCGCTTCGCATCGCCGACGTGCTCGGGCTCGACGACGGTCTTGATGAGGCCGCCGGAGAGCGCTGCACGCGCGGCGTCGCTGTCGTGCGTCGGCCGTCCGATCAGCGCCGCGTCGGTCGAGTAGGACACGACGCCGTCGCGCCCGTAGAGCGTTGCCCGGTCCACGTCGTCGAGCAGCACCTGCTGGCCGAAGATCCGGTCGAGCTGTCGCCGTCGCTCCGCGCTCACGGGCCCATCGAAGTCCGAGGGCGTCAGCTGTCTCGAGAGGACGGCCGCCGCCACGAACCGTGTGTTCCGCTCGACGGCGTCCTCGGCGTGGCCCGTGACGAAACCACGGACGACCAGGAAGATCGCGACGCTCGTGACGGCCAGGCCGACCGCCGTGAACAGCGTGAACCGCAGTACGAGGCTCGGGTTCCGCGTGCGTCCGTCGCGGCCGCGGCTGAGCAGCAGCTTCATCTCACGCCCCGTTCGCGCGCTCGCGTCGACGACGCCTGATCACGGCGAGCACGCCCAGCGGCACGAGCACGAGCCCCGAGCTCACCCCGTTGCCGTTGCCGTTGCCGTTGCCGTTGCCGTTGCCGTTGCCGTTGCCGTTGCCCTGTCCGGTTCCCTGGCAGTTCCCGTTTCCGTTGCCCTGACCGTTCCCGTTCCCTTGCCCGTTTGCGTTGCCGTTGCCGTTGTTTCCGTTCCCGTTCCCGTTCCCGTTGCCGTTGTCCTGCCCGTTTCCATTGACGTGCCCGTTCGCTTTGCCCTGGCCATTGCCGTTGCCGTTCCCCTGGCAGTTCCCGTTGCCCTGCCCGTTCCCGTTGCCCTGGCCGTTCCCGTTGCCCTGATCCGTGCCGTCGGTGCCCGTGCCCGGGTCGGTGCCGCCGCCGTCGGCCGGGCCCTGGCCGGCGTCCGTGCCGGTGCCGTCGCCCTGGCCGGCGTCCCCCGGGGCGCTCCCCTCGTTTCCGCCGGTGCCGCCGGCGCCCGCGTCGCCACCGGCTGCGTTGCCGTCCCCGGGCGCCGCATCCCCCCCGCTTCCGTTGCCGCCGCCGACCCCGCTGCCGCCCTCGGCCCCGCTGCCGCCCTCCTGCGGGGCGCCTGCGGCCGGATCCGCGTCCTGCGCTCCGGCGCTGCCGGCCGACGGAGCTCCCGTCTGGCCGTTGCCGGGATCGACGGCCTCGTTCGTTCCCTGACCAGAGGCCTCGGTACCCGCCGGTGCGCTTCCTACCGAGGCGCCCGTTCCGGAGGACGTCTCGTCGAGCGCGACCGGGCCCGACTCCTCGGCCGTCGGCCCGCCACCCGAACCGCCGTCGACGGCTCCGTCGTCGGAGGGCTCTCCTGGAACGCCTACGCTCGAACCGGGCGTCGGCCCCGAGGGAACGACGGGTCGCTCGTCGTGTTCCGACCTCGAGTCCGAATCGTCGCCGCCTCCGCCGCCCGGTGCGGACGGTGTGGAGCGGCCGGGCGAAGGTGTTGTCTCGACCGGCGCGCTGCTGCTCTCGCCGGGCGCGGCGCCGAAGGGAGGCTCGAAGGTGTCGTCGGCGGGCTCGCCACCCTGTGTCCCGCCGCCTCGTGCAGTCGCACCGCCCGACACGGCAGGAGCCGTCCCGCTGCGCGCCCCCGGGCCGCGTTCGTCGGCGTTTCTCCGCGCAGGACGGGAGACTGGACGATCGGACGGCGCCTCGGAGATCGCGACGGTCTCGTCGGAGGAGGGCGCCTCCGACTCGGGCCCCGCGACGAGCCGCACGAGCCCCGATGTCGTGTCGCGAGCACCACCGAACAGCGCCCGCGGTGCCTCGAGGATCGGTGCGCCTACCCCGTTCGGGAAGAGCGAGAGCGTCAGCCCCGCAAGCGCGACGGCCGGAATCACGAGCATGGTGCACGCGATCGCCGCGAGCTCGCGCGTGTTTCGGGACGCCAACAGACGCCAGAATGGCCGCTCCTTCATCGCCGCAGTAACCCCTTGCCCCTCCCCGGGAGGATCCCCGGAGGCTCTCACCGTACGAGCGCCTGGCCGCCCCCTCCGTCCCCCAACAGGGTGAGACGCCGACGCTCCGGTTCCCTCACGGGAGGGATATCGAGTCGGTGGCGCCGCGCCGAACGGCTCAGCCGGTCGTGCGACCCGAGACCGCGAGCTGGTTCTCGGCGTGCCTGATGCGTTGCTCGAGCTGCCAGCGGTCGGCGGTCGACTCTCCGGCCTCGACGCGCTCGAGCTCCGCCCTCGCCGCGTCGAGCTGGGCCTGGGCGCGCGAGTCGTCGATCTCCCTGACGTTGACCGCGTCGTCGACGAGCGCGAGAGCACGATCGAGCTCCACCTTGAAGAACCCCGGCCCGGTCGCGAACTCGAGGATCTCGTTGCCGCCGAGATGGACGCGCGTCGAGCCGGCCTTGAGCGTCGCGACGAGCGGCGCGTGACGCGCCAGCACTCCGATCTCGCCCGCGGCGCCGGGGACGATCAGCATGTGCGCCTCGCCCTGGAAGACGGGGCCGTCGGGCGTGACGACCTGCACGTCGAATGCAGGATGATCGGTCGCGTCCGCCATGCGGTGCTTTCCTAGCCTGAGGCGGCCTCGGGCCGCATCAGGCGGCGACCTGCTCGAGCTGCCGCGCCTTCTCGCGCACGGCCTCGATCGGCCCGACCATGTAGAAGGCCGCCTCGGGCAGGTCGTCGCACTCGCCCTGGATGATCGCGTCGAACCCTGCGATCGTGTCCTCGAGCTTGACGTACTCGCCCGGCGTCCCCGTGAACTGCTCGGCGACGAAGTTCGGCTGCGACAGGAAGCGCTCGACCTTGCGCGCGCGGGAGACGACGAGCTTGTCCTCGTCGGTCAGCTCGTCCATCCCGAGGATCGCGATGATGTCCTGGAGGTCCTTGTAACGCTGCAGGATCTGCTGGACGCTCGTCGCGACGCGGTAGTGGTCGTCGGAGACGATCCCCGGCTGGAGCGCCCGCGAGGTCGAGTCGAGCGGGTCCATCGCCGGATAGATCCCCTTCTCGACGATCGCGCGGGACAGCGTCGTCGTGGAGTCGAGGTGGGCGAACGTGTTCGCGGGCGCCGGGTCGGTGAGGTCGTCGGCGGGCACGTAGATCGCCTGCACCGACGTCACCGAGCCGGTGGTCGTGGACGTGATGCGCTCCTGCAGCTGGCCCATCTCGGTGGCGAGCGTCGGCTGGTAGCCGACGGCGCTCGGCATGCGGCCGAGCAGCGCGGAGACCTCCGAGCCGGCCTGGACGAACCGGAAGATGTTGTCGATGAACAGCAGCACGTCCTGACCCTGGTCGCGGAAGTACTCGGCCATCGTGAGGCCCGAGAGGCCGACGCGCAGGCGAGCCCCCGGGGGCTCGTTCATCTGGCCGTAGACGAGGGCGACCTTGTCGATCACGCCCGACTCGGTCATCTCGATCATCAGGTCGGTGCCCTCGCGCGTCCGTTCGCCGACGCCGGAGAAGACCGACACGCCGCCGTGCTCCTTTGCGAGGTTGTGGATCAGCTCCTGGATCAGCACGGTCTTGCCGACGCCCGCGCCGCCGAAGAGGCCGACCTTGCCGCCCTTGATGTACGGCGCGATCAGGTCGACGCACTTGAGGCCGGTCTCGAAGATCTCGATCTTCGGCGAGAGGTCGCGGAAGGCGGGCGGGTCGCGGTGGATCGGCCACCGCTCCGCGTCCGCCGCGATCTCGCCCTTGCCGTCGATCGACTGCCCGATCACGTTCCAGAGCCGTCCCAGCGTCGGCTGGCCGACCGGCACGGAGATCGGAGCGCCCGTGTCGACCACGTCCACGCCCCGCGCGAGGCCGTCGGTCGAGTCCATCGCAACCGCGCGCACGCGGTCATCGCCGAGATGCTGCTGGACCTCGGCGACGAGCGTCCCGTTCGGCAGCTCGATCTCGAGGGCGCTCAGGATCTCGGGGAGGTCGTCGGGGAACACTGCGTCGAGAACGACGCCCTTGATCTCGATGATCTTCCCGACATTGCGACCGGACGTGCTCGTGGCTTCAGGCATGTGGCTCCGATGGGAGAGACGGTTGACCGAGCGGCACCCTGCCGGGCGACCGGCGACGGAGTCTAGCCAACGGCCGGAGCAGCCCGATGCGGTCCCGCCGCGGTCGGGAGGAGCCCTGCATCAGCGCCTCGACACGCTCGGCGTGGTCGAGCCGTCAGACGTCGGACGAGATGAAGTTCGGCGTCACGAACACGCCGTCAGCGTACGTGGAGGCGTCAGCCCTGCGGAGACGCAGGCACGGCGATGACGTCCACCGGAGCCCAGTAGTCGACGAGCCAGGGGGCGTCCTTGCCGCGTTGCTTGAGGCCGATGTAGAAGGCCGTCGGCTTCAGGCTGCTCGACGCGGCCGGCGTCAGCAGGACCTGCAGGACGACATGGCCCGGCGTCACCTCGTCGACCGAGAACGACGCTCCGCGGAGCCCCTTCGTCGGGAAGTACTGGACGGGGATGTTGCCGGTGAGCCATTCCTTGTAGGTGCAGGCGCAGTCACGCTTGAGGCCGGGATCGGCGAGCTTCCAGGCCTTCGGGAGGTTTTCGCGCCCGACGGCTGCGAGCACGAACTCGCCGGCCGCGACCCGTGCGGCCTGCGGGACGTCGCTCTCCTTCGGCTCCGTGATCGTCGCGTTGGGATCGAAGTCCTCCGAGGCGAACCCGGTCGGCACGCTCCCGACATTGGCCGGGCCCTTGTCCTCCTGGCCGAGCCGCACGGTCACGAACGCGACGATGCCGGCGATCAGGACGAGCGCAGCGGCCCAGGTGAGGGCCCGGGCCGTGCCCGGCGAGCGGAGACGTCGGAACACGCGTGGAGGGTAGCCGAGCGTGTTTTCCAGAACGTTCGGCGGATGTGAACTACAGGTTACGGCGGTAGAGGAGCACCGCGAGCGGGACGAAGGCCGCGAGGAGTGCCTGCGGAGCCAGCTCCTTCGAGACCAACTGGCGGCCCTGGGCGACGAGTGGGCCCCTGCCCAGCCGCTCGCGCACGGCGGCCACGAGCGAGCGCGTGTCGCCTTCGTTGATGACCGGCGCGTCCAACGCGCCGGCGACGAGCCGCAGTGAGCGGCTCGACGTCGGGTCGGGACGGTAGGCGGGGTCGCGCACCCCCTGGTCGTCGAACACGGCCTCGTCGCCCCGCCACACCTGGACGAAGATCGTCGAGACGTGACCCTCGCGTAGGCGATCGCTCAAGGTCTCCAGGTCGACCGGGATCGTCTCCCCGTCCGTCACGACAACGGCGATCCGACGGGCCGAGTCGGGACGGAAGAACGCGACACGGCCCAGATCGCCGAGTGCTGCGAACGCCGTGGCCCGCCGCGCCCTCCGGTCGGGTGGTGGTCGCTCGATCCCGATCGCGCGGTCGATCACCGCAGCGAAGGCGTTGGCTCCGAGCGTCGGGAAGAGGTGTGGCAGGACGCGGTCCGAGAGCGATGCGACGCCGACGCGTGTCTCCGGGATCGCGCTGCGCAGGCGCTTCGCGACGGCTCTTGCTCGGTCGAGCCGGGTCGGCTCGCTCGGAGCGCGCCGCGCGAGCATCGAGCGCGTGACGTCCATCACGATCAGCACCTCGGCGCCGTCGCGACCGCGGGTCGATTCCGAGCGCGCGACGACGGGTTGGGCCGCGGCGAGCGCGACCAGGCCGGAGACGAGCGCGACCAGGCCGAGGTCGACGAGGGTGGCGCGTCGCCCTGCCGCCGGCAGGCGGAGCGACGTCGCGATCGCAGCGGACCGCCTTCGCCCGGCGACGAGCGCCCACGCGCCGAGGGCCCCGATCAGGCCGACGAGGGCCGCGAGCGGGGTCAGGAAGCTGACCGACACGTCCGCTCGTCAGAAGCCGCTGCCGGACGTCGCCGAGCCGGCGCCCGGGCTCGGCAGCGGCGAGCGCGTGTCACCGCTGCCCGCGACGCCCGAGCCGGACGCCCGCAACAGCTTGAGCGCGAGCTCGAGGTCGTAGATCGCCGTGTCGTTGGACGGGTCGAGGATCACGGCTCGCTCGAGCTGCTCGATCGCGCGCCGGACGAAGACCTGGCGCTGCGTCGGCGAGTTCCTGCCCTCCTCGAGCATGAGCGCCGCTCGAAGCACCGCGAGCTGCGATCGCCGCGTCGGGTTGTCGTCGGCGACGAACGTCTGGCCGAGCACCCGCTCCGCAGCACTCCTCCGGGTCACGTCCTCGAACACGCGGATCGGCTCTCGCGGACCGCTGCGCCAGAAGCGGTCGACGGCGTGCCGGTAGGCGACGTCGTCTCCGACGCCGAGGAGCGACTCCGACACACCGCGTGGGAGAAGCGTGTCCGGCTCCCACGCCGCAGGCACCGCGGCGCCGTATGCGATGTCGCCGTCGCGGAGCTGCCGGTCCCAGCGCAGCACGTCGGCAGCGAGCGCGACGAGGAGCGCCGCTCCGACGACGAGCGCGAGGACCGCGACCGCACCCGCCGCGGGCCGGAGCCAGGGACGCTCGGTCACGCCGTCCTCCCCCAGGCCAGGCGTGCGCACCAGCGCTCGTTCAGAGCGAGGAGGCCGAGCAGCGCGGCGCCGACACAGGCGAGCGCCCACGGCGACGAGCCCACGAGTGTCAGGTGCTCGCGCACCGTCGTGTTCCGCAGGAGCTCGGGGCGGTCGACGAAGACGTTCTTCCCGGCGATCTGCGTGAAGAGCCGCCTGTCCTCGGGCGCGGGGAACAGCGGGACGACGCGGAGCCGGATGCCGTCGCGCTCGTACGCGACGAGCTCCTCGGTGAGCGCCGACGTGTCGAAGCCCGAGTCGTCCAGGTCGCTCAGCAGGAGGACGGACAGGTCGTGATTGCCTTCCCGGGCGATGACGGCGCGCGCCTCGGCGAGACCTGTCGAGATCCGAGTGCCGCCGCGGAAGGCGAGCGACCAGGGGCTCTCCTCCCGAGGCCGCTGCGCCGGAGCCGCGTTTCCGCCGCGCCGGCGGGCGCCGAAGCCACGCTGCGCGACGCCGACCGGTCCCTGGTCGAAGAAGGGGAGCAGCGGACGCAGCTCCTCGCTCCTCGTGTCCGGCGGCAGCATCTCGTACGCGCTGTCCGAGAAGACGATCAGCCCCACGCGCCCCTCGGTCTCCGCGAAGGACTGCAAGACGCGCTGCACGCGCTGCGACTTCTGCGCGTCGACGCTCGTCGAGAGGTCGAGGACGACGATGCCGCCGCTCCCGGTCGCGAAGTAGCTGGTCGGGAGCGCCTGGAGGTCGCGAGAGAGCCCGTAGGCGGCGAGCAGCAGCCCGAGTGCCGCTACGGCGAGCGCGACCCTGACCCAGCGCGTCCGCCGATGCTCGCGGCGCAGCTCGTCCGCGGCAGAGGTCGGCAGCCCGGTGCGCCGGCGCAGCGAGAGCTCGCTCATACCGCGACCTCGGGTGAGACCGCGTCCTCCACACGGCGCGCGAAGGACTCGACCTCCTCGCCGGTCGAGGGCTGCGGCGACCAGGCGAGCGCCCGCGCGTCGTCGGCCAGCGCCTCGTGGCCGAGCACGTCGAGCTCGCGCGCCACGCGCTCGAGCGCCCGGCGGCGTTCGGCCGGCCCGACGCCGTTGCCGAGCTCTGCCCGTGCGAGCTCGAGGGCACGCTCCAGCGGCGGGCGGATAGGACGCTGCTCGAGATCCTCGGACACCGCCGGGACATGCCACAGGCGACGGCCGAGCCAGACGGCCGCGCCGACGAGCGCCAGCGCCGCGACAAGGAGGACGGTCGCCAGCCCCTTGGGCCCGAAGCGCGTCGTGACCGCCGGAAGCTCCGTCTCGCTCGCCCGCCAGCGGATCGCCTCCACGTCGTCCGCCGCGACGCGCGAGGCGACGACGACCGCGGGCCAGTCGACGAAGTCCCGACCGGCACCCGGGCTGTCGCGGAAGCGGTAACGCACGAGGCCCGACTGGAACTCGGCCACGCCGCGCGCGGCCGCCGGCTCGCACCCTTCGCGGAGACACCGGAGCGGATAGCGGAAGCGCACGTGCGCGCTCGAGCCGGTCACGTGCCGCTCGACCGTCGGCTTGCCCGCGAGCTCGTACGGCGTGAAGTCCGCCTGCATGCTGATCGACTCGGGCCGGACGATCCGGGTGTCGACGACGACGTCGGCGGTCGCGACGAGGGGCGTCCCGAAAGCGACGACGTTCGGCGTCACGTCGGCCGTGACGGAGACCGCGCTGCGCGGCTCGGCGGCGCTGTTGCCCTCGTTGGTGACCGCGAGCCAGAGCTCCCGGATCGCAAGGCCGACGAGCACGGCGGCTGCCACCTGCACGGCGATCACCGCCGCGCGCTTCACGCCGCGTGCCCCCAGGCCGCCTGCCGCTCGGACGACCAGCTGAGAAAGGCCTCGAAGACGTGCTCGCCGTCCTCCCGTCCGATCACGACCGGCTCGACGCCGAGCGAGCGCAGCCCGCCGACGAGCTCCGCCAGCCGCTCCTCGTGGCGCTCTCGCAGCCGTTCAGACTCGCCGGCGGAAAGCCGCACGAGCCGCATGCGGCCGTTGGCCCCGACGAGCGGGACGACGATGCGGTCGACGTCGGGGAAGCGCTGCTCCCACACCGGATCCTGGACGATCACCGGGACGACGTCCCAGCCTCGGTCGAGCGCCCATTCCCACGTCTCGAGCGGCGTCGGCTCGATGAAGTCGGAGAGGACGAACACGAAGCTCGCCGACGGGACCTGGCGCCTGTGGATCGTGAGGAACTCGAACATGCCCGTGATCGCGTCGGCCGGCGTCGAGCGCTCCGGCAGGGCGTGCTCCGCGAGGACGATGTTCCTGCGCCCGCTCGTCGGCGGGCTCCAAGCGACGAGGCCGGGGCGCTCGTGCTCGAGCCGTCCCACGAGGCCGCGCGACTCCGCCACGCTCGCCTCGATCAGCGCGAGCGCGACGCCGGCGGCCTCCGCCTTGTGGAGAAACGGCAGGCCAGGCGGGCACATCGACATCGCGGGGCGCCGGTCGACGCAGACGACCACTCGCGGCGCCTCGTCGGCGAGGTATTCCCGGACGACGAACTCGTCGCTGGCTCGTGCCGCCGAGAGGCGCGCCGACGCGGCCCAGTCGATCCGGTGAGGGTCGTCCCCCGGGACATAGGGACGCGAGCCGGCGATATCAGATCCCGAGCCTCTGCGCGCGCCGTGCATCGACCCGAACGCCAGGCCGATCAGCCGCCGGCGCGAGACGAGCGGGAAGGTGAGGCCGCCGCCGATCATTCCTCGACGGGGGCGGGCACCGGGTCGTCCTCGAGCGCCGCCGACGGCGGCGGCGCGAGCGCGAGGCATTCCTCGGCAAACGCGCGCATGACGGCCGCCATCCCATGCTGGCGCGCCTCCGCGAGCTTCGTCGGCGTGAGGACGACTCGATGTCCGAGCACCGCGACGAGCAGCCGTTCGACGTCGGCCGGGACGACGTACTGGCGGCCGTGGAGCAGCGCCCAGCCGCGCGCGGCCCGCTCGAGCGCGAGGCTGCCGCGGACCGAGGCGCCGACCGACGTGGCGCTCATCTCACGCGTCGCACGGACGAGCCGGACGACCCACTCCGCGATCAGCGGGTCGAGGTAGACGGCGGTGGTCGCGCGCTCGAGAGCCTCGATCTCGTCGATGCCGACGACGGGCTGCAGCGATGCAAGCGGATGCTCGACGCGCTGGTCCTCGATCACCTTGAGCTCCTCGGAGGCGCTCGGGTAGCCGAGCGAGGTCCGCAGGAAGAAGCGGTCGAGCTGCGCCTCCGGGAGCGGGAACGTGCCCTCGTATTCGATCGGGTTCTCCGTGGCGAGCAGCAGGAACGGACGAGGGGTGGGCCTCGTCGTCCCGTCGACCGTCACCTGGCGCTCGGCCATCGCCTCGAGCAGTGCGGACTGCGTCTTCGGCATCGCCCGGTTGATCTCGTCGACGAGCACGACGTTCGCGAAGATCGGACCCGGTCGGAACTCGAAGTCCCGCGTCCGCTGGTCGTAGACGGCGAGACCGGTGACGTCGGTCGGCTGGAGATCGGGCGTGCACTGGATCCTCGTCCCGAGCGACCCCTCGATCGACTGCGACACGGCCCGCGCGAGAACCGTCTTCGCCGTGCCCGGCACGTCCTCGAACAGCACGTGCCCGCCGCACGCCAGGGCCGTCAGGACGAGCCGCACCTCGTCGCTCTTGCCGTGCACGACCCTCTCGATGTTCTCGAGCAGCCGCGTGGCGACCGCGACAGCCTCTTGCAGCTCGTCGGCGCGTACCGGGTCGGCCAACACGCCGACGAGTGTAGTCGGGGCCTCCACGCTGGTCCGCGCGCCGCGTTGGCGCTAGGCGTCGTCCGCCGGGCGCGGCGGCTTCACGTTCGCGGGCGGGCGCGTCTCGGGGAGCATCGGCAGCTGGCCGGCGCGCAGCGCCTCGACGTGCAGCGCGCGGAGCGCGTCGACGTTCACCGAGTCGCGCAGCGGCGGCACGGCGCGGTTCGCCGACGAGCCTGTCGCGAGGCTCATGCCGGTCGCCCAGCCGCCGACGCTCACGGCGAGCAACGCTGCGATCGACGCGACGTTGCCGACGAGCCGGCTCGAGATCCGGTGCGTTCGCACCGGGGTGAGGACGACGCGGCGCGGAAGCTCGAGCAGCGGCGCCTCCCGGAGCTCCTCCGTCACCCAGCGGCTCTGCGCCTCGAAGGCGCGACAGTCCGCGCAGCGCGCGATGTGCCGCGCGGTCGCCCGCCGCTCGACCTCGGAGATCGCGCCGTCGAGCCCCTGCGAGAGGAGCGATCGTGTGCGGTCGCACCGAGACGGACGCATACCCGTCATGCTGACTTGGACGACCGAACGGCGGAGTGGTTAGTCGGAACCACGCGTCTCTAGAAGAGCTTCGTCCGGGGATCGAGCGCGATGCCGACGAGGATCATCGTGACGCCCATGGCGAGGAAGAGCCATGCCGTCGCCCGGGCGTCGGCCCGCTCGTCGCTCGTCGCGCTCCGCACTCCCTTCGAGAAGATGCCGACGCCGAGCAGGGATCCCAGAGCGTCGCCCTCCTCCTCCGAGCCGGCCGGTCGCAGCGGCCCTCGTACGCCGGCGAAGACGCCTAGCACGATCAGGAAGCATCCGACGAGGTAGAGGCCCGTCGCCGACGCGCGCCAGAAGGAGCTGCCGAGCGCGAGGCCGATGAGCCCGGAGACCAGCCCGATCGCGACGACAGCGGAGCCGAAGAGAACGACGATCCGTCGCGCGGCGGCGCGCATGGTGCGGCGGTCGCGCTATCCGGCCGACTCGACCGGCTGCGCGGCCGCCACGCTGCGATCGGCGATGTCCATCGGCCAGCGCTCGAGCGGGTAGTGGCAGGCGACGAGATGGTCGTGCGCGATCGGCGCGAGCGGCGGCGTCTCCACGTCGCAGTGACCCTGGTGGAACCTCGGGCAGCGCGGATGGAAGTTGCAGGCGACCGGCGGGTTGATCGGGTTGGGCACGTCACCCTCGAGCACCACCTGCTTCCGCGCGCGACCGATGTCGGGGCTCGCGATCGGCACGGCGCTGAGCAGAGCGCCGGTGTACGGGTGCTTGGGGTGGATGTACAGCTCGTCGCGGTCGGCCAGCTCGACCGCCTTGCCGAGGTACATGACCATCACGCGGTCGGAGATGTGCCGCACGACGTTGAGGTCGTGGGCGATGAAGACATAGGTGAGGCCGAACTCGCGCTGGAGGTCCTTCAGCAGGTTCAGGATCTGCGCCTGCACCGAGACGTCGAGCGCCGACACGGGCTCGTCGCAGACGATCAGCTTCGGGTTGACCGCGAGCGCGCGGGCGACGCCGATGCGCTGGCGCTGGCCGCCGGAGAACTCGTGCGGGAACCGGTTGTAGTGCTCGGGGTTCAAGCCGACCACCTCGAGCAGCTCCTGGACGCGCCGCTTGCGCTCGGCCGGCGTCCCGATGCCGTGGAGCTCGAGCGCCTCGCCGATGATGAAACCGACGCGCTTTCGGGCGTTGAGCGACGCGTACGGATCCTGGAAGACCATCATCATGTTCCGGCGCAGCGGCCGCATCTCGCGGCGCGAGAGGCCGGTGATGTCCTGGCCCTGGAAGACGACCCTGCCGCCGGTCGGCTCGAGCAGCTTGAGGATGCAGCGCACGAGCGTGGACTTGCCGCAGCCGGACTCGCCGACGATGCCGAGCGTCTCGCCTTCGCGCAGCGTGAACGAGACGCCGTCGACCGCCTTGACGGTCGCGATCTCCTTCTGGAAGACGATCCCCCGCGTGACCGGGAAGTGCTTCTTCAGGTCCTCGACGACGAGGAGCTCGTTGCCCGCGCCGACGGTGCTCATACGACGGCCCCGGCGGTCAGCGTCGCGACGAGCGCCGCGGCCTCGCGCGACTTGGTCTCCCCGTCGAGATGGCAGGCCTCCTCGTGCGCCGGGTCGCCCGAGGTGGCCTCGAGTCGCGGGTCCTTCTCGCGGCAGACGGGCATCGCGAAGGCGCAGCGCGGATGGAAGCGGCACCCCACGGGCGGGTTGAGCAGCGAGGGCGGCTGGCCGGGGATCTGGTACAGGCGCTCGACGTTCACGTCGAGTCGGGGCAGCGAGCCCATCAAGCCCCAGGTGTACGGATGTCGCGGCTCGTTGAAGATCGACCGCACCGCTCCCCGCTCGACGATCCGGGCGGCGTACATGACGATCACGTCGTCCGCGACCTCGGCGACGACGCCGAGGTCGTGCGTGATCATGATCACGGCAGAGCCGAAGTCCTCCTGCAGCCGCTTGAGCAGGGCGAGGATCTGCGCCTGCGTGGTCACGTCGAGCGCCGTCGTCGGCTCGTCGGCGATGATGAGGTCGGGGTTGTTGATGAGTGCCATCGCGATCATCACGCGCTGGCGCATGCCGCCCGAAAACTGGTGGGGGTAGTCGTCGATCCGTCGCTCGGCGCGAGGGATACCCACTGCCTTCAGCAGCTCGAGCGCGCGGGCGTACGCCTGCTTCCGCGACACGTCCTCGTGCAGAACCACTGCCTCGGCGAGCTGGCGACCGATCTTGTGCACGGGATTGAGCGACGTCATCGGGTCCTGGAAGATCATCGCGATCTCGTTCCCGCGCACCTCGCGCAGGCGGCTCTTCGAGACCTTCAGGAGATCCTCGCCGCGAAAGAGCACCTCGCCGCTCGAGACCGCGAACTTCGGGTCGTTGAGGCCCATCACCGTGAGGCAGGTGACGCTCTTCCCCGAGCCCGACTCGCCGACGATGCCGAGCACCTGGCCCGGCTCGACCTTGAAGCTGACGCCGTCGACGGCCCGGACGATGCCGTCGTCCGTTGAGAACTCGGTCCGCAGGTCGCGGACGTCGAGGAGCGGCTCGCTCATCCGAGGCAGCTTACGTGAGGCGAATGCGTGGATCGATCCACGCGTAGAGGAGGTCGACGACGAGCGAGAAGATGATGATCGCGATCGCGCCGAAGATGACCACGCCCTGCAGGACCGGGAGGTCGAAGCGGCCGATCGACTCGAGCGCGGTCCCGCCGAGGCCCTGGAGGCCGAAGACGGCCTCGATGAAGATCGCCCCGCCGAGCAGGAGGCCGATGTCCATGCCGACCATCGTCACGACGGGGAGCATCGCGTTGCGCAGCACGTGCACGCGGATCACCGTCCGCTCCGGCGCCCCCTTCGCGCGCGCCGTCCGCACGTAGTCCATGGTCAGGGTCTCCATCACCTCTGCTCGCACGAAACGGACGTAGGTGCCCGCCACCACGATCGCGAGCGTGAGACACGGCAGGATCATGTGGTACGCCCAGTCCCAGAGGCCGCCACAGGCCGCAGCCTCGGGCACGCTGAACACCTCGCAGTAGCCGGCGATCGGCGTGAGGCCGAGCTTGTAGCCGACCACGTAGGACAGGACGAGGCCGATCCAGAACGAGGGCAGCGAGATTCCGATCAGGACGTAGACCATCGCCAGCCTGTCGAGCAGCGATCGCGGCCGGAGCGCCGAGAAGATGCCGAGCGGGATCGCGAGGGAAAGGACCATGATCATCGCGCCGAACACGAGGGACGCCGTGATCGGGGCCGCGCGCAGGATCTCCTCGTTCACCGACTGGCGCGTCACGAACGACTGCCCGAGCGAGCCCTCGAGCACCAGCCGCTTCAAGAATTTCACGTACTGCACGTAGAACGGCTGGTCGAGGCCGAGGAACTTCTCGACCTCGTGGACGCGCTCCGGCGTCGCGGACTGGCCCGCCGCGAGGCGCGCCGGGTTCGCCGGGACGACGAAGAAGATGACGTAGGTGACGAACGTGACGGCGATGAACAGCACGCAGGCCCATAGCAGCCGTCTGATCAGGTATCGCAACACGCCGTCGGGAGGGTAGTCGAATCCGGTTTCGGAGGGAAGCGGGCGGGGGGAGCGTCGCTCCCCCCGCCCGGTGTGTCAGTGATGCCTGCGGTGCTCCGTTCCTACTTGGTGCAGATCTGCGTCCAGAGGATGCCCTGGGCGCCGGAGTACTGGAAGCAGCCGACCTTCGTGCTGGTCAGCCACCGCGCCGAAGTGGAGATGTACGGCGCGACGGGCGCTGCGTCCTTCATGATGTCGCGGTCGAGGATCGCGTACGCGTTCGTCCGCGCGTCTCCGGCCAGCTTGTAGGCCTGATCCATCCGCCCGTTGTACTTCGGATCGTTGAAGTACGACGCGTTGACGTTGTTGTCGGCCTGGATGCGGCGGCCGTCGAGCAGCACGTTGATGAAGTTCGCCGGATCCGGATAGTCGGCGAGCCAGCCCTCGAGCGTGAGGTCGAACGGCTCACCGCGGGTGGCGGTCTTCTCGTGCTGGACGACGCGATCGAACAGCTTGATCTCGACGTCGATGCCGATCTGCTTCAGGTTGAACTGCACGGACTGGGCGATGGGCGGCCCCTGCGCCGTGTTGAACGTGTACATCACGGCCTTGCCGTCCCGCGTGTTGCCCTGCGCAAGAGGCTTCGCCTTCGCGTAGTTCGGGCCCTTCAGCGAGTAGATGTCGAAGTTCTTGAAGCCCGGCATGCCCATCGGGATGAACTGATCCGAGCGGTTACCGGCCAGGTAGCCGTGCTGAGCGACCATGAAGCGCCGGTCGATCGCGTTGGCCACGGCCTGCCGCAGCTTCACGTTGTTCTGGAAGATGCCGCGCGAGGTGTTCATCGCGAGGTACCAGTTGCCGATCTGCGGCTTCACGAAGAACTGGCTCTTGTTGATGCCGTACTTGTCGGCGAGCTCCTTCGACTGCGCGGGCGGGAAGCCGCACAGGTCGGCCTCGCCGCGCTCGCACATCAGGCGCTGCGTCGCCGGGTCAGGACCGACGATCCAGCGGATCTGATCGAGGTTGGCCGCGAAGCCGAGCGACTTGAACGGCTCCTGGTTGTTCTTCCAGTACGGGTTGCGGACGGCCAGAGCGGAGTTCTTCGGGTTCCACTCCTTGAGGTAGTAGGGGCCGGCCGAGATGACCGGAGCCTTGATGCCCTCCGCCGTGAACGGCAGGTTCACCGGCACGGCCGAGAAGAACTGCATCGTCATCCGGGCGAGGAAGTCCGGCGCGACCTGCTTCAGCGTGACCGTGAAGACCTGGCCCTTGGCGCTGTAGCTCGCGATGTCGTCCATGAAGGACGACGCGGGCGACTGCATCGCGGTGTTCTTACCGCGATCGAACGCCCGCTTGAAGTTCGCGGCGGTCACCGGCTTGCCGTCGGAGAACCGGAAGCCCTTCTTGATCGTGAACGTGTAGGTCTTGCCGCCGTTCGTGACCCGCGGCATCGGCGACGCCATGCCGGCGAGGCGGTTGCGCGCAGGGCCCTCGGTGTGCGGGTAGTAGAGGAGCGTCAGGTTCGTCGCCCCCATCATGTTCCACGAGTGGCTGAAGTAGGCGAGACCCGGATCGACGTAGTCGAAATCGCTCCGGTTCACGAGTGTGAGCGACCCGCCCTTCTTCGCCGTCGCGGTCGCGCTACCCGCCCCGGCGCCCGACGCGGTCGATGCGAACATCGCCGCGGCGAGCAGAGAAGCCCCGATCGCGGTCATGACGACCGAGGCCAGCATGCGTCCCTTCATTTCACTCCTTTCCGAGTGCAGCCCGGCTGGGTTCCGGGCAGAGGCACCATTCGCCCGTCTCGTATGACGGACGGCACGGTGGTTTGTTAGAGACAGGAGAAGAATTTCCCTTTGAAGGGTTTTCGGCGCGCGGCGCGACCGCGTGTGTGTTGCTCATGTGAAGGAGAGGACTAGAGCCTGGAGCGAGGGTCGAATGCGTCCCGCAGGCCGTCGCCGAGCAGGTTGAAGGCGAGGGTGGTGAGCACGACGGCGATACCGGGCCACAGCATCAGGAGCGGCACGGTGGTGTAGTAGTTCGGCGCCTCGGCGAGCAGGTTGCCCCAGCTCGCTGTGGGCAGCTGGATGCCGACGCCGAGGAACGAGAGAGCGGCCTCGAAGAGGATGTAGCTCGCCACGATGAGCGACGAGTAGACGATGATCGGAGCCATCAGGTGCGGGAGCAGGTGCGAGCGGATGATCCGCGTGTCGCTCGCCCCCGTCATCAAGGCCGCCTCCACGAACTCCTTCTCGCGGAGCGAGAAGACCTTCGCCCGGATGATCCGCGCCGGATAGAACCAGCCGAAGATCGTGAAGATGAGGACGAGCGTCACGACGCCCTCCCCGAGCAGTCCGCCGAACGTCACGCTGTTCAGCCGGCTTCCCGCCGTGGACGCGAGCGCGATCGCGAAGAGGATCACGGGGAACGCCATCGTGATCTCGGTGAGTCGCGCCACGATCGTGTCGATCCAGCCGCGGTAGTAGCCGGCCATCGCGCCGAGCGTGACTCCGATGGTCATCACGAAGAACGTCGAGATGAGCGCCACCTGCAGCGACACGCGGCCGCCGTAGAGCAACCGCAGGAACTCGTCGCGCCCGAGCGTCCCGTCCGCCCCGAGGATCAGAAGGTCGGTGTTACCGGTGTCGTAGTTCGAGACGTGGGACATCGGCCCGACGGGGAGCAGGCCGTCGTCGAGCGCGTCCGGGAAGATCTGGTTCGGGCCGTGCCCGAGCAGCTGCTCCGCGAGCCAGGCGCCGGGATAGACGGCGATGATGAGGAAGACGAGGAACACGATGCTCGCGATCGCGACGCGGTCGCGCTTGAAGCGGCGCCAGACCTGCTCCCAATACCCGCGCGCGCGGACCTCTCCCGCAGACGTCTCGGGGACGGGCGCGAATTCGGTCTCGCCGATCTCGCGGCCGAGTGCCTGGTCGGGTGTCTGGCTCGTGGTCGACACGTGAGCGGGTGGAGAATAGCGCAGGGCCCCGTGAAATAGGACGTCGCGCAGGTGAAAAGGATGGGGATCCGGCCAGGGGACTGGCCCTGGGACTAGGCGAGCGCGTCCGCGCCCGCGACGACCTCGAGGATCTCCTGCGTGATCTCCGCCTGGCGGGCCCGGTTCATCTCGAGCGTCAGCCCGTCGATCAGCTCCCCGGCGTTCTTCGACGCGTTCCGCATCGCGGTCATTCGCGCGCCCTGCTCGGAGGCCGACGACTCGAGCAGCGCGCGGTAGATCTGCGTCTCCACGTAGACCGGGAGGAGCCGCTCGAGGATCTCCTCGGGCTCGGGCTCGAAGATGAAGTCGCCGCGGAGCGCGTCGTCGCGGCGCTCCTCCTCGTCGGTCTCGAGGATGTCGGCCGAGATCGGGAGGATCTCCTGCTCCGTGACCGTCTGCGTCAGGGCGGAGACGAACGTGTTGTAGACGAGCACGACGCGGTCGACCTCGCCCTCGACGAAGAGCTCCGCGGCGCGGTGCGCGATCGCCTGGGCATTGGAGTACGCGGGCGCGTCGGTGAAGCCCACGAAGGTGCCGTCGAGAGTCCGGCGCCGGAACGTCAGCGTCGAGCGGCCCTTCTTCCCGACGGCGAGCCAGCGGACGTTCTGCCCCTCGTCGGCGAGGCGGCGGTCGAGCGCGAACGCGCGGCGCATGACCTGCGCGTTGAACGCGCCCGCGAGCCCGCGGTCCCCGGAGAGCGGCACGATGAGCGTGGTCGCGGTCGTCTCGCGCTGCTCGAGCAGCGGGAGGCCGCGGACCGAGCCTGCCGCGCGGCCGACGCCTGCGATCAGCTCGCGCATGGTGTCGGCGTACGGCCGCATCGCCTCGATGCGGGTCTGCGCGCGTCGGAGCTTCGCAGCGGCGACGAGCTCCATTGCCCGCGTGATCTTCCGCGTGTTCCGGACCGAGCGAATTCGGCGCTTGTAGTCCTGGACCGATGCCACTCCGCTTACGCTCCGCGGCTTCGGTCTGGAAGAGCTGCTCTTCCAGTGATTTCAGTGGCGTAGCTGCTGGAATCACCCAACAAGGCCGCGCTCCTCCTCCACGTTGAACGACTCCTGGAAACGCTTGAGCGCCTCTTCGAGCTTTGCGGCCGTCTCGTCGGCAAGGTCGCCGGTCTCGCGGATCGCCCCGTAGATCGATCCTTCGGCGCGCAACGTCTCACGGAGCTCCTCCTGGAAGCGCGGCACCTGGCCGACCGGCACGCGGTCGAGGAAGCCGTGGATGCCCGCGTAGATCGCGACGACCTGCTCCTCCATGGGCCACGGCTGGTACTGCGGCTGGTTGAGCGTCGCGACCATCCGTTCGCCGCGGGCGAGCGCCTGCTGCGTCGCCGCGTCGAGCTCCGAGCCGAACTGCGCGAACGCCTCGAGCTCGCGGTACTGCGCCAGGTCGAGGCGCAGGCGACCCGCAACCTTCTTCATCGCCTTCGTCTGCGCGTTGCCGCCGACGCGCGAGACCGAGATCCCGACGTTGATCGCGGGCCGAATGCCCGAGTAGAAGAGGCTCGACTCGAGGAAGATCTGCCCGTCCGTGATCGAGATGACGTTCGTCGGGATGTATGCGGCGACGTCGCCCGCCTGCGTCTCGATCACCGGGAGTGCGGTCAGCGAGCCGCCGCCGAGCTCGTCCGAGAGCTTGCAGGCGCGCTCGAGGAGACGTGAGTGGAGGTAGAACACGTCGCCGGGAAAGGCCTCGCGACCCGGAGGCCGGCGCAGCAGCAGCGAGAGCTGCCGGTACGCGTCCGCGTGCTTCGAGAGGTCGTCGTAGATCACGAGCGCGTGCTTGCCGTTGAAGAGGAAGTGCTCGCCCATCGCGGCACCCGCGAACGGCGCCATCCACTTGATCGGCGCCGCCTCCTGCGCGGGAGCGGAGATCACGATGGTGTACTCCATCGCGCCCGTGTCGCGCAGCCGCTCCACCACCTGCGCGACGGTGGAGGCCTTCTGACCGACCGCGACGTAGATGCAGATCACGTCCTCGCCGCGCTGGTTGATGATCGCGTCGACGCCGATCGCGGTCTTGCCGGTGCCGCGGTCGCCGATGATCAGCTCGCGCTGCCCGCGGCCGATCGGGATCATCGAGTCGATCGCCTTGAGCCCGGTCTGCAGCGGCTCGTTCACCGGCTGGCGCTGGATCACGCCGGGGGCCTTGAACTCGAGCTGCCGCGTCTCCGTCGCCTCGATCGGCCCCTGGCCGTCGAGCGGGCTTCCGAGCGGGTCGACGACGCGGCCGAGCAGGCCGTCGCCGACCGGCACGCTCATCACCTCACCCGTGCGGCGCACGGGCTCGCCCTCCTTGACGTGCTGCCACTCGCCGAAGAGCGCGACGCCGACGTTGTCCTCCTCGAGGTTGAACGCGATGCCGACGACGCCGTGCTCGAACTCGAGCCGCTCGAGGGCGACGCAGTTCTCGAGCCCGTACACGCGGGCGATGCCGTCGCCGACCTGGAGCACGGTGCCGACCTCCGAGAGATCGGTCTCCACGTCGTACTGCTCGATCCGCTGCTTGAGGATCGAGGTGATCTCTTCGGGGCGTAGCTTCACGACAGAAGTCTCCTTGGGTAGCGCCTAGGTTCGGGAAACGAGCTCTCTGCGCAGGCGATCGAGGCGCCCGCGGACGCTCGCGTCGACGCGGAGCGAGCCGGCCTGGAGGATCAGCCCGCCGATCAGGTCGGGGTCGACGGTGCGGGTCGCCTCGACGGTCCGGCCCGACGCCTGCTCGATCCTGGAGACGATCGCCTTCGCCTCGTCGTCGCCCAGGTCGTAGGCCGTCGTCAGCTCCACCTTGAGGCGACCTTGCTCGCGATCGACGATCGCCTCGAACTCCTCGGCGATCGCCCGGAACTGGCCGCCGCGCCCCTTCGAGGCGACGACACGCACGAAGTTCCGGACGACCGGGTCCGCCCCGGTCGTGATCTCGTCGAGGACGCTTGCCTTCGCAGGCGGGTCGAGCTGCGGGTTGGCGAGGAACGCCTCGAGCTCCGGTGTCGTCTCGAGCGCCGACACCAGCTCGGCGAGCTCGTCGCGCGCGATGTCGATGCGGCCCTGGTCTCGCGCGGCCTCGAAGAGCGCGCGCGCGTACATGCGGTGGGCGACGGCCATGCGGTCGGGGTCAGCTCCTGCGGTCCTCGAGCGCGGAGAAGTCGAGACCCTGGACAGCCTCCTCGACGAGGCGCCGCTGGTCCTCGTTGTCGAGCACCTTGCCGACGACGCGCTGCGTCGCCTCGACGGTGAGGTCGGCGACTTCGCTGCGGATCTGGCCGATCGCGCGCACGGTCTCGGCGTCGATCTGCTTGCGCGTGTCCTCGAGCCGGCGCTGCCGCTCGGCCTCGACCTCCTGCTTGGCGCGGTCGAGCTGCGCGTCCGCCACCTTGCGCGTCTCGGCGAGGATGTCGGCCGACTCGGAGCGCGCCTGGGCGAGGATCGCGCGGTTCTGCTCGAGCAGCTCGCGGGCCTCGTTGCGCGCGTTGTCTGCCTCCTCGACCGCCTGCCGGATTCGGTCGCGGCGGTCGTCGATCGTCTTCTGGATCGGGCCGAAGGCGTACTTCTTGAGCACGAAGAACGTGATTCCGAACGCGATCAGCGTCCAGATCATGAGGCCCGGTACGACCTTGATCAGGTCGTTCGAGGACTCCGCTGCGAGCAGGCCGACCATGCTCAGATGAGGACGTAGGCGAGCAGGCCGCCGATGAGGCCGTAGAACACGACCGCCTCGGTGAGAGCGAAGCCGAGCCACTGGATGCCCTGCAACTCGCCGCGGAGCTCGGGTTGCCGGGCGACGGCCTGGATCATCGAGCCGAAGATGTTGCCGATGCCGATGCCCGCGCCGAGCGAGCCGAGGCCGATACCGAGCGCGAGCGCGACCGCCTTGCCGGCGTCGGCGACGTCGCCCGTGGTCTCGGCGAGGAAGAAGAACGAGGACAGCATGGGTACGGCTCCTCCTTAGTGTTCCGGCTCGATCGCCGAGCCGATGTAGATGGCGGACAGGGCGGCGAAGATGTACGCCTGGATCGAGACGACGATCACGACCTCGAACAGGTAGAAGACCGCCGCGGCGGGCACCGCGATCACGGCCAGCAGGACGTTCTCGATGATGAAGATCAGCCCGAGGAACGTGAGGATCAGCATGTGGCCCGCGAGCATGTTCGCGTAGAGACGCACGGAGAGGCTGATCAGGCGCATGAACTGCCCGAGGATCTCGAGGGGGACGATCAGCGGGTACATCGCCTTTGGGACGTCGGGGATCCAGCTCTTGAAGTACTTCCAGGTGCCGTTCGCGCGGATGCCCTCGACGTGCGTGAAGACGAATGTCATCAGCGCGAGAGCGAGCGTGGTCGACAGCGTCGACGTCGCGGCGAAGAGCGCGAGGGTCGGGACCTTCACGCCGGCGATCGTCACCTTCTCGTCCGAGAGCGGTAGCGGGATGAAGCCGAGCATGTTGATCACCCAGATGAAGATCATCAGGGTCGCGACATACGGGAACCAACGGCCGATCGCCTTCGTCGGGAGCCCCTGCTCCGCCACCTGCACCTGGGCGACCTCGTAGATCGTCTCGCCGAGCGCCTGCCGTCGCGTCGGCTCCGAGCCGACCTTCACCCGCATGAAGACGATCCCGATCAGGCACGACACGAGCGCCCCGAGCAGCAGGTAGGCGACGGCCTTGTTGATCGACATGTCGATCGGCCCGAGGTGGATCGGGATCCACTCGTGGAGCGTCCACTCCGACGCGGGGTTGAACTTCTCCTCGTCCGTCCCGTTCTCCTCGGCCGCGAGCGCGACGGCGGGCAGCGCCAGCAGGAAGAAGGTCGAGAGGGCTGCGATGCGCCGCGTCACGCGCGTGCCTCCTGGCCGAAGTACTCGACGAGCGACACGGCGAGCTCGACGGTGAACGCGAGCACGTACACGCCAGCCGCGGCCATGCCAAGGCGCTCGTCGGCGGCGGTCACCGCGACGAGGGGTATGCCGATCAGGAGAGCCCTGAAACTCGTGCCGATCCCGCGCATGCCTGCGGCGGCGAGGTTACCCGTGCCGAGTGGGAGACGCGTCAGGAGGAGGGCGAACAGCTGTCCCGCGAGCCAGAGCGTCGCCGCGAGGAGCCACCCACGCAGCGGCCAGCCGGCGGCGACGAAGACCGGGAGCGCGAGCGCGACGACGGCCGAGCCGGCGAGCGCTGGAACGAGGCGCCCGGGGACCGGGCGCGGCGTCTCGAAGACTCGCGCGTTCACGATCCCGCGCGCGAGTAGACGGTGTAGACGACGCCGATCGAGAGCGGAATGCCGAGGATCGCTCCGAGGAGGAGGCCGATGCCGGCAGAGCCGACGAGCCAGCCGAGGAGCGCCCCGACGGCCATCGCGAGCCCGACCGTCCCGAGCAGCAGCCCGGAGGCGGTGGCGAGCGAATGGGGTGACGACGGAGCGGCGGCGGCCATCGGGACCGGGAGCATACCACCCTGCTTGTAACAGCCCCATTCCGCTCCATAGAGCCGAATGAGGCTAAGTTAGTGGCAGCTGTGGAGCGCATCGTCCTCGTCCACGGGAGCGTCGTCGGCGGCCGCGCCACCTGGCGCGAGCAGCGCCGCTCGGTCACCGAGGAGGCCGAGCTCGTGGTGCTCGAGCGGCCGGGCTTCCCGCCTGGGCCGCTCGAAGCGGTCGACTTCGAGCCTCACGCGGAGTGGGTCGCGGAGCGTCTCGAGGAGGGCGACCACCTCGTGGGCCACTCCTACGGCGGAGTCGTGACCTTGCTCGCTGCGGCCGAGGTCGGCGACCGACTGGCCTCTCTCACGGTGCTCGAGCCGCCGTGCACGCGCGTCGCGCTGGACGATCCCGTCGTGGCCGAGTTCGCGCGCGCCGGCGCCGACCTCTACGCGAGCGGCGCCCGTCTCGACCCCGAGACGTTCCTGCGCACCTTCCTCGCCGCCGTCGGCTCGGACTTCGACCCACCCTCTCCGCTGCCGCCCGCCCTCGAGCAGGGGGCGAGGGCGCTCGCGGTCGAGCGCGGCCCCTGGGAGGCGGACATACCGCTCGACGCGCTCCGGGCGCTCGGGATCCCGACGCTCGTCGTCTCGGGCGCGCACCACGCCGCGTTCGACGCGATCTGCGACGTCCTCGAGCGCGAACTCGATGCAGAGCGGCTCGTCGTCCGCGGCCACGGGCACAACCCGCAGCTCTCGCCGGGGTTCACCCATGCATTGCTCGACTTCGTCGGGCGTGCCGCGGCGACGCGCCGGTCGGTGTCCGGCTTCGAGTCGGACGCCAACGGGCCGCCACCTACACGACGAGCTTGACGAGCAACACGATCGCGACGATCGCCGCGACGAAGAGCACCAGGATGACGAGGCCGAACACCGCGAGCCCCGTCAGCGCTTTCGTCGGTACAGCCCTCTCACCGGCGAAGCCCGCCTCGATCTTTCGCTCGACGTCGGCCTGGATCTTCCGCGAGAGGCGCTCGCCGAAGTCCATCGGCTCCTCCTGCTCGGCCCTGAGCGGCGGGAAGCTCGCGGGCAACCCGTCGATCACGAGCTGCGTGACCTGCTCCGGCTCGTCGATGTCCTTGAGGTGGACGGCGCCGAGGTCGCGCTTCGAGACCCCGTCCGGCAGCGCGCCCGAGACGAGCGCCGCCGTCGTCGCCGAGAGCAGGACCTGTCCGCCGTGCCCCGCGGCGCAGATCCGCGCCGCGCGGTGGACGTCGATCCCGACGTAGCCCTCTTCCCCGACGACGGGCTCTCCCGTGTGGAGGCTCATCCGGACGCGCAGGTCGGTGCCCCCGGGCCACGCGTGCGAGGCGAGCGCGCGCTGTGCCGCGACGGCGGCGGCGACGGCGTCCCGGGCTCGTTCGAAGCAGAAGAAGAACGCATCGCCCTGCGTGTCGATCTCCTGACCGTCCCGCACGGCGAACTCGTCGCGAATGAGGCGCCGGTGCTCGGCGAGAACCTCGGCGTACCCGTCGCCGAGCCGCTTGAGAAGCTCGGTCGAGCCGGCGATGTCCGTGAAGACGAACGTGACCGTGCCGCCGCGCAGCACGTCAGGCGGCATCAGGCGCTGAGCCGCTGCTCGTCGTCGCGCTCCGACCGCCGGCGGCGGACGCGCGGGTTCGCGAGCTTCACGATCTCGAGCAGGTAGATCACGTACACGGAGAAGGCGAGCGCGGAGAGCGCGATCACGACGACCGCGATCGTTTCCCCCGCGTGCCAGTGGCCACCGGCGCGGAAGGGGATGAACCGCGTCGCGAGCGCCGCGGCCCCGAGGCTCGCCGTCCAGGCCCACATCGTCACGGCAGCGCGCCGCTGCGAGAACCCGATGTCCATGAACCGGTGATGGAGATGCGAGCGGTCGGGTGACGAGATCGGCCGTCGATACTTGAGCCGCTTCGCGACGACGAAGGACGTGTCGATGATCGGCACGGCGAGGATCAGGAGCGGCAGGACGAGGACGACGGTCGACGCCGTCTTCAGCAGGCCCGCGACCGAGACCGTCGCGAGCGTGAAGCCGAGCACGAGCGCGCCCGAGTCACCCATGAAGATCCTGGCCGGGAAGAAGTTGTGGCGCAGGAAGCCGATGCACGCCCCCGCGACGATCGCCGAGAGAACCGCGGCGTCGATCTTGCCGAGCGAGAGCGCGAGCGTCGCAAAGGTCAGGCCGGCGATCGCGCAGACGCCCGACGCCAACCCGTCCATCCCGTCCAGGAAATTGACCATGTTCATCACGGCCACGATCCACACGACGGTCAACGGCATGCCCACCCACGCCGGCAGGTCGACGGCGCCGACGAACGGGAACGTGAAGTGGTCGACCCACACGCCGAACGCGCACGGAATCGCCGCGGCGGCGACCTGGCCCGCGAGCTTCGGCACCGGGTCGAGGCCGCGGAAGTCGTCGACCGCGCCGACGACGCACGCCACCGCCGCGCCGAGCAGGATCCCGCGCATCTCCCCGGAGAGGTCGAGGAAGGCGAGCGACGGGACGAGGATCCCGAGGAAGATCGCGAGCCCCCCGAGCCGCGGGATCGGCCGCTTGTTCAGCCTCCTGGCGTCGGGCTGGTCGACGACGCCGAGCAGCCGCGCCATGCCGCCCACCGCGGGGGTCAGGAGCACGACGATGCCGAAGGCGATCAGCGCCCCCCACAGGACTTCGGGGCTGGCGCGGAGATCCTCGAACATGTAGCGGCCTACTTCGTGCCGTAGAGCCGGTCGCCTGCGTCACCGAGGCCGGGCACGATGAAGCCCTTCTCGTTGAGCGCTCGGTCGACCGCGGCGACGACGATCGCGACGTCCGGATGGTCGCGGTGGATCCGCTCGATGCCCTCGGGCGCCGCGATGAGGGCGATCAGCCGCACGGACGTCGCGCCGGCGGCCTTCACCGTCTCCACTGCGGCCGTCGTCGAGTTCCCCGTCGCGAGCATCGGGTCGAGCAGGATCACGTCGCGGTCGGCGATGTCCCCGGGCAGCTTGACGAAGTACTCGACCGCCTCGAGCGTCTCCTCGTCGCGGTACAGCCCGATGAAGCCGACGCGGGCACCCGGGATCAGCGAAAGCACGCCGTCCAGCATCCCCACCCCCGCGCGCAGGATCGGGCAGATCGCGACCTTCTTCCCCGAGATCCGGCGCGCGGTCGTCTGCTCGATCGGAGTCTCGATCTCGACCTCCTCGTCCGCGAGGCCCTTCGTCGCCTCGTACGTGAGGAGCAGCGTCAGCTCGTTGACGAGCTGCCGGAACATCTGCGTCGTCGTCGTCACGTCGCGGAGCAGGCCGAGCTTGTGCTGCACGAGCGGGTGCGCCACTTCCGTGACGCTGCGCGCCACGGACGTGCTGGGTGAGCTGGTCTCGACCATGCTCTTCTAGTCGCTCTCGCCGGAGGCGGGAGCGACATCCGCGAGAAAGGTCGGATAGCCGCGGAAGCCCGGGTACAGCGGCCGCCGCTCGCACAGGTCCGTCGCCCGGCCATGGAGCTCGACGAGGTCGGCGTCCGGGCCGAGCGCACCGACGATGATCCGTCCGACCTCCCGGAAGTCCTCCTCGTCGAAGCCTCGCATCGTCGCCGCCGGCGTGCCGACGCGGATGCCGGACGCGATCGTCGGCGGGCGCTCGTCGAAGGGCACCGTGTTCCGGTTCGTCGTGAGGGCGACCGCATGGAGGCGCTCTTCCGCGTCCTTGCCCGACCAGCCCGTCGAGCGCAGGTCGAGCTGCAGCAGATGCGTGTCGGTGCCGCCGGCGACGAGGTCGATGCCGCCCGCGAGGAGCGTCTCGGCGAGGACGTCCGCGTTGTCGCGCACCTGCTGTTGGTAGGCGCGAAAGCCGTCGGTCGCGGCAATGCGGAAGCACGTCGCCTTCGCCGCGATCACGTGCTCGAGCGGCCCGCCCTGGAGCCCGGGGAACACCGCCCGGTCGATCGCCTGGGCGTGCTCCTCACGGCAGAGCACGAGCCCTGCGCGCGGCCCCGCGAGCGTCTTGTGGGTCGTGGACGTCACGACGTCGCAGTGCTCGACCGGGTTCGGGTGCAGGCCGGCGGCGACGAGGCCGGCGAAGTGCGCCATGTCGCACCAGAGCAACGCGCCGACCTCATCGGCGACGCGGCGGAACATCGCGGTGTCGACCGTGCGCGGATACGCGGAGCCGCCGCAGATGACGATCTTCGGCCGGTGCTCGCGCGCGAGCGCGCGCACCTCGTCCTCGTCGACGACGCCGGTCTCGCGCGAGACGCCGTAGTGGACGATCGTGTAGAGCCGGCCGGAGAAGTTGACCTTCAGCCCGTGCGTGAGGTGACCGCCGTGGTCGAGCCGTAGGGAGAGCACCGTGTCGCCCGGCTCGAGCAGCCCGTGGTAGACGGCCATGTTCGCCTGCGCCCCGGCATGCGGCTGCACGTTCGCGTGCTCCGCGCCGAAGAGTGTCTTCGCGCGGTCGATCGCGAGCTGCTCGATCTCGTCGACGAACTCGCAGCCACCGTAGTAGCGGCGCCCCGGATATCCCTCCGCGTACTTGTTCGTCAGGACGGAGCCGACGGCTTCGAGCACCGCCGGCCACGTGAAGTTCTCCGACGCGATCAGCTCGATCTGGCCGCGCTGACGATCGGCCTCCCGGCCGATCAACGCAGCGACCTCGGGATCGTGCTCCGCGAGCCCCCCGATCCGCAGACGCTCGAGGTGGTCGGCGGCGATTGCCACGGGACGATGCTACTCGCTGCCGCGGCGCGGCAGCCCGCCGGGTCAGCCCTGGAGGACGACCGACTGCGTGAAGTCGCGTCTCCGGTCGACGCGCGCCCGGTCGCGTCCCGGCCCGCCGAAGACGAGGTCGACGCCGCCGCCGCGCGCGACGACGAAGTCGTTGCCCGCCCCGCCGAGCACACGATCGCGACCGTTCCCCGGAACGAGGTAGTCGGCGCCCGGGCCACCCGCGAGCACGTCGTCGCCACCGCGACCGACGAGCACATCTCCGCCGCCGAGGCCGCAGATCACGTCGCGGCCGCGGGTCCCCACCAGGCGGTCCGGGCCGTTCGTCCCCACGATCGTGCAGCGGAGGGCCCGGCCGCGCTCGTCCCGCGGCCGCGATGCTGTCCCGAACGTGGCGGTGACGCCCGTCGCCGTGCCGGCGCCGTTCTCCGCCACCACGCGGAAGCCGTAGCGCGTGCCGGGCCGGAGCCCGGCGAGACCGATGTCCACGCGGCTCGGCGACGCCGACGCCGCCGCCGCGACCACGGTGGCGCTCCGCGAGACGAGGACTCCCCGTCGCGTGAGCTCGACCCAGACGCGCGCCGCGAGCCCGTTCGTCGTCACGTCCACGCCGATGCGGGCCTGGCCGAGCGAGATGCGCGAGGCGCTCGCGCGCCCGATCGTCGGCACGCCGGCAGTGCGAAAGACCACATCGGCGCCCCTCGTCGTCCCCGCGGAGCTCCGCGCGACGAGCCGCGCGTGGTACTCCGTGCCCGGCGTCAGCCCTGCGAGCGTCTCCGAGACGGCGACTGCTCCGCGCCCGGAGCCCGCGCTTCTGACGACCGTCGAGGTCCCGTACGACGTCGTCGTCCCGAGCTCGAACCACCAGTTCGTCGAGCGCCCGACCGGGTCGACGCTGCCGGTCAGGACGACGTTGACTCCGGTGACCTGCGGCTGGCCGGTCGTCGCGAGCGGTCCGGCGCTGGTCGTGAAGGACCTCGTGTTCCCCGCTGTCGTCGCCGCGTCGCTCCGTGCGAGGAGGCGGTAGTAGTAGCGAGTCCCCGGCTGCAGGCCCGCGAGCTGCGCCTCGATGGGCGTGGAGCGGGTCCCGAACCCGGCGTTCAGGTCGCCGGTCCGGCTCCCGAGCGACGTCGACGTCCCGAACTCGAACCACGCCGCGGTGCCGCGCCCGTTCGGGTTGACCGAGCCGGTCACGCGGGCGGTCGAGACGGTGATCGTGTCCGCGCCCCCGGTGGCAACCGACGGGCCACGGTCTGTGCGGAAGGACCTGTCTGCGCCGCGGGTCGTGCCGAGGTCGTTCGCCGCGACGAGACGGAAGTGGTACGTGACCCCGGCCCGCAGGCCGTTCAGGCGCAGCGACACCGACACGGGCTCGGTGGCCGACCCCGCCGAGCCGGTGTCGGTCCGCGACCCGTAGCCGGTGCTCGTGCCGTACTCGATCCACCAGCCCGTCGAGCGGCCGTTCGGGTCGACCGACCCCCCGACGGTCGCCGACGACGGCCCGAGCGCCCAGGCATTGGCTGTCACGACCGCGGGCGCGGAGCGGGTCTGGAACGTCGCATCCGCGCCCCGGCTCGTCCCGCTCGCGTTCGTGGCGACGAGGCGGTAGTGGTACGTGACGCCCGTCGTGAGGCTCCGCAGCTGCTCGGTGACGTCGACCTGGCCCGTCCCGTTGCCCGCGCTCCGTGTATCGGTTCGGCTCCCGTACGAGGTCGTCGCGCCGTACTCGACGTACCAGCTCGTGGCCTCACCGCCCGGATCGACCTTGCCCGTGACGACTGCGGTCGTCGCGCCGACCGAGGTCGCCCCACCGGTGGTCGCGGTCGGCTGCTTCGCGAGCGCCTGCGGCACGACGACGAGTGCGAGCACTGCGACGGCGGCGGCGAGCGTGCGTCCCACAGCGCCGAGTCTTCTCCTGCCGAGTTAGATCCACGTCGGCTCGCGGTTAACGATCCGTAAGAGCGTCGGCGGCGCGTTCGAGCGCCTCCGCACCCGGAACGGCACCCTCGCGCAGGACCCGCGGCTCGGCGCCCGTGACGTCGACCACGGTCGACGGGGTACCCGGCAGCTCGCCGCCGTCGACGACCGCCCCGACGGCCGCGACGAGCTCGGAGGGAATCTCGTCGACACGCCTCGGGTCGACGCCGCCGGGGAGGTTGGCGCTCGTCGCGACGAGCGCGCCGAGCGCCGCGAGCACCTCTCGCCCGGGCCCGTCGAGCGCCGGGACGCGCACGCCGATCGCATCCGGCCGCTCGGCGTTCAGCCACGCGTAGCGGCGCCCGGGGTTCGGGAGCACGAGCGTGAAGGGGCCCGGGAGGAGGGCGCGGGCGACCCGGAGCGCGGCGCCCGGCAGCTCGGGCACGCGGCCGAGCAGCTCGTCGACGGACACGAGCACGAGGGCCGTGGGCTGGATCGAGGCCCGACCCTTGGCCGCGTAGAGCCTACGGGCCGCGACCTCGTTCTCGCCGTCGGCGGCGAGGCCGTAGACCGTGTCGGTGGGGACGATCGCGAGCCCGCCGGCGCGGAGCGTCGCAATCGCCGGCGCGACGTCGTCCCGGCTCACGGGCGCGACCACCGTCCTTCGACGACCCGGTCGCGGCCGGCGAGGTCTGCGGTCGTGCGGACCTCGACGAAACCCTCGGCTTCGAGCAGCGACGCAACGGCGGCCGCGGCGCCCTCGTGCACCTCGAGGACGAGCGCGCCGTCCGGGCGGAGCACGTTCGCGGCCTCCCGTACGACTCCTTCGGTGTGCCCGCGCCCGACGAGCGCGACGCCGGGCTCCCACTCGACGACGCCCGACGGGAGGGACGGGAGCTCCTCCTCGCGGACGTACGGTGGGTTCGAGACCACGAGATCCCAGCCCTCACCCGGAAGGCCGTCGAAGAGGTCGTGGTGCCGCAGCTCGACGGGGAGTCCGGTTCGCTCGACGTTCTCCCGCGCGAGCGCGAGGGCGTCCTCCGACACGTCGACGGCCGTCACGCGAGCGCCGGGGTGCTCGTCCGCGATCGCGAGCGCGATCGCACCGGTGCCCGTGCCGACGTCGAGCACCCGCGGCGCGTCGCTCGCACCGATCAGCGCCAGGCAGCGCTCGACCACCACCTCGGTCTCGGGCCGCGGGATGAGCGCCCGCCGGTCGACGTGCAGCGTGAGCCGGCGGAAGCCCCACTCGCCGAGGACGTACTGGAGTGGCTCGCCGCCCGCCCGGCGTGCGAGGAGACGCCGTGCGGTGCCGAGCTCGGCGTCGCCGAGCGGCCGGTCGAGGTGCATGTACAGCTCCACACGCTCCATTCCGAGCGCCTGGGCGAGCAGCCGCTCCGCGTCGAGGCGCGGCTGCTCGAAACCCTTTCCCGCGAGGTGCTCGGTCGACGTGCGGAGAACGTCGCCGATCGTCAGCACGACCCGGGGCCGGCAGGCCGCGGAGCGCTCACACCGCCGCCTCGAGCGCCCGGCGGCGCTCCTCCGCCTGCAGGGCGTCCGTGAACTCGTCGAGGTCGCCGTCGAGGATCTGGTCGAGGCGGTGAACGGTGTGCTTGACGCGGTGGTCCGTGAGCCGGTTCTCGGGGAAGTTGTACGTCCGCACCTTCTCGGCCCGCTCGCCGGTCCCGACCTGCGAGCGTCGCGCGGCGGCGACCTCCGCCTGCTGCCGCTCGCGCTCCGCCTCGTAGAGGCGCGCACGGAGGACGCGCATCGCCTTCTGCTTGTTCTGGAGCTGCGACTTCTCGTCCTGCATCGAGACGACGATCCCGGTCGGAAGGTGCGTGATCCGCACGGCCGAGTCCGTCGTGTTGACCGACTGGCCGCCTGGGCCGGTGGAGCGGTACACGTCGATCTTCAGGTCCTTGTCGTCGATCGCGATCTCGACCTCCTCGGCCTCCGGCATCACCGCGACCGTGGCGGTCGACGTGTGGATCCGCCCCTGCGACTCCGTCGTCGGGACGCGCTGGACGCGGTGCGTGCCGCCCTCCCACTTGAAGACCGAGAACGCGCCGTCCCCCTTCACGGCGAATACGGCCTCCTTGACCCCGCCGCCCTCGTTCTCGCTCGTCGACAGCAGCTCGGTGCGGTAGCCGCGGCGCTCGGCATAGCGCTGCAGCATGCGGGTCACCTCACCCGCCCAGAGCGCCGCCTCGTCGCCGCCGACGCCCTGCCTCACCTCGACGATCACGTCCTTGGCGTCGGCGGGGTCGCGTGCGACGAGGGCGAGCTTGAGCTCGTCCTCG
>NZ_DATMBZ010000001.1:0-23803 GCF_035558935.1 Gaiella sp. | reverse complement strand
CCGCTGCTTCTCTCGATCGACGCGTGGCTGCTGATCATCGCCGCCGTCTATGCGCTGCGCTAGCGCGCTCGCGCCGAGCTCTTTCCCTCCCACCGCCATGCCGCCCCTCCCCAAGGGTGATTCTGCGTAGCAGTATCACCCGGGCGACGCCATGATGCAAAGTCCCGAGCGTCCGGGCCTCCCCCGACCGAGGCCGACTACACGCGCCCCTCGCTCGCGAGGATCGGGGAATCGCGCCTGAACCCCCAGACGGCGCAGTAGATGCCGAGGAACGCCTCCCAGATGATCTCCGGGATGACGAGGAGGTTCACCGCGCCGGTTTGATCCCACCAGTCGAACAGGACGCCGAAGTTCCCGAACAGGAGGAGCGGCCCGCCGATCAGTCCGAACCACGCCATCCGGCGCGGAACGAGCCCTGACTTGTACATGAGGTAGCCGAGGATCAGGCCGTTCCCCCACGGGACGATGAGGCCGGGGCCGAGCAGGAACGTCCAGTCCTTGAGCGCAGCCAGCGCGAAGGCCGCGTCGCGCGCCCCCGGAAGGTCATGGCGCAGGCCGACGACGCCGAGTACGAAGACGATCCCGGCCGCGATGAAGACGCACTCGATGATTCGCGCGGCGACGTAGCCAATGGCGAGCGCCTCGTTCTGACGCCGCGCGATCGGGTAGAGGACGACGCCCGTTCCGACGTTCGAGATGATGAGCAGGAGCTCCAGGAAGGCTCCCAGATAGATCTGGTCGTCCTTCCCGTCACCCCCGATGTACCCGACTGGATCGTCGAGAACGGGCTGGAAGAGCGCGAGCGCAGCGATCGACGTGATGAACGTGATGATGAACAGCACGCCGAATATCCGAGCGTGCCTCTGATCGTCGTGCATTCCGCCCTTTCGGTCGACCCCGCGAAACGAATGTGAGGCGCGACCCTACAGCGGAGCCCAGACGAGCTCCACTTCGTCACGCACCGGCTGCATGCGCTCGGCGTCGAGCGCGTGCAGCCGGCGAACCGTCAGCGCTTCGCGCGGGACGCCTTCTGCGGTGCGTTCTGAGAACTGCGCGTGACCTCCGAGACACAGTCCGGGGCGCCCGACTTGAGGATGACGACCTCGCACGAGGGTGCCGGTGCCTTCTCGAGGGCCGGAAGTGCGACGAACCAGACGGTCGCCGCGGCAAGGCCGAGGACGAGCACGAGGAGCGCGAGCACGCTGCCCATCCCACGCCCCTTGCGGTTGCTCGAGTCGGCGCTCGCCAGAATGTCCTCGGGCAAGCCGTACGCCAATGTGGGTGAAAGCCGGGCGGGCTGCCGCATGCCCATGGTGTTCCTCCGCAGTCGTGGTTGTCTGGTGCTACTGAGGCGGTCGGCCACAGCGCGGGGTCGCAAGACCCTCCGACGAGGGATCGCGTCGCGTGCGCATCCGCACGTGGGTGCGGGTCGTATTCCAGGAAGGACAGCGACAAAGGAGGCAGCAATGCCGCCCATCGAACAGCACACGAGGGCCCACCGAGCCGGATCGGGCCATGGACGCTCGATCGCGATCGCGGTCGCAATCGCAGGCGTCGTCGTCGTCGGCGTCGTCTTGCTCGTTCTCTACGGAGGCGGCGGCTCGTCCACGGGCTACTAGAGGAGGCGCGGGCGCGCACCAGGGTCACGGCAAGCCGGGGGGAGCCTGTCGGAACCGAGTTGTGTGGTGCGCCGGCCCGCGCTCCGCGCCTATCTTCGAAGATCTCATCGACTTGTGCAAACGGGAACCGTCGCGGCCGGCGAGGGCCTCGCCGAGCGGGATTCCGGCGGGGGGCGGCACGGGGATCCCGCTCGGGGGCCAGGTGGCCGGGGGCGCTGCCACAGGAGGGATATGGGCGCTCGCCTGCCAGGCCGTTCCGTACCCCACCCGATCTCAGTTGAAACATCACGCTCGTAGCGGGTTGCGCCGACGGGTGGACGGGGTCAGGCTTCGTCTGCCGGTCCTGCCTCGACCGACGGCACGGAGGGTGGGGCCGGCCCCTCCCCCGGACGGCCGCCCTCCGGCGCGTCGAAGGACGACTTGGAGCTCGCGACCGAGGAGCAGATGGCGCAGGCCTATCCGGAGTTCGCGCTGGGGGCGGTGCCCCCCGCTCGGCGGAGCGCGTGCGGCAAGCGGAGCTCACCCGCCGAAGCTCGGGTCGAGCCTCCCCGACGGAGTGAGGCGCGCCACGGCGAACATCCCCGTGCCGCTCGCACCGGCGACCACGATCCTGCCGTCGGGCTGAACGACGAGGTCGTACAGCTGGTCACGTCCAGAGGCGGCAAGACTGAAGACCGTCGTTCCTCGATTGCCGAAGCTACGGTCGAGAGCTCCGCGCGCGGTGTACCGGGCGACGACGGCATCGGTGTTGTCAGGGTCTCGGCCGGCTCCCCGATGCCATCCGGCGACGAGGATCTTGCCGTCGCGCTGGATCGCGACCGTCTCGAGCACTGCCTCGATCCCTCGCACGCGGCCTTTGGTGCCGAAGCCCGGGTCGGGACGACCGTCGGGAAGGTAGCGGGCAAGGGCGGCTCCGGCCGCATCGTCCCAGAAGCCCGCCGCGACGATTCTCCCGTCGGGCTGGATGGCTCCGTCCATGGCACGCGCATACGTCTGCCCGAACTCGGTTTCGACGACCCCGACTCTGCCGAAGCTGCGATCCAGGCGACCCGAGGTGGTGAAGCGGGCCAGTGCGAAGTGGGCGAGGTCGCACATTCCGCACTCAGTGGCCGTCCCGATGACGACGAGCCTCTGGTCGGGCTGAACGAGAACGGCGGTCGGATAATCGGTTGCCGGACGGACCTTGTCCGAGCCGAAGTCTGCGGTGGCGCTGCCGCGGAGCCCGAACCGTCGGTCGAGTCTCCCGTTCGCCGCGTAACGCGCGATGCGGAACCGGTCAGCTGCCTCGCCCGCAACGACGATCGCCCCGTCGCGCTGCACCGCGAGCGTCCACGCGAAGCCGTTCACCGCCTGCCCCCGCGCGCCGAAGGTCCGATCGAGACGCCCGTCGCGCGTCAGGCGGACGAGCGTCGGGCCGCCGGCGAGGATCTTCCCGCCTGCCACAACGGCCAGACCGACATGCATCCCGGCCGAGCGGACCGGCACGAGCACCTTGCCTCGGTCCCCGAACCCGGTATCGAGTCGTCCGTCACGCTCGTAGCGGACGACCGCGAGGTCCGCCTGTCCGCCTCCCGCCGCAACGATCTTGCCCTCCTGCTGGACGGCGACCACCCAGGCGCGGAGCTCGTGCGGGCGAACGTCGGTCAGGACGATGCCCGGATGCCGCGCGCCGGACGATCCGGTCGCGCTCGCCCGCGGCTCGGCACCTACGGTCCATGCGACGGTGACCGTGATCGCGGCGACCACACAGGTGACGAGGAAAGCCCTGACGTGCCACTGTCGGGATGCGGACAGCATCGAATCCGAGGCTCCGAAGCACAGGCTCGCACGCGGCATTCCTTTTCACGTCCGAGCCGACGCGGATCCAGCGCCCGGATATCTACCGACACCTCGCCGTGCGTCAGCGAGCGGTCCAGCCGCCGTCCATCACGAGCGGGGCGCCCGTGAAGAGCGCTCCACCCGGCCCGAGCAGGTACGCGACGGCGTCGGCGACCTCGGACGGCTCGAGCAGCCGCTTCAAGGCCTGCGGCGCCAGGAGCACGTCCTCCAGCACTCGCTCCTCGGGGACGCCGTGCGTGCGTGACTGGTCGGCGATCTGCTGCTCGACGAGCGCCGTCCGCACATAGCCGGGGCAGACCGCGCTCGCACGGATGCCGACCGGCGCGCCCTCGAGCGCGAGCGTCTTGACGAGACCGAGGACGCCGTGCTTCGCCGACACGTAGCCGGCCTTGTAGGGGGAGGCGACGAGCCCGTGCACGGACGCGACGACGACGATCCGGCCGTCGCCCGAGGCACGGAGTGCCGGCCACGCATAGCGGGCGAGCAGGAATGGGCTCGTCAGGAGCAGCGCGACGAGCGCGTCCCAGCGGTCCTCGTCGAACTCCTCCACCGGCGAGACGTGCTGGAAGCCCGCGTTCGGGATGACGGCGTCGAGGCCGCCGAACCGCTCGAGTGCCGCGTCGACGGCCTTGCTGTTCCCCTCCCGCGTCGTCAGATCCGCCGCGAACGGCTCGCCCGGCCCGTCGGCCTCGGTCTCGAGATCGACGGAGAGCACCTGCCAGCCGTCGGCGACGAGCCGCTCGGCGATCGCGCGGCCGATCCCGCTCGCGGCTCCCGTGACGAGCGCGGCCCGGCTCACGTGCTAGGGGCCGCCGCTGACGTAGATCACCTGGCCGGTGACGTACGCCGCGTCGTCCGAGCAGAGGAACGCGATCACCCCGGCGACGTCCTCTGGCTGCCCGACCCGGCGGAGCGGGATCTGCTCCGCCGCCGTCGCCTGGAAGTCATCGAACGACATGCCGATCCGCTCGGCGGTCTGCTGCGTCATCGCCGTCGCGATGAACCCCGGCGCGACGCAGTTGGCGCGCACGCCGAAGCGGCCGAGCTCGATCGCGAGCGTCTTCGTCAGGCCCTGGAGCCCGGCCTTGGCCGCCGAGTAGTTGGCCTGGCCGCGGTTGCCGAGCGCGGACACCGAGGAGACGAGCACCATCGAGCCGCTTCCCTGCTGCGTCATCACGGCCTGGGCGGCCTGCGCCGCGAGGAAGGTGCCGCGGAGGTGCGTCGCGATGACGGCCTCCCAGTCGTCGTCGGTCATCTTGTGGATCAGGTTGTCGCGGATGATCCCCGCGCAGGTGACGAGCACGTCCAGGCGGCCACTCTCGGCGGCCGCGGCGACGGCCGCCTCGACGTCGGCGCGCGACGTGACGTCGCAGCGCACGGCACGACCGCCGATCCGCTCGGCCGTCTCCGTCGCCGCCGCCTCGTCGAAGTCCGCGACGACGACCTGCGCGCCCTCGGACGCGAGCCGCGCGGCGGTCGCGGCGCCGATTCCCTTCGCGCCGCCCGTCACGAGCACCGTCTGGCCCTCGAAGCGCCTCATCGGATCATCCTCAGGACGAGCTCGGCGACGCAGACGGGCTTGTCGCCGCCCTCCCGCTCCACCGTCGCGAGGACGACGCCCTGGTCGCCGCCGGCCACCTCGTCGACCGACTGCACCTCGAAGCGCGCGCGGATGCGCGAGCCCGAAGGGACGGGAGCCGGAAACCTCACCTTGTTGACGCCGTAGTTGACGCCCATCCGGTAGCCGGTGAGGCCCAGCACGGAGGTCATCAGCGGGACGCAGAGCGAGAGCGTGAGAAAGCCGTGGGCGATCGTCGTCCCGAAGGGCCCCTCTGCCGCGCGCACCGGGTCGGTGTGGATCCACTGGGGGTCGTTCGTCGCCCGGGCGAACTCGTCGATCCGCGCCTGGTCGACCTCGAACCACTCGGTCGGGCCGAGCTCCTTGCCGAGCAACTCCTCGAATGCGCTCATCCGTTCCGCTTCTCCTCGGTCGTCTGGTCGGCGTCGCCCGACGCGGCACCCCAGCGTACGGTGCTCGCGGCCCACGTGTACCCGGTACCGGCCGCGAGCAGCAGGACGAGGTCGCCGTCGGCAACCTTGCCGCCCCGCACGGCGCGGTCGAGCGCGAGCAGCGGGTCGACGCCGCTCATGTGGCCGGTGTCGTCGAGGTACGCCGCCCGCTCGAGCGGAAGACCGAGAGCGGCGACGATCGCCTCGTGCATCGAGCGCTTCATGTGGATCCCGCAGAGGTACGAGACCTCTGCGAGCGTTGCGCCACTACGGGCGAGCGCTCCCTCGGCGGCGGCGACGAAGTTCGGCAGCGAGACCTCGTCGAGGCCGCCCTTCATCTGCGCGGGGTCGGCGACGTCGAGGTAGTGGCGCCCGCGGTCGACGGTCTCGTGCGAGGCAGGCTCGACGCTGCCTCCGGCCGGGACCTTCACCTGGAGCGAGAACGACCCGTCGGTGATCGCGTGGCTGCCGAGCAGGAGATTGCGTCCGACGTCGGCCTCGAGCAGCCCCGCCACGGCGCCGTCACCGAAGTTGAACATGAACCGCGACCGCTCGTTGCCGTAGTCGAGAAGGTACGACTCTCGGCAGGCGGCGACGACCAGGACGTTCCGGAGCTCCGGCTCGGCGGTCAGGAGCGCGCGCGCGAGGCGCAGCGCCACCGGGGTCCCCATCGAGACGTTGTCGTACTCGATCGCGTACGCGTTCGAGCAGCCGAGCCGGTGCGCGATCCACGGAGCGGCCTGCCAGACCGGGTAGTCCTTCCACGTCGAGCCGTAGTAGAGGACCGCGCCGACCGAGGCCGGGTCGACGCCGTGCTCCTCGAGGAGCCGGTCCCCCGCCGCCACGGCCATGTCGGAGACGTGCTCGTCCTCCGCCGCGATGTGCTTCCCACGCAGGCCGAACTTCTCGACGACCACGTGCTCCGGGATGCCGCTCGCCGCACCGACCTCCGCCGCCGTCATCCAGCGCTCGGGGAGATAGTGGGCTGTCCCGCTGAGCCCGACTCGGCTCATGGGCTCCCGGTCCGGGAGCCCAGAGCGCGGGTGATGATGCGGCCGAGCTCCTCGAGGACGTCGGCGGGGAGCTCCGTGCGACCGTTCCAGAGGATCCAGCGCATGCCGACGAGCTCGCCGATGCCCATCAGCGCCCAGGCCAGGAGCTCGGGATCGCCGTCGGCGATCTCGCCGGCCTCCATCGCCTGACGGAGTCCGGCGACGTAGCCGCTCGTGAGCCGCTCGTAGTGGAGGTGGAGCATCTCGGGCGAGACGAACTCGGCCTGCCGGATGATCCGGTAGAGCGCCGGGTGCTCGGCGACGAAGCGGAAGTAGCCCGCGAACCCGAGCCGCTCCATCTCGGCGCGGGTCGTGCCCTGCGACGCGGCCTCGGTCATCGCCTGGCGCACACGATGGTTGAGATCGACGACGAGCTCGTCGAAGACGTCCTTCTTGCTCGCGAAGTAGAGGTAGAAGGTGCCCTGCCCGACCCCGGCCGCCTCGGTGATCTTCACGATGGAGGCGTCGTGGTAGCCGAGCTCGGCGAACACCGCCTCGGCGGCCTCGAGCAGGCGGCGGCGCGTGCGCTCGCCCCGCTTCGACAGCGGACGGCCGTCGGCGCTCGTCACGGTGTCGCTCACCGGGACACCTCCGTCGCGCCCGCGCGCAGCTCGTCCTTCAGCACCTTCCCCATCGAGGAGCGCGGCAGCGCATCGACGAAGGCGAACGTCTTCGGCACCTTGAAGCGCGCGAGGCGGTCGCGGCAGAGCCTCTGAAGCTCTTCCGTGCCGACGTTCGAGCCCTCGCGGAGGACGACGAAGGCAGCGCACGCCTCGCCCCACCGCTCGTCCGGCACGCCCACCACGGCAGCCTCGAGCACGGCGGGATGCGCGTGCAGGACGTCCTCGATCTCCGCGGGGTACACGTTCTCGCCGCCCGAGATCACCATGTCCTTGATCCTCCCGGCGATGCGGTAGAAGCCCTCTGCGTCGCGCTCGGCCACGTCGCCGGTGAGGAGCCATCCGTCGGCGAACGCCGCCTCGGTCGCCTCCGCGTTACGCCAGTAGCCCGCGAAGACGTTCGGGCCGCGCACCACCAGCTCGCCCGTGCCGGTGCCCTCGACGAGCGCGCCGGTGTCGGCGTCACGCAGCGCGACGTCGACGTGCGGATACGGCTTGCCGGCGAAGCCGAGCTTTCGCGTCGCCTCCTCGGGCGGCAGGCAGAGGACGTTCGGCGCCGCCTCCGTGAGCCCGTAGCCCTGGACGATCTCGATTCCGCGGGCGATCCACGTCTCGAGCAGCGCCTCCGGCATCGGCGCGCCCCCGACGACCGCGAGCCGCAGGCTCGACAGGTCGGCGACGGCGAAGCCTGGCTCGTGTGCGAGGAAGAGGTACGTCGCGGGGACGCCCATCATCGTCGTCACCCCGTGCTCGGCAATCAGGTCGAGGGCCCGCGCGGCGTCGAACGCCGGCTCGAGCACGACCGTGGCGCCCTTCCACCAGGCGAGGAGCGGCTGGACGTTCCAGCCGCCGACGTGGAATTGCGGCAGTACCTGGAGGACGACGTCGCCGTCGCGGAGGCTCGTCGTGCGGTCGAAGGAGAGGTTCGTCCAGAAGCAGTTCGCGTGCGAGAGCAGCGCACCCTTCGGCTTCCCGGTCGTCCCCGACGTGTAGACGAGAAGGAGCGGATCGTGGTCGCGAGCCACGTCCTCGACCTCGCCGTCCGCCTCGAGCGTCGGGTCGCCGATCCGGGCGATCTCCACTTTCGTGCCCGCTTTCCGTGCGAGCTCCGCGTAGTCGTCCGAGGCGAGCAGGAGCGACGGTTCGGCGTCCTCGAGCTGGTACGCGACCTCGGCGCTCGCGAGCCGCCACGAGATGGGCTGCAGCGCGACGCCGAGCCGCGCACAGGCGAAGAACGTGGCGACGTGGTCGGGAGAGGTCGTCGTCAGCGTCGCGAGACGGTCGCCGCGGCGGAGGCCCCGCGCCGCGAGACCGGCCGCGAGCCGAGTCGCGCGTGAGTCGAGCTCTGCGTAGGTCAGGTCCTGTCCGAGAAACCGGATCGCGACGCGCTGGGGCGTCGTCCGCGCCCGGTCGGCGAGCCAGCGGCCCAGCGTGAGCTCGTTCACGCCATCTCCTCGAGAAACGCCGTCAACGAGGTCACGAATCGCTCGGGCTCCTCCCAGAAGAAGAGGTGTCCCGTGCCCGGGAACGGATCGAGGCGCGCTGCCGGCACGAGCTCGGCGAGAAGGTCGCCGTTTCGGGGATCGACGACGGCGTCCTCGCCGCCGTGCTGAACGAGGGTCGGCGCCCGAAGACCGCCGAGCCGGTCGTACGAGTCGAACGTCATGCCCGCTGCGGCCTGCGCGGCCCACGCAACGGGGCTCTGGGCGGTCGCGAGCCGGTGGGTCATGATCCGGTCGACGAGCTCGGGCCGCGCGGCCACGGTCTTTGGCGCGAGGGCGTTCTCGACGAAGCGGCGCAGCGCGACAGCGGGCTCGAGCGTCCCCGCCTCGGCCATCAGCGCCACCGTCTGCTGCGGCATCGGATGCGCCTTCGGCCCGCCGGGCGTCGTACACGCGAGGACGAGCCGGTCGACGCGCTCCGGATGCGCGAGCGCGAGCTCCTGCGCGACCATCCCGCCGAGGCTCGTCCCGACGACGTGCGCCCGCTCGACTCCCGCCTCGTCGAGCACCTGGACGGCGTCTTCGGCCATCTCGCGGGCCGTGTACGGGCCGGGCGGCGAGTCGCTTTCGCCGATGCCGCGATTGTCGAACAGGATTACGTCGAAACGCTCGGCGAGGTCGGGCAGGACGGGCTCCCAGCCCCAGCGCGCGTAGCCGAGACCGTGGATCAGGAGCAGCGGCGCGCCGCTCCCGTGCCGCTCCCAGCCAATCCGGACGCTCAAGCCGCGGCCTCCTCGGGCAGCGGCTCACGCCGCGTGCGAATGCCGCGTAGCCGCGCAGGCAGGCTCGCGAGCCCTCCGGGCACGAAGAACACGAGCAGGATGAAGAGCGACCCGAGGAGGAAGAGGGGCTCGGAGAGCGGCACGCGCAGCACGTCCGGGAGATCCTGCACTCGCGTCGACCCCGCTAGCGCGCCGAGGCGCTGGTCGAGCAGCGTGTAGAGGAACCCGCCGATCATCGCCCCGTAGCGCGTACCGGCGCCGCCGAGCACGACCATCACGAGCAGCGCGAGCGTGAAGTTCGCGGTCGTCACCTCGGGGGTCGCTCCGCCGATCAGGAGTAGCCACACGATCCCCCCGAGCACAGCGAGGAACGCCGCGACGACGAACGCGATCAGCTTGAACCAGTAGGGATTGAGCCCGATCACCTCGACGCGCGGCTCGTTCTCGCGCACGGCGCGCAGCACGTGGCCCGCCGACGACCCGACGAGAAACCGCACGACGACGAAGACGAGCACCGCGTAACCCAGGGCGAGCCAGTAGAGGTTCTTCGTGTTGAGCACGCCCACGAACGCGTCCGGGATCTCGTCGTAGTTGAGTCCCGTCCCCTCCTCGCCGCCCGTCCATCCGTACGGGTTCTTCTGGACGAGCACGTTTCCGGCCTGCGCGAACGCGAGCGTCACCATCGCGAACGCGATCCCGCCCACCCGGAGGCTCACGGCGCCGAGCACGAACGGCAGCGCGATCCCGACCGCGACGACGAAGGCAAGCGTCGGCCAGAGACCCCACTCCCAGCGGGTGAGCGCGATCGCGGTCACGTAGACGCCGACCGCCACGTAGAGGGCGTGGCCGAACGAGAGCAGGCCCGTGAAACCGAAGAGGAGGTCGTACGTGAGCGCGATCCCCGCGAAGAGCAGGCACAGCGCGAGCACCTGCAGCGTTCCCGGGCTGTCGAGCGGCCCGTTCAGGACGACGGGGATGTCGAGCGACAGCTTCGGCACGATCGCGAGGAGCAGGAGCACGACGACCGGGACGACGATGCTTGCCGAGCGTCTCAATGCGCCACCTTCGGGGCCAGGCCGGCCGGCCGGACGAGGAGCACGGCGGCGAGCAGCAGCACGACCGCGAGGTCGCCGGTGCCGCTCGAGGCGTAGTAGTTCGCGTACTGCTGGATCAGGCCGACCGCGACCGCGGCGACCGCCGAGCCGCCGATCGACCCGAAGCCGCCGATCACGACGACGATGAACGCGAAGATCAGGAGCGACGTGCCGCGGCCGGGGTCGACGACGCCGAAGTAGACCCCCGAGAGGACGCCCGCGAGCGCGGCGAGGGCGCCGCCGAGCGCGAACACGATCGTGAACGCTCGCCGCACGTCGATCCCGAGCGCCGCCACCATCGCGCGGTTCTCCACGCCCGCGCGGATGACGAGGCCGAACCGCGTGTAGCGCAGAAAAGCGGTCAGCCCGACGAGCACCGCCACAGCGACGCCGATCTCGACGAAGCGGTCGTTCGGGATGCTCGCGCCGAAGACGGTGGTCGTGTCGATCATCCACGCGGGAACCGGGAACACCTTGGGGTCGGCGCCCCAGATGCCCTGCACGAGCGCACCGATCGCGAGCGCCAGGCCGACGGTGACGAGCACCTGCTCCACCGGGCGGCGGTACAGGGGCCGGATCAGCACGAGCTCGATCAGGCCGGCGACGACGGCTCCCGCGACGATGCCGAGGAGCCCGCCGAGCAGCAGCCGCTGCCAAGCGCTGCCGCCGATCTGGTCGCCGAACCACCAGGCTGCGTACGCGCCGACGGTGATCAGCGCACCGTGGGCGAAGTTCAGGACGCCCATCAGACCGTAGATGAGCGACAGCCCCGAGGCGACGAGGAAATACATCGCGCCCAGGCCCAGCCCGGTGATGGTCAGGAGGACGAACGTGCTCAATGCCCGCCTCCGTGGACGCCGAGCAGGCGACGGACGTGCTCGGGGTCGGCGAGCAGCTCCGCCGCCGGCCCGGAGTGGACGACCCGGCCGGCGTCGAGCACGACCACGTCTCGCGCGAGACGCTGGACGACGGACAGGTTCTGCTCGACGAGCACGATCGTCGTCAGCTCCGCCGCACGCTCGAGCGCCGAGGCGACCTCGGTGACGAGCAGCGGCGCAAGGCCCTTCGTCGGCTCGTCGACGAGCAGGAGCCGGTTGCGGTTGAGCAGCGCCCGCGCGATCGCGACCATCTGCTGCTGGCCGCCGGAAAGCGTGCCGGCGCGCTGGCCCGCGCGCTGGCGGAGCTCGGGGAAGAGGTCGTGGACGAGTTCGTAGCGCGGCTCGCCGTCCCGCTCGGCGAGGCGGAGGTTCTCCTCGACCGTCAACCCTGCGAAGACGTCACGGTCCTCGGGCACGTAGCCGACGCCGCGGCGGACCACCGCGTGGGTCGGAAGCCGGCTCACGTCCTCGCCTTCGATCGTCACCGTCCCGCGCGACCGCGGCACGAGGCCCATCAGCGCTCGCATCGTCGTCGTCTTGCCGACGCCGTTGCGCCCGAGCACGGCCGTCACGCCGTCGGCTGGGACGTCGAAGGAGATCCCTTGCAGCACGTGAGACTCGCCGAGGTACACGTGGAGGTCGGAGACGGACAGCGCCGTCGCGGTCGCCGTCGGCGCCGTGGTCACAGCGGCTCTCCCAGATACGCGGTCTGGACGGTCTCGTCGGCCATCACACGTTCGGGGGTGTCGAAGGCGAGCAGCGATCCGTGGTGCATGACGGCGATCCTCTGCGCGAGGCCGACGACGACCTCCATCCGGTGCTCGACCATCAGCACCGTCCTGCCCTCCTCCTCGTGCACCGAGCGGATCACCTCGACGAGCCCGTCGACGTCCTCCACCGAGACACCCGCCATCGGCTCGTCGAGGAGGATCACGCGCGGGTCGGCCGCGAGGAGCATCGCGATCTCGAGCTTTCGCTTGTCCCCGTGCGAGAGCATCCCGGCCGGCCAGAGCGCGCGATCGGCGAGCCCGACGCGCTCGAGGGCGGTGGATGCCCGGTCGAGCGCGGGCGCGAACCGCGCCGCACGCCGGACAATGCTGAGCGAGCCGCCGATCCGCGCCTCGGCGGCGAGCCGGACGTTCTCACCGACCGGCAGGAGCGGGAACACGCTCGAGACCTGGAACGTGCGGCCCAGACCTGCCTGCGTCCGCCGGTGGGGCGGCTGGTGGGTGACGTCCTCCCCGTCGAGCTCGACGGTGCCGGTCGTCGGGCGGATGGTGCCCGAGAGCAGGTTGAAGAGCGTCGTCTTCCCCGCCCCGTTCGGGCCGATGATGCCGACGAGCTCGCCCTCGGCGACCTCGAGCGAGACATCGGCGACGATACGTGCGCCGCCGATGTCGAGCCCGAGGTCGCGAGTGGCGAGGATCGGGGCCTGCGTGGACACGATCCCGTCGGCTGGAGGGCGTTCCGCTACTTCTTCTCCGGCGGAGCCGTGTACTTCGCCCGCAGGGACTTGACGACGGTCGTCTTGTACGTGTCGCCGTTCTGGACGAGCTTGACCTGGAACATCGGCTGCAGCATCGCGTGGTCGGACGCGCGGATCGTCTGCTGGCCCTTCGGCCCCGTGAAGCTCCAGCCCTCGAGCGCCGAGATCATCTTGTCGACGTCGTCCGGGGAGCCCTTCGTCAGCGCCCGCACGATCATCTGCCCGGCGACGAAGCCGTCCGGCGTGAAGAGGTCGGGCACCTGGCCGCGCTTCCGCATCGACTTGACGAGGAAGTCGTTCACCTTGTTCTTCGGCGCGTTCGAGACGTAGTGCGAGAGGAACGAGATCTTGCTCGCGACCGGCCCGAAGGTCGGGTAGGTCGCGCGCTCGGCGAGTCCCGTGACGACCTTGTCGACCGATCCGAACACGCCCTGCTGCTCGAGGGCACGCCACATCGCGGGCGCCGTCGTCCCGGCCCATGCGACGAACAGCAGATCGGTCTTCTGCTGCTTGACCTGCTGGGCGAACGGCGTGAAGTCCTGCGCCGAGAGCGGCACGAGGATGCGGTTCACCTTCTGGCCGCCGAGGTTGCCCATCACCTGCTGGACGGCGAGGACGTTGCCCAGGCCGAACGCCGAGTCCTGCGCGAACACGGTCACGTTCTTGCCGCCGCCGCCGCCGAGGAACGAGCTCGCGGCGAGGACGTCCTGGTACGACTGACGGCCGGAGCGGAACGTGTACTTGTTGATCCCCGTGACCGCGTCCGTGGCCGCCGGGCCGGAGATGAAGAGCACCTTGTTCTGGTCGGCGAGTGGCGCCATCTGGAGCGCGACCCCCGACGAGACGCTGCCGGCGAGAATCTTGTAGCCCTTTCCGATCAGGTCCTTCCCGGCCGCGACGGCCTTCACCGGGTCGGTGGCGTCGTCGACGACGGTGAGCTCGATCTTGCGGCCGTTGACCGCGTTGGTGCCCTTCGTCGCGTACGCCAGGCCGTACCGCAGCCCCTGGATGTACTCGGCGCCGTACGCGGCGAGGAGCCCCGTCCGCGAGTAGACGATGCCGACCTTGATCGGCGCGTTGGCGCTCGGCGCCGCGTCCGCGACCCGCGCCGTCGCCCCGATCCCTGCGAGAACCGCGATGCCCGTGATGAGCGCCGCAAGCATGTGCCACCGCTTCATGTGCCCTCCGTTGGACGTGTCCGGGCTCAAACCTGAGACCCGATTCAGGTGTCTTATAGCGGCCGACGACGACGGAGGCAAGACTGCAGACCATGTCTTTACGACTCCGAACGCCGGACCCCACCTCTGAGACGACCGGCAGCGCGTCCGGTTTGACGGCGAGGCGTCAGGCGGGCGCGCCGAGCTCGGCGACGAGCGGTTCCGTGTCGAGCGGGCCGAAGCCGATCCGCTCCGCGATCTCCTCCGTCGTCGGCCGCGTCCCCTCGCGGAAGAGGTCGCGCAGGCGCGCGCCCGTCTCGGGCCGGCGCCACCAGTCGACCCCCACCTCGCGGCGCAGGTGCGCGCGCAGCTGCGCCGCGCGGATCCAGGCGCGCAGGTAGTCGGCGGAGTAGAAGCCGGCATCCATGTCGGCGAGGTGGTTCGCGGCGGGGTAGCGGATCCCGGTCGCCGCCGTCAGCCGCTCCTCGTACCCGTCCGGCGTCCCGCCGTCCGACGGGAAGCGCGTCCAGAAGTCGAGCTCGTACCCGAGCTTCGCGGAGTAGCGGCGGAAGAGCAGTGCGTTCGTGAAGCGCGCGGCGTCGGCGTTCTCGCGGGCGTCCCCCTCCGCCAGGCCGAAGTGCTCTGCGTGCCAACCCGGCTCCTGGGCGATCGAGTCGAGCAGGAACGAGTAGATCTCGGTGAGCGCGTGGTCGCGCGAGAGCCGGCGGAACGCCAGCGGCAGCGACGGCTCACAGCCGGCGTAGTGGAGCGCATGCCCGGCCTCGTGCAAGAACGCCTCGTAGTCGTGGAGACCGCCCTGCGCACGGGTGATGAGGTGGACGACGCGCGGCGGGTCGGATGCGATCACACAGGCGCGTGGCGACTTCTGGGGCCGATCCTCGAGGTCCGGCCTGATGCCCTTCTCGGCGGCGAGGTCGAAGCCGAGGGCACGCAGCGTCTCGACGCAGACGGCCACGCTCCGCTCCTTCGTGTACGTCGCCTCGAGAGGCGACAGGCGGCGGATCCACGCCATGTGGGCGTGAGCGGGCGTCGCGTCGCGGTCGGGTCCGAGCAGGCGCTCGAGCCAGCGCTCGCGCTGCGGCGTGAACGCCGGCGTGCTCTCGACGCGCGCGCGGTCGACCGCGCCCAGCACGGGCCGCAGCTTGATGCCCTTCTCCACCTCGTTGCGCGCGACGGGCTCCGCGATCCCGGTCACGTCCGACTCGAGCGAGTGGCGCTCCCGGAGCAGGGCTCGCCGCTCGTCGTTGAACGACGACGAGGTGTCGAGCACCACGGCACCGAGCGCGTCGCGGTCGGCATAGGCCGGCTCGACGGCGAGCCGCGCCTGGGCCGACCGGAGGGACAGCTCCTCGCCCTTCCAGGCGACTCGCGCGGCGAGCAACGCGTTCTCGAGGGCGTCCTCGCGCTCGACGATCTCGCGTTCGACGATCCCCTCCTGGCACGTGATCCGTAGTCGCGCGACCGCTTCCTGCTCGGCGCCGTCCCTCGCGCCCTCCGTCTCGCGCAGCACCTCGAGCTGCTCCCGGGTGAAGAGATCGGCGTAGCGGGCGACGATCGCGGCCTGCTCGGACGTCTCCTTCTCCCCGACCCTGACGGCGCGGGCTTCCTCCGAGCGCTCCTGGAGGAAGACGTCGAGGCGCTGCTCGAAGGCGCGGGCATCGAGCGCGGTCATGCGGTGAGCTCCGCACCGCGGCGCAGGCGCTCGAGGGAGGTCTCACGTCCGAGCAGCTCGAGCGACTCGTAGAGGCCCGGCGAGACGCGCGACCCGGTCACGGCCACGCGGATCGGCGCGAACACGGTGCGGGGCTTCTCGCCGAGATCCTCGCACAGGCGCTTGAGCGCGACCTCCAGCTCGGCGGCCGTCCAGTCGTCGACGGCTGCGAGCGCCTGTGCCGCGGCCTCCAGGATCCGCCGGTCGAGCAGCGACGGGTCGGGCGCGACGTCCTCGAACAGGAACCGGGTGAAGTCCGCGATCTCACCGAGCCTCGCGACCTTCTCCTGCACGAGCGGCGCCATCGCGCGAACTCGGTCCTCCGGCCAGTCGACGCCGCGTTCGCCGAGGTACTTCACGACCTCGTCCGCGTACGCGTCGGGCGCGAGCGCGCGGAGGTAGACCCCGTTCATCCAATCGAGCTTCGCATGGTCGAACGTCCCCGGGCTTGCGCTCACTGCCTCGAGCGTGAAGCGCTCGACGATCTCGTCGCGGGTCATGATCGTGGTCTCGCCGTCGGGCGCCCAGCCGATCAGCGCGAGGAAGTTGACGAGCGCGTCGGGCAGATAGCCGGCCTCGTGAAACTCGTCGACCGAGACGGCGCCGTGGCGCTTCGAGAGCTTCTTCCCGTCGGTGCCGAGGATGCTCGCGACGTGCGCGTAGACGGGCGGCTCGTGACCCAGCGCGTGGAGGATCTGGATCTGCTTCGGCGTGTTCGAGATGTGGTCGTCGCCGCGGATGACGTGGGTGATCGCGTCGTCCATGTCTTCCACCGGCGAGGCGAAATTGTAGGTCGGGCGGCCGTCGGAGCGGACCAGAACGACGTCCTCGAGCTGCTCGTTCGGAAACTCGATGCGGCCGCGCACCGCGTCATCCCACCCGGTGACGCCCTCCTCGGGCATCCGGAACCGGATCGCGCCCTCGTCCTCGTAGGCCGCCCCTTCTTCGACGAGGCGGGCGGCGAGCTCGCGGCTGCGCTCGATCGCGTCGAGCTGGAACGTCACCGGCCCGTCCCAGTCGATGCCCAGCCAGGTGAGCGAGCGCTGGATCTGCTCGGTTGCCTCCTGTACTTCGCGGCTCGTGTCGGTGTTCTCGATCCGGAGCATGCAGGCACCGTCACGGCCGCGGGCGAAGAGCCAGTTGAAGAGGAACGTGTGGACGCCGCCGATGTGGAGGAGCCCGGTCGGTGACGGCGCCATGCGGACGCGGACGGTCATGGCCGGGGATCGTAGTCAGGCCGGGCTCGGGGCCGGCAGCGGCTCATCGCGGCGAATCGCCCAGACCGATGGGAGCACGAGGATCGCAGCCCAGGAGGTCCACATCACCACCAGGCAGATCCAGAGCGTCTCGGTGAGGCCGATCGCATCGGCCAGCGGACCGACGAGCGCCATCCCGAGGGGCATCAGCACGAAGGAGCCGAGAGTGTCGTACGAGGCGACCCGCGACTGCGCCCGCTCGGGCACCTGCCGCTGGAAGGTCGTGAACCAGAGCGTGAGGTGCACGGCGATGCCGATCCCGCCCATGAAAGCCGCCCCGGCGATCACCCAGGTCGGGGCGCCGAGTGCGAGGCTGAGCGTCTGCAGTGAGATCAGCGTCGCCGCCAGGACGCAGGCCACGAGCGGACGCCGCGGCCGGACTCGCATCGCGAGGACGCCGCCGAGGATGGCTCCGAGGCCGCCGGCGGTGAGAATCGTCGCCCACGGCCCGGCTCCACCGAGGCGGTCGTCGGCGATCGCCGGCCCGAGGACGATCCAGCCGGCGAAGGCCAGGTTGCCGATCCCGAAGAACACGACGGACGCCCAGAGCCACGTCCGCGACGTGAACTCCTGCCACCCCTCGCGGAGCTCGGCCGCGAAGCCGGGCGTCTTGGTCTCCTCTCGCGGCGCGACGCGGATGCGGCGCAGCAGCTCCGCGCAGACGAGGAAGCTGGCCGCGTCGACGGCGAGCGCGATCCCCGGGCTCCCGGCGACGACGATCGCGCCGCCCGCGGCCGGGCCCAGGACGCCGACGATGTTCCGCGTAAGGCCCTGGAGCGCATTCGCCTGCTGGAGCCTGTCCGGGCTGACGGTCTGCGGGACGAGCCCGACCTCCGCCGGGAGCACGAGGCCGAGCCCGATGCCGTAGACCGCCTGCAGGAGGACGATCGCCCACACGCCGCCGACCCCTGCGAGCACGCACGCGGCCGTCGCCGCCTGCGCTGCTCCCTGCACGAGCGAGGCACCGACGAGGACGAGGTTGCGCGGCAGACGGTCCGAGAGAACGCCGCCGGCGACGACGACGAGCGCCTGGACACCTTGACGGACCGCGAACACGATGCCGAGCGCGGTCGCGGAGGCGATGTCGAGGACGGCGAACGCGAGGGCGATACTGGCGAGGCGGTCGCCGACCGTCGTGATCATCGTCCCGGCGAAGAGCAGACGGAAGTCGCGCTCGCGCAGGGCGCCAAGGCGCTCGCTCAGCGGCATCGCCACGCGGGGAGGGTAGTCGCGGCCCCTTGCGCCATGTCCAGCGTGGAGGGTTGACGCAGATCCGCCTCAGAGACCGTTCTCCGTCAAGGGCAAACGCGTGCCGAGTTTGCACCGGTTGTTCCACACCTCGCCGCCGCCTGCAGACACCCGCCGTCGTGCGGGCTCAGCTCCCTCAGGTCGCGGTCGTCCACAACCACCCGTGTCCGGGGAGGACCCGTCTCCCCGAGGATGCGTCGCCCGATCGTCTCGCGAATGCCGCCAAGGGGTCTCAGAGACCGGTTCTCGTCAAGCGCAAACCGTGCCGACTCCGTTTCGATCGCTCCACCGGCGAAGCGCCCGCGGCCGCGGGGTAGCGTGCACGCGTGCTCTACGGCGCCCACGTCTCGTCGGCCGGCGGAATCTCGAAGGCGATCGACCGGGCGGAGGAGCTCCGGTGCCAAGCCGTGCAGGTCTTCACGCAGAGCCCCCGGATGTGGAAGCCGACGGCGCACACGGAGGAGCAAACCGAGCGATTCCGCGCACGGCGGGCGGACGCAGGCATCGAGTCGGTCGTCTGCCACGCGCTCTACCTCGTCAACCTCGCAAGCCCCGACCGGGAGATTCATGCGAAGTCCGTCGCCGCCATGCGCGCCACCCTCGAGACGGCGGCCGCGATCGACGCCGACGGGGTCGTCTTCCACGTCGGCTCCCATCTCGGGGCGGGTCTCGAGGAGGGCCTCGCGCTCGTCGTCCCGGCTCTCCGCGGGCTCCTGGAGCTGACGAACGACCGCCTCTGGCTCGTGTTGGAGAACTCCGCCGGCGCAGGAGGGACGATCGGACGTTCGGTGGAGGAGCTGGCGACGATCGTCGACCGGCTCGACCGGCATCCGCGCCTCGGCGTGTGCCTCGATTCGTGCCACTGGTGGGTGTCCGGCGTCCACGTCACGGACCGTGTGGCGCTCGACTCCGCAGTCGGCGAGCTCGACGAGCGCATCGGCCTCGACCGGCTGCGCTGTCTCCACGTGAACGACGCGGAAGTGGGCCTCGGCTCGAACCGCGACCGCCACACGACGCTCGGGAAGGGGACGATCGGGAAGGGCATGGCGACGTTTCTCGGCCACCCGGCCTTCCAGGGGCTCCCCGCGATCCTCGAGACACCCGACGCCGACGGGTCCTACGCCGACGAGCTGCGCCTCCTCCGGCGGCTCCACAAGAAGGGCCTGGCTGCCGCCTGAACAGGCGTCCAGACAGTCGCGCTCAGTCGACCGTCGCGAAGATCCGGAAGCTCGGCCGCTCGAGCGGCAACTCGAAGAACTCCGGGTTCCGGCACCCGAGCTCGTCGACGCGATGGAGGTAGCACGACGAGATGTCCGAGTGACACATCGGGAGCGGCGCGCGGCTCGCCTTCACCGCGCCGAAGCCCTCACGACGGCCTTCCAGCTCCCCCAGGAGATCGAGGTCGATCTCGACGTCGAAGACCTTCTGGAGGCAACCCATGTACGTGTGTCCCCAGGCTTCGTATGCGTAGACGAAGGGACAGCTCCGGGCGATGCACGCGCCGGGATAGACGACCCGGTCGCAGTGCACCTCGCAGCGACGGCATTCGAGCTCGTCCTGGGGCCGAAGCGGGATCTGCGCAGGCGCCTCGGTCAGGGGAGCGACGTCACTCATGACCGGATGGTGGCAAGGTCACGCCCACCCGCGCAAGACTTGACGCCGAGGCCCGAAACGGGTAGCGCCCGGAGCGGCTCCGCGATCCGAGCGTCGAACCAAAGCGCACGGCACCGTCCGTGACCGTCATCGACGACTGACTAGGGTTCCCCCGCCGTGGTCCGCCGCGCCCTCTTCACCGGCCTGTTGCTCGGGCCGCTCACGATCGTCGTCCATTACGCCCTCGACCTCGACGAGACGGTCGAGTTCGTGCTCGCGGCCCTTTCGCTCGTCCCCCTGGCGTGGCTCATCGGCGAGGCGACCGAGCACGCCGCCGAGCGCACGGGCCCGGGGATCGGCGGCTTTCTCAACGCGACGTTCGGGAACGCTCCCGAGCTGATCATCGCGCTCATCGCGGTGCACGAGGGCCTGACCGAGGTCGTGCGCGGCTCGCTCACCGGCTCGGTGGTGGGGAACCTCTTGCTCGTGCTCGGCTTCTCGCTCGTTGCAGGGCCGCGCGACGAGCTCGACCGCCTCTCGAGCTTCCTCTCGTTCGGCGCGATCGCCGTCGCGGTGCTGCTCTTCCTCATCCCGTCGGTGCCGTCCTGGGACGGCGACCCCGACCGGCACCTCATCGTTCAGCTCTCGGTTCCGGTCTCGATCGTGCTCCTCCTCGTCTACGTCGTGGTGACGCTCTTTTCCCTCCGCCGCCACCGCGAGCTGCACGTCGCAAGCGACCAGGAGGTCGAGGCCTGGACGCTCCAGAGAGCCCTGGTCGTCCTCGGCGCGGCCACGGTCGTGACGGCGCTCGTGGCCGAGATCCTCGTCGGCTCGCTCGAGGCGTTCGCCGAGAAGTTCGGGCTCACGGACTTCTTCGTCGCGGCGGTGATCGTCGCGATCGTCGGGAACGCGGCCGAGCACGGAGGCGCGGTCGTCGTCGCCCGGCGGGGAAAGGTCAAGCTCGCTGCAGAGATCGCGCTGGCGTCGGCGGCGCAGGTCGCCGTCTTCCTGATCCCCGCTGTTGCCCTGCTCTCGTGGTTCATCGAGCCGCTGGCGCTCGGGTTCCGGGAAGTGGAGATCGCAGCCCTCGCCTTCGGCCTCGTCGTGGCAGCGGCCACCATCTGGGGTGGGCACGCGTCGAAGGCGCGCGGCGCGGTGCTCCTCGTCGCCTACGCGGCAATCGTCGTGGCGTTCTACGCGGCCGGCGACCGCGAGGATCACTCCGACGCGTCTCGGGCGAACGCGGCCGGCGCTCTCGTCAGCGGATACGTCGCCACGTAGAGCTTCACGGGCGCGCCGTCGCCGTCCCGCGTGACCCGAAGCAGCTCGCCCAGCTCGCGGCCCTCGACGATGCGCCACCGGTCGTCGGCCTCGCGCGTCAGCCACGAGACGTTCCGCCCTGTCGGGCCGTCGACGAGCTCGAGCCGTAGCCGATCGCTCTGCCAGGCAAGCACGAGCTCGTTCCCCTCCGACCACCAGCGGCCGAGCAGCGGCTCGACGTCGGCGGGCGGGCCCTCGTCGGGGCGCCAGAGGCCGGGCGTGCGCTCGATCTCCTCAAAGACGGCCTCGGCGAGGTCGAGCGCGAGCTGCTCCGGCCGCGCACCGGCGCCCGTGTTGCAGAGCACGGCGGCGCCGGTGCGCTCGGGGCGGTGGACGCAGAACGCCGCGAGGAAGCCCGGCATCGCGCCGTCGTGGCCGACGTAGACGCGCTCCCCGCGCCGGTAGAGCCCGAGACCGAGTCCCCAGCCGAGCGACCACTTCGCCTGGTCGACCATCGACTGCGTGCGCGCCATCTCGTCGAGCGTCTCGACGGCGAGCACGCCGTCGCGACCGGTCGCGAGGAAGTCGGCCCAGCGCGCGAGGTCGTCGACCGTCGACCACAACCAGCCCATCGCAGCGATCGGTCCGCGCGCCGGAAGCTCCGCCTCGACGGTGACACGGTCGGAGTACGGATCGACGAAGTAGCCGGTTGCGCGCGGGCCGGGCGGATCGAATCCCGTGCGCCCCAGATCGAGCGGCTCGAGCAACCGCGTGCGGAGCGCCGCCTCGTAGTCACCGTCGCTGCGGCGGGCGACGATCTCGCCGAGCAGCCCGAATGCGAGGTTCGAGTAGTGCCACGACTCGCCGGGGCGAAGGACTCGCTCGGCGTCCTCGAGGCCGGCGAGCAGCTCCTCACGCGTCGGCGGCTCGAGCGTCTCCCAGATGTCGCCGGGCGGCTCGCGCTGGAAGCCGCTCAGGTGCGAGAGGGCGTCCCGCACCGTCGCTCCCGACGGGATCTCGGGGACATGAGTGCGTAGTGGGTCATCGAGGTCGACCACCATCGCGTCGCGCAGCTGGAGGATCGCGACCGCCGTGAACGTCTTCGTGATGGAGCCGATCCGGTAGACGTGCTGGGGCGTCGCCGGCTCGGAGCGGGCGACGTCCGCCGAACCGAGCGCCGAGCGCCAGACAACCTCGCCGTCGCGGAAGACCGCCGCGCAGAGCGACGGCATGCGCTGCTCGGCCTGGGCCGTCGCGGCGATCCGGTCGAGCCGCTCGACGAGCCGATCAGACGGCGACACGCGCTCCGAGCGCCTCTGGCGCCAGGGCGATCGCGCGGTCGATCGCGTCGTCGTCGACGTCGAGGTGCGTCACCGCCCGGATCACGCTCGGGTGGATCGTCGACGACAGTCCCACGCCGGCCTCGCGCAACCGCGCGAGAGCCTCGTCGCGGCCGAGACCGAGCGCACCGACGCCGAGCTGGACGAAGTTCGTCTCCACCTGGTCGAGGTCGACGGGCAGCCCGGCCGCATGCCAGCCCTCGGCGAGGCGGCGGGCACGGGCGTGGTCGTCCGACAGCCGGTCGACATGGTGGTCGAGGGCGTAGACGCCTGCCGCCGCGACGATTCCCGCCTGGCGCATCGCGCCGCCGAAGAGGTGCTTCTCGCGCCACGCGCGCTCGATCGTCTCTGCGGAGCCGGCGAGGAGCGCACCGAGGGGGCAACCGAGGCCCTTCGAGAGGCAGAGTGTGACCGTGTCGAAGTGCCGCCCGATCGCCGACGGCGCGGTTCGCGTCGCCACGGCGGCGTTGAGCAGACGCGCGCCGTCGAGATGGGCGCGGAGCCCCCATTCTCGCGCAGCCGCGGTGACCGCCTCGATCTCCTCGAGTGGCCAGCAGCGCCCGCCCGACGAGTTGTGCGTGTTCTCGAGCGCGAGCACAGACGCTCGCTGGTCGGCCGACTTCGTGCTCGGCTCGACCGCGGCTGCGAGCGCGTCGACACCAAAGCGACCGTGGCGTCCCGTGATCGCCTCGACCATCAGGCCGGCGTGCGCGGCCGGCCCGCCGTACTCGTAGATCACGACGTGTGCGTGACGCTCGGCGACGAGCACGTCACCGGGACGCGAATGGAGCTTGAGCGCGATCTGGTTCGCGAGTGTCGCGGTCGGCAGGAAGAGGGCGGCCTCTTGCCCGAGCAACTCGGCGGCCCGCTCCTGCAGCGCATTGACGCTCGGATCCTCGCGGCGCTGCTCGTCACCGACGGCGGCGGCGGCGATCGCCGCGCGCATGCCCTCGGTCGGCCGGGTCGCGGTGTCGGAGCGAAGGTCGATCACGGCCGCCACCCTATCGGGCCGGCAGCCGCCGCCTACGCGGTCGAGCCGCGTGCCTGGAGCAGCGCCTCTCCGTCCGCCGTCGCGCGGATCCCCACCTCGAGCTCATACGTGCTCGTCACCTCGGCGGCCACCCCGCGCGCGGCCTCGTTGCGGGCGTTGGACGCGGTCACGCGGCTTCGCTCGAGCGCGTCCAGGGACTCCCAGAGGGTCAACGTGATCGCGTGGTTGCCGTCCCGCTCGACGAGGAAGAGCGCATCGACGAATCCGTCCAGCTCCCGGACGCGGTCGATCGCGGGCTCGAACGCGCCGATCGACTCCGACGCGCGTGCTTCGTCGAGCTCGTACGCGGTGACACGGGCGAACATCGGGACCTCCTTGTGGGGTGTGGGGGTCGGGACGTGTCC